>CAXUJE010000117.1:0-13849 GCA_964251035.1 uncultured Acetobacteraceae bacterium
GCCGGGTCTTGGGCGGCGCGGTCCCGGTGCGCTTGCGGCTGGCGTAGAACCGGTCCAGCAGGGCGCCGCGGTACTCGGCGGCGAGCGAGCGGTCGGCGATGCGTCCCGCCGCCGCGACCAGCCGGGCGCGCAGCGCCGCCCGCTGCTCCGGCGTGTCGCCGCCGCCCTGCTCGCGCACGAACTCGAACAGCGCCTCTGACAGCGGGCGCGCCCCGTCCAGCACCGCCTGGAACGCCGCCGGGCCGCGCTTCTGGATCAGCGTGTCGGGGTCCTCGCCGCCCGGCAGCGCCGCCCGGCGCCGGGTGCGCTCAGGCGTCCGCAGCGGCAGGCACAGCTCGGCGGCCCGGGCGGCGGCGCGGGCGCCGGCGGCGTCGCCGTCGAAGCACAGCACCGGCTCGGGCGAGAGGCGCCACAGCTCTTCCAACTGCTCCTCGGTCAGCGCGGTGCCGAGCGGCGCCACCGCGGCCCCGAACCCCGCCTGGTGCAGCGCGATCACGTCCATGTAGCCCTCGGCCACCACCAGCCGCTGCCCGGCCCGCACCCCGGCGCGCGCCAGGTCGAGCGCGTAAAGGTTACGCTTCTTGGAGAACACGGGGCTTTCCGGCCCGTTGATGTATTTCGGCTTGGCGTCGCCCAGCGTGCGCCCGCCGAAGCTCACCAGCCGCCCGCGGCGGTCACGGATCGGGAAGGTGACGCGGTTCCAATAAAGCTCGCGCAGTCCCCCGTCCTCGGCCTCCCGCAGCAGCCCGGCCTCCAGCATCCGGGCGGGTTCGACGCCGGAGCGCCCCAGCTCGGCCGTGAGCGCGCCCCGCCCATCGCCGCTCCAGCCTAGGCCGAACCGCGCGACCGTTTCGGGCGACAGGCCGCGGCGGCGCAGGTAGTTGAGCGCCGCAGCACCCTCCGCCTCATGCAGGCGCCGGGCGAAGCTTGCCTGCGCCAGGTCCAGCACGCCATGCAGATCAAGGCGCTGCCGCTCGGCCTCCACGGCGCGGGGCGATGCTTTCGGCACCTCCAGCCCGGCCTCGCCCGCCAGCCGCTCCACGGCTTCCGGGAAGGCCGCGCCCTCGCTCTGCATGACGAAGCTGATGGCGTCGCCATGCGCGCCGCAGCCGAAGCAGTGGAAGTGGTCGTCGTAGACGTGGAAGCTCGGCGACTTCTCGCCGTGGAAGGGGCAGCAGCCTTTCCAGTTGCGCCCGGACTTCGACAGCTTGACCCGGCGCCCGATCAGCGCCGTCAGCGGCGTGCGCGCCCGCAGCTCCTCCAGAAAGGCCGGCGGCAGCGCCATCAGGGCGACAAGCGCGCCCGCACCAGCGGCCCGGCCCGGCCCATGTCCAGCGCCGCGCCGTGCGCCGACTTCAGCGCCGCCATCACCCGGCCCATGTCCTTGGGGTTGGCAGCGCCCGTCGCCGCCACCGCCGCATCGACCGCCGCTGCCAGGTCCGCATCACCCATCTGCTGCGGCAGGAACCCCTCGATCACGGCGATCTCCGCCTCCTCCTTGGCGACCAGCTCCGGCCGGTTGCCCTTTTGGTAGAGCTCGACCGATTCACGCCGGGACTTCACCATGCCACGCAGCATCGACAGCACCTCGTCGTCGGGAATGGCCGTGACCCCCTTCGGCCGGGCGGCGATGTCCAGGTCTTTGAGACGGGCCAGGATCATGCGCAGCGTCGAGGTGCGCGCGGCGTTCCCCGCCCGCATCGATGCCTTCAGCCCGTCGCTGAACGTCTCGCGCAAACCCATCGTTTCGATCCAGTGCTGTTGCAGATGTTTATATAGAATGCACAATTGCCAGGGAGAAGCTTGCCCGGAAAAAATCTCCGGCGCTTTCTGACCCGTGTTGCCCTGGTAAGTTTTTTCCCATATCGTGCTGCCATGGCCGGCATCGACGATATCATCGACCAGCTCGGCGGACCCGACGCGGCGGCCCGGCTCACCGGCGTGGGAACCGAGGCAGTCCGCAAGTGGCGGCAATCCCGTGCCATCCCCAGCAAGCATTGGGCCGCGGTGATCGCCGCGACCGGGCTGCCGCTTTCTGCCCTGTCGGGCGTCCCAACGGAGGAGGCCCCCATGCCCGACCCTGTCACCGCCGAGACCAAGCCCGACGGCGCCACCGCCGCCCTTGTGCTGGCAGACGGCACGGTGTTCTGGGGCCGCGGCTTCGGCGCGCATACCCATGGCGCCGGCGGGGGCGGGCGCGTCGGCGAGGTCTGCTTCAACACCGGCATGAGCGGCTACCAGGAAACGCTGACCGACCCGTCCTACGCGGGCCAGATCATCACCTTCACCTTTCCGCACATCGGCAACACCGGCTGCAACCCCGAGGATCTGGAGGCGGCGACGATCGCCGCCCTGGGCCTCGTGGTGCAGCAGGACGTGACGGAGCCGAGCAACTGGCGCGCAACGCAGACGCTCGACGCCTGGCTGCGCTCCTGCGGCGTGCCCGGCATCGCCGGCGTCGATACCCGGGCACTGACAATCCGCATCCGCGACGCCGGCGCGCCGCATGGCGTGGTCGCCTTTCCCGCCGACGGCCGCTTCGACCTCCCGGCGCTGCAGGCGCAGGCGCGGGACTGGCCGGGGCTGGAAGGCATGGACCTCGCCAAGCAGGTGAGCTGCACCCAGACCTACACATGGACCGAAGGCACCTGGGCCTGGCCGGACCGCCACGACGCGCCGCCCCCCCGGCACCACGTCGTGGCCGTGGATTACGGCGCCAAGCGCAACATCCTGCGCAGCCTGGCTGCCGCCGGGTGCCGGGTGACGGTGGTGCCGGCGACGGCGAGCGCCGAGGACATCCTGCGCCATTCGCCTGACGGCGTGTTCCTGTCGAACGGTCCCGGCGACCCAGCCGCGACCGCCGCCTACGCCGTGCCGGCGATCCAAGGCGTCTTGGAGCGCGGCGTGCCGCTGTTCGGCATCTGCCTGGGCCATCAACTGCTCGCCTTGGCCTTGGGCGGGCGCACCTTCAAGCTTGACCGCGGCCACCGCGGCGCGAACCAGCCGGTGAAGGACCTGGCGACTGGGCGCGTCGAGATCACCGCGCAAAACCACGGCTTCGCGGTGGAGGACAGCAGCCTGCCGCCCGGCGTGCGCGTCACCCACGTCAGCCTGTTCGACGGCAGCAACGAGGGCATCGCCTGCGATGGGCGGCCCGCGTTCAGCGTGCAGTACCACCCCGAGGCCAGCCCCGGCCCGGCGGACAGCCAACACCTGTTCCGGCGCTTCGTCGCGATGATGGACAGCGATTAAAAAGGGTTTACCCGTTTATACGGCAAACATCAGATGATTGGATAAACTCGACCAATGAACCCGATCTGCAAACCTTATGTGCCCGACGCCGAGACGCCGCCTCCTGTACTGAATGGGCGCGGCTTTGTCCTCAATTGCGCCTGGGTCGCGCTGGCGCACACGAAACTGGGCCGGTTCCCAAAAAACGTTGTCGGGCTGTTATCTGAATGATGGTTCACACGATTCCCCCCGTGTATATCACGCTACTTATTGGTTTATACGACTTCTTCTCAGCGTCTGACCAAAGCAATGGTCGCCTACTAGATAGTCAGATTGGGATGCTCAAGGAACACGGGGTGAATCCTGGCATTGCAAGAGCCGGTCTCAAGTGGCTTATCGAGAAGGATTTTGTTCAACAAGGTTCTGATGGCGATCAGTATGAGATTTTCTATTATTGGGAGCTGACGCCGATTGGCGCCGAAGTTGTCGATGACCTAATCTCGAAAAGGGAAAATTCTGTTAGCTCACCCATAATTAGCTCAGAACACATTCCTGCAAATACGTTTGTAGATTTGAAGTCCTATTTTGCCTCCGTGGATGAGGTTAGAGAGACTATATCCAAAATCGCAACGTATGTTGAAACCAATAACGAGTTTGAGTTGCCTGCTAACGAGCGGAGTGCGGTGGCGGCTGAATTGCGTGGGCTAAAAGCGGCAGTCGGACACGAATCTGTCAGAGCCATAACTCTTGCAAATGCGCTTCTACAAAAAGGCATCTTTCAGTTTTTGAAAGAAAAAATTCCTGATAAAACAATTGGGGCTTTGATAGGTGTTGTTGTAGGGCACATTGCAAAGTGGCTTGGTTGGTAGCCATGCCCAAACGCACCGACATTCATTCCATCCTCATCATCGGCGCCGGCCCCATCGTCATCGGCCAGGCCTGCGAGTTCGACTACTCTGGCGCCCAGGCCTGCAAGGCGCTCCGCGCCGAGGGCTACCGCGTGATCCTGGTCAACTCGAACCCGGCCACCATCATGACCGACCCGGGCCTCGCGGACGCGACCTACATCGAGCCGATCACGCCGGACATCGTCGAGAAGATCATCGTCCGCGAGAAGCCGGACGCGCTGCTGCCGACCATGGGCGGGCAGACAGCGCTCAACACGGCGATGCGGCTCCACGCCAGCGGCGCGCTGGCCCGGCACGGCGTCGAGCTGATCGGCGCCAAGGCCGACGTGATCGACCGGGCCGAGGACCGGCTCAAGTTCCGCGACGCCATGAGCGAGATCGGCCTCGAAAGCCCGCGCAGCGCCATCGCCCACAGCATGGCCGAAGCCCGCGAGGCGCTGGCTGTGACCGGGCTGCCCGCCGTCATCCGCCCGAGCTTCACCTTGGCCGGCACCGGCGGCGGCATCGCCTACAACCGGGCGGAGTTCGAGCAGATCGTCGCCTCCGGCCTCGATGCCAGCCCCACGGACGAGGTGCTGATCGAGGAAAGCGTGCTCGGCTGGAAGGAGTACGAGATGGAGGTCGTGCGCGACAGCGCCGACAACTGCATCATTGTCTGCGCCATCGAGAACGTCGATCCCATGGGCGTCCACACCGGGGACAGCGTGACGGTCGCCCCGGCGCTCACGCTCACCGACAAAGAGTACCAGATGATGCGTGACGCCAGCATCGCCTGCCTGCGCAAGATCGGCGTCGATACCGGCGGCTCCAATGTGCAGTTCGCGGTGAACCCGGCAGACGGGCGCCTGGTCGTGATCGAGATGAACCCGCGGGTGTCGCGCTCCTCGGCGCTGGCGTCCAAGGCGACGGGCTTCCCCATCGCCAAGGTCGCGGCCAAGCTCGCGGTCGGCTACACGCTGGACGAGCTGGCCAACGACATCACGTCCGTCGTTGTCGACGGCAAACGCATCGGGTCGACGCCCGCGAGCTTCGAGCCGACCATCGACTACGTCGTGGTCAAGATCCCCCGGTTCACGTTTGAAAAATTCCCCGGCACCCCTGCCCTGCTGACCACCAGCATGAAGTCGGTCGGCGAGGCCATGGCCATCGGGCGCAGCTTCGCGGAAGCCTTGCAGAAGGGCCTGCGCAGCATGGAAACGGGGTTCAGTGGCCTCGATGCAGTGGAGGCGCCGGGCGACGGCGGGCACGATGCGTTCCGCGCCGCGCTGTCCACGCCGCGCCCGGACCGGCTGCTGATGGCGGCGCAGGCGCTGCGGGCGGGGCTGTCAGTCGAGGACATCCACGACGCCTGCAAGTTCGATCCGTGGTTCCTGCGCCAATTGGAGCGCATCGTGCGGGCGGAGCGCGACGTGGCGTCCGCCGGGCTGCCGGGCGACGCCACGGGGATGCGGCGGTTGAAGGCGATGGGCTTCTCCGACATCCGCCTGGCAGAACTCACCGGCGCCACGGCGGAGGCGGTGGCCGCCGACCGCGCCCGGCTCGGCGTGCAGCCGGTATACAAGCGCATCGACACCTGCGCCGCCGAGTTCGCGTCGGCGACGCCCTACATGTACTCGACCTATGAGGGTGGCTTCGGCGCGCCCTCCTGCGAGAGCCGGCCCACCGACCGCAAGAAGGTCGTGATCCTCGGCGGCGGGCCGAACCGCATCGGCCAAGGCATCGAGTTCGACTATTGCTGCGTGCACGCCGCCTACGCGCTGCGCGACGCCGGGTTCGAGACGATCATGGTCAACTGCAACCCGGAGACGGTCAGCACCGACTACGACACCTCCGACCGGCTGTACTTCGAGCCGCTGACCGCGGAGGAAGTGATTGCCCTCGTCCGCAAGGAGCAGGAGCGGGGCGAGGTCCTGGGCTGCATCGTGCAATACGGCGGGCAGACGCCGCTCAAGCTGAGCCAGGCGCTGTCCGCCGCCGGCATCCCGATCCTTGGCACCAGCGCCGACGCCATCGACGTCGCCGAGGACCGGGAGCGGTTCCAAGTCCTGCTGCAACGGCTCGGCCTGCGCCAGCCGGAGAACGGCACCGCGCGCTCGGCGGCGGAGGCGGAGGCGATCGCCGAGCGCGTCGGCTACCCCGTGGTGATCCGCCCGTCCTACGTGCTGGGCGGGCGCGCCATGGAGATCGTGCACGAGCGCGCCGGGCTGCACCGCTACATGCGGGAGGCCGTGCGCGTGTCCGGCGACAACCCGGTGCTGATCGACCGCTACCTCAACGACGCCATCGAGGTCGATGTGGACTGCATCTCGGACGGCCAGACCGTCTATGTCGCGGGCGTCATGGAGCACATCGAGGAGGCCGGCATCCACTCCGGCGACAGCGCCTGCTCGCTGCCGCCCTACTCGCTGTCGCCCTCCACGGTGACGGAGATCAAGGCGCAGACGGAGGAGATGGCGCGGGCGCTCGGCGTCGTCGGGCTGATGAACGTGCAGTACGCGATCAAGGACGGCGTGGTGTTCGTGCTGGAGGTGAACCCGCGGGCGTCGCGCACCGTGCCGTTCGTGGCCAAGGCGACCGGCGTGCCCATTGCCAAGATCGGCGCCCGGGTGATGGCCGGTGCCCGCCTCAGCGAGTTCCGCCTGGACGACCAGGCCATCGCCCCCCACGTCGCGGTGAAGGAGGCGGTGTTCCCCTTCGCCCGCTTCGTGGGCGTCGATACCATCCTGGGGCCGGAGATGAAGTCGACCGGCGAGGTCATGGGCCTCGACGCCAGCTTCGAGCGGGCGTTTGCCAAGTCGCAGCTCGGCGCAGGCGTCAAGCTGCCGGACGCCGGCACGGCGTTCCTGTCGGTGCGGGAGGGGGACAAGGTGGGCCTCGTGCCCATGGCCCGGCGGCTCACCGACATGGGCTTCTCGATCCTCGCCACACGCGGCACGGCGGCGCGCATCCGGGACGCGGGGCTGGCGGTGCGGGTGGTGAACAAGGTGCTGGAGGGACGCCCGCACTGCGTGGACGCAATCCGTTCCGGCGAGGTGCAGTTGGTCATCAACACCGCAGGCTCCCCACAGTCGGTGACGGACAGCTTCGACATCCGGCGCAGCGCGCTCTTGCACGGGGTGCCGCATTACACCACCATCGCCGGCGCGCGGGCGGCGGTGCACGCCATCGCGGCGCTCAAGGCGGGGACGCTTGAAGTCGCACCGCTGCAGTCTTACTTTCGCGGATCATTTTAGGGTGGTTGCGGCCGCTCAAACTTAAACCCACGGGACGGCGCATTTTGCAGAAGTTTCCCATGACCGCTCCTGGCCTGCTGCGGCTGGAAGAGGAGTTGCGCCACCTGAAATCGGTGGAGCGCCCGTCGATCATCCGCGCCATCGCCGAGGCACGCAGCCACGGCGACCTGAGCGAGAACGCCGAGTACCACGCGGCGCGCGAACGCCAGTCCTTCATCGAGGGCCGGGTGATCGAGCTGGAGGAGATCGTCTCGGCCGCCGAGGTGATCGACCCCAGCAGCCTGTCCGGCGACCACGTGAAGTTCGGCGCGCACGTCAAGCTGGTGGACGAGGAGACCGACAAGGAAGCCACTTACCAGATCGTCGGCGTGCACGAGGCCGACATCAAGCAGGCGCGGCTCAGCATCTCCTCCCCTTTGGCCAAGGCGCTGATCGGCAAGAAGATCGGCGACACCATCTCCGTGCCGGCGCCGGGCGGGGACCGCACCTACGAGATCCTGGAAGTTCATTACATTTAAGCATCGCTTCGTGCTAGGGTGCCGCCCATGATCGGGTTGGCGGACATCGAAGCGGCGGCCGGGCGCATCGCCGGGAAGATTCTGCGCACCCCGGCACTGCCGTCCCACGCGGTCAGCCGCGCGACCGGCGCCCGGGTGACGCTGAAGCTCGAAAACCTGCAGGCCATTGGCTCCTTCAAGGAGCGCGGCGCCGCGAACCGCCTGGCGCTGCTGACCGAGGCCGAGCGCCGGGCCGGCGTCGTTGCCATGTCTGCGGGCAATCATGCGCAGGCGGTGGCGCGCCACGCCTCCCTGCTCGGCATCCGCGCCACCATCGTCATGCCGGTGTTCACGCCGTCCACCAAGGTCATGCGCACCCGCGGCTGGGGCGCCGAGGTCGTGCTACACGGGGAAAACCTGCTCGACGCCTCGCGCTACGCGCACATGCTGGCCGACCGCGACGGCCTGGTATTCGTGCATCCCTACGATGACCCGGCGGTCATGGCCGGCCAAGGCACGCTGGCGCTCGAATTCCTGCAAGACGAGCCGGACCTGGACGTGCTGGTGATCCCGGTCGGCGGCGGCGGCATGATCTCCGGCTGCGCCGCGGCCGCCGTGGCGATGCGCCCGGGCATCGAGGTCATCGGGGTGGAGGTCGCCGCCTACGCCTCGCTCAGCCAGACGCTGGCGGGCGAAACCGTGCAGACCGGCGGCGCCACCATTGCCGAGGGCATCGCCGTGCACACCGTCGGCACGCACTGCCTGGAGGTGATCCGCGCCCACGTCTCCGACGTGCTGGTGGTGCCGGAGCGGGTGGTGGAGGACGCGATCGCGCTGCTGGCGGAGGGCGCGAAGCAGGTGGCGGAGGGCGCCGGCGCCGCCGGGGTCGCGGCGCTGCTGGCGCACCCCGCGCGGTTCGCCGGGCGGCGGGTGGGCATCCCGGTGTGCGGCGGCAACATCGACGGGCGCATTCTGGCGAACGTGCTGCTGCGCGGCCTGCTGCGTGACGGACGGCTGCTGCGGCTCACCATGGCGATCCCCGACCGGCCCGGCGTGCTCGCCGACATCGCCGGGCGCATCGGCGGGTCCGGCGGCAACATCATCGAGGTCATCCACCAGCGCCTGTTCGACGCGCCCAGCGTGCAGGCGGCGGAGCTGGAGCTGATGATCGAGGCGCGCGACCCGGCCCATGCCGACGCCATCGTGCAGTCGCTCGCCGGCACCTACGTGGTGCGAAGGGCGTAGCCTGACGACACCTTGGGTGTGCCGGGCGTAGCGGCGGGCCATGGCGCGTGGTAGGACCGCGCGCCATGCCAGACAGCCCATTCCTCATCGAGGCCGCGGCCCGCGGCGTCATCCAACAAACGCCGCACGAAGCCCCGCGTGACGGGGCGTTGCGCGCCGGGCCGGTCGCGGGCGACCACGGCTTCGACTGCCCCGCCGCCAGCCTGCATGTCGGCAACCTCGTGCAGATCATGCTGCTGCGCCTCCTGCAGCGGCACGGCCACCGCCCGGTGGTGCTGATGGGCGGCGGCACCACGCGCATCGGCGACCCGTCCGGCAAGGACGAGGCGCGGCAGATGCTGTCCGACGCGCAGATCGCCGCCAACATGGCCGGCATCCGCGGCTGTATTTCTCCCTATGTGCGCTTCGGCGATGGCGGCAGCGATGCCGTTATGCTGAACAATGCCGACTGGCTGGATGGCCTCGGCTACATCGGGATGCTGCGCGACGTGGGGCCGCATTTCACCGTGAACCGCATGCTGACCTTTGACAGCGTGCGCCTGCGGCTGGAGCGGGAGCAGCCACTCACCTTTCTTGAATTCAACTACATGATCCTGCAGAGCTTCGACTTCCGCGAGCTGCACCGGCGGCACGGCGTGGTGTTGCAGATGGGCGGGTCGGACCAGTGGGGCAACATCGTCTCGGGCGTGGAGCTGGTGCGGCGGACGGACGCCACCCAGGTGTTCGGCCTGACCACGCCGCTGATCACCACGAGCAGCGGGGCGAAGATGGGCAAGACCGCCCGCGGCGCCGTCTGGCTTGCGTCCGGGCGGCTGTCGCCGTACGACTACTGGCAGTTCTGGCGCAACACGGAGGACGGCGACGTGGGGCGGTTCCTGCGGCTGTTCACCGACGTGCCGCTCCCGGAGATTGCCCGGCTGGAGGTGCTGCCGGGGGCTGGGATCAACGAGGCGAAGAAGGTTCTGGCGACGGAGGCTACGGCTTTGCTGCATGGGCGGGAGGCGGCGGAGGGCGCGGCCGAGACGGCGCGGCGCGTGTTTGAGGACGGCGCAATCACTCACACCATGGCGGCGCACTTTGTCTCAACGTCGGCCCTTAAAGCTGGCATTCAAGCTACTCGCCTTTTCGCCGCTAGTGGTCTGACATCAAGCCTTAGCGGGGCCAAGCGCCTGATCCGGGACCGTGGCGCGCGAGTGAACGATGTGTTGCTAACTGACGAGGCCGCGATGATCACTGACGCCGACCTGCGCGACGGTACGGTAAAATTGTCAGCCGGCAAGAAGCAGCACCGGTTGGTGCGGGCAACATAAAGGTCAGCAATCAATGTAACAGGTACCACACTGGGAAAACTGAAATCACTCATCGGAGCGTCAGCTTAAACAGCCCTAACTGTCATGCGAAGCCCGATTTGCAGCGACCAAATTGTTTACCAGTTGTCCCCTTTTAGATGGTGTGTCTCGCTGCCCGGCAGATTACGGCTCCCCTGAGCATTGCCGGCATCGCGACTTACGGGGGCCGGTGGCCTATCGTCGGAGCCAGCTTCTGTCATCGCACGGCGCATCTCGCGTGCCTGGGCAGCGCTTTTGCTGCTCATCCCTACCTTGACCGTCACCTCTCTGTTTTTCTCGTCATAGTCCTGTGCCAGCACGGTCACGCCATAGAGGTCGCCAGAAGCAAAGCTAGTCTGCGCTTGCATGAGCGCATCGGTAGAGTCGCGCGTGAGCGTGCCGTTATTGGGACGCCCCTCAGTATCTGCGGTAGTGGTATCCCTCTCGATGTCCGCTTGCACATGGCTACGAAAGTTGGTGGCGTGGTCGTGCATGTAGGATACCAGCACGCCTTTGGCGCGCTCTTCGGCGATGATTTTGGCATTCTCAATGCCACGCCGGTCACCAATGCGCACCGGCTGGGTGACATGTGTGTAGATGCGCCAGCCCTGGGGCGTTTGCTCGAAAACCGGACCGGTCACGGCATTTTCCTCCCAAGAGAAGGAACCAGGACTGGTTGCGGGCAGTTCGGCTGCACAGAGTGGGATAGCGAGAACAAAGCCGGCGGCGACAAGGATGTGACGCATGGATGTGTTCCTACTTGGGCAACGACAATTGCGCGGCTTGATCGAGTTTGTCGCAGGCGGTGCCTTGATCGACCGGTCCCTGGAGAAGATCGAGAAGCACGCCGGATTTACGACGGTCATGGGGACCGGTAAAATTCTGTGCGGCATACGCGGCGATACGGTCAGTCTTATCCAAATTGATTGAGGAAATTGGAATGACCGCCCTGACAATGCGGGTATAATCAAAGAGGTAGCTGTCCGGGGCGTTCTGATTTTTTAAGTCTAGTTTCAGCGGCATTAAGTCATAAGCAGCTATCGGTTTCCTTGCTTGCCTGTTGGGCCGTACGTCGGAGTAGTATTGCGGAAGGAAGCTTACGTTGATAGCATCGGCTACAGTGCATAGGGAGCTGGCGCCATCTGCACCAACTGGCTGCCCGGTTTTATCGAGAAAGCGAATGAGAATGGCCGTAGAGCTGTATTTGAGATTGGGCGCGCCGGGATAGGCAAACGACGTGCCGTATTCACCCAAGGGCAGTTCGTAACAGTCCTCGCTTTGCCCGTAGATGCAAAGCCTGGTAGGGAGATCACGTCCCTGTCTGCGGTTCATGTTGATCGTTTCGTACGTGTTGAACAGCAGGAATTGTTGCGCTTCTACGCTTTCTCGCGAGCATTCAGCGACGCCGCAGCCTCCCATGCTGGGTTCGGAAGCCTTATCCCTATCGTAAGCATTGCGGGTCTTGTGTTCCGCGATTGCCGCCAAGCCGGATTTCAGGCTTGCGATGAACGCCGGCGAGAAGCGGATGGCGAAATCGATGTAGAGGTGATCAATGTCGTTTTCGGGCAGGCTGACCTTCTTGATTGCGAGGTCCAGGTCGGCGGCGGGATAGCCACGGAAAAGGCGGTCGAACAGTTCGCCCTTGACCCTGCGGTTGGCGGCGATTCGTTCCCGGTTGGCGGCGATGGACTGACCGGAGATGCTGGCGCTTGCACCACTGGTGGTGCCGATGAAGTTGACTACCCGGGATGCTGAGACGGTGACATTGGCTTCGAGGGCGTACTGGCGGTTCTCAACGAAGCTGCGAGTTTCCTCAAACGCCTCGACGTAGCCGTTCATTGTGCTGAGAATGCTGTTGCGAGTCACCTCGTCGTTGCTGATGGCGCGGTCAACCACGATTAACTGCTGCATTGTTTGTTGCAGGGCTTGGCGCACCGCGTCAGTGCGGGCCTCACTTACGGTGGCGCCACGGCCAATGACGTGCACTGTCTTGTTTGGCGGCGGCGTCGTGACCGGCAGCAAGTCCTCCGCGACGCGAGGTGCTGGTGCCGGCGTATCAAGTGGCGGGGCTTGGTTGGCAAACGGATCGTCCTGCGCCGCCACGGCATCCGGGGTTGGCCGGACACTGCGGTTGACCGCAGCACGAGGGTTGCTGGGCGCTGTCGATGGCGCCGAAGCAAAGGCGTCATTACTGGGGGTCTCGACACGCTGGCGCGTTGTTGGCGGCGACGCGTTCTGCGCGGGGCGCTGATAATGCAACGGCGCTTGTCGTTGGTCCTGAGAGTAGGTGGGCGGCGGAGGTGGAGGCGCATACTGGGGAGGTTGCGCATAATAAGGTGGCTGGTATTGAGGAGGAGGTTGGTAGGATGGCTGTTGCGGACGAATGTTGTTGAGAAGGTTGCCTACTATTCCGCCAATACCACCTTGACTTTGCAAAAAGGACTGTGCAGAAACATCGCCACTTGCGACCGTAGAAAGAAAGCCTACCGTGGAGAATAGAAGTCTTCTCATTATCTTGCCTCGTGGTGCTTTCTGGCTGTTCGTCCAGTTCTTCTTACAGCCAAACCATCCAGCTTTCTTGCGTCAACCACAATAATCGAGGCAAGAGGCTCATGCCTGCTAGCTTTCCAAATTGATGGAACAACCTTCTACATTTCTAAGCAAATTCTAACCAGAGAACTTTAACATCACTTTTTCGTCATTTTATTCCTGCAACTCTCTTCGAGAAAAGGCCGGATTATGGCTGCGCTCACGGTCGGAAGAGGATAATTCAGAAGCTGGCCGACTGCTTGAACCTCGTCAACGCCCCACCGCTGTCCCCTCCCGCCGCGGATCAGCCCCTCCTTCCAACCCACCTGGCACCACCTTGATTAAGCTCAACCCGCTCGTCAGCACCGACGGCGAATCCGGGATGCTCCACCCCAGCGCCGTCAGCCCCGGGATCAGGCTGCGCACATCGAACGGCCCGATCAGCCCGGTGGTCCCCGCCGGCGCCCCTCCGGGCTGCCCCGGCGCGATGCTGTCGGAGAACAGCGATTCCAGCGTCGTCTGCCCCGTGTTGTTGTTCTGGAAATGCGCCTGGTTCGCCGCCTGCTGCGGGTCGAGGCCGAAATCGACCATCGCCACCACGGCCTGCGTCGTCGTGCCGATGATGGACGCGCCGCCAGGTGAGCCGGCGACGAAGGCGGGCTTGCCGTCTCCCGTGAACACGATCGTCGGCGTCATCGCGCTGCGCGGGCGCTTGCCGCCCTGCACGCGGTTGGCAATGGGCGCGCTGTCAGGGCCGGGATCGAAGGAGAAGTCGGTCAGCTCGTTGTTCAGGATGAACCCGTCCACCAGGCGGTTGTTGCCGAACGGGCTTTCCACCGTGATGGTCTGCGACACCACGTTGCCGAACCGGTCGATGA
>CAXUJE010000118.1:0-871 GCA_964251035.1 uncultured Acetobacteraceae bacterium
CCCTGCGGGCCGCCCCCGGCCGCCCCCCCCCCGGGCCGTTGGGGCGGCGCCGCCCGCGGGCTGCGCGACGGCACGGAGGCGGACCTCGGCACCGGCACGCCGCCCGACGGGCCGGTCGACCGCCGGGTGTTCCGGCTCAATGGCACAGCGCCACGCAACCAGGCGGAGGTCGCCGCGACGGTGGCGGCGGTCTGGCTTACGCCGCAGATGGACCGGCTGTTCCAGGAGGGCGCGTCGGGCCGCCGCCGCTTCCTGGATCGCCTGGTCTGGGCCCTGGAGCCGGGCCACGCGCGGGAGGTCTCGGCGTACGAGACGGCGATGGCGAGCCGCAACCGGCTGCTGGCGGGCGGCGGGGCAGACCCGGCGTGGCTGGCCGGGGTAGAGGACAGCATGGCCCGGCACGCAGTCGCGGTGACGGCGGCCCGCGCCGGGCTGGTGGCGCGTCTGAACGCCGTGCTGGCGACGGGGGCGGCCGGCCGGTTCCCGGTGGGGCGGCTCGCGCTGCTGGACGCCATCGCCGACCGCTTGACGGAGCAGCCGGCGCTGGCGGTGGAGGACGGGCTGCGGGCGGCGCTGGCCGACAGCCGCGGGCGGGACGCGGCGGCGGGGTCGGCGGCGCAGGGCGCGCCCCGGGCCGACATGCTGCTGTCCGACGCGGCGAGCGGCCTGCCCGCGGCGCTCGCCAGCACCGGGCAGCAGAAGGCGCTGCTGATCGGCGTGGTGCTGGGCCACGCGGCGCTGATGGCCGAGGCCCGCGGCGACGCGCCGCTGCTGCTGCTCGACGAGCCGGCCGTGCACCTCGACGAGGGGCGCCGGGCGGGGCGGGGGGGGGGGCGGGGCGGCCGGGGCGGCCCGGGGGTGGGGGCCGGGG
>CAXUJE010000118.1:881-13838 GCA_964251035.1 uncultured Acetobacteraceae bacterium
GTGGGAGGCGCTGGCCGCCCTGTCCGCCCAGGTGCTGCTGACCGGCACCGACCCTGAGGCGTTCGCGGCGCTGCGCGGGGCGGCGGAGGGGCTGCAGACCGGCGGCGGCACCCTGCGCCCAGACCCGGCTTTTCCCCCGGTTTAAGCGGCGTGAGGCCTGTCTTTCCAGGGTCCCAATAGCTATATTCATGGGGCTTGCCACCCCTCTTTGGAGTCCTCCCTCGGCATGTCCGAAGCCGCCCCGACGACGCCTGAGTCCGATGCCTATGACGCCGCATCCATTTCCGTCCTGAAAGGGTTGGAGGCGGTGCGCAAGCGCCCCGGCATGTATATCGGCGACACCGACGACGGCTCCGGCCTGCACCACATGGCGTTCGAGATCATCGACAACGCCGTGGACGAGGCGCAGGCGGGCTATGCGACCCGCTGCGAGCTGACGCTCAACAGCGATGGCAGCGTGACGGTGCGGGACGACGGCCGCGGCATCCCGACCGACATCCATCTGGAGGAAGGCGTGAGCGCGGCCGAGGTCGTGCTGACCCGGCTGCACGCCGGCGGCAAGTTCAACCAGAACAGCTACAAGGTGTCCGGCGGCCTGCACGGCGTGGGCGCGGCCGTGGTCAACGCGCTGTCGCAATGGATGGAAGTCCGCATCTGGCGCAATGGGATGGAGCACTTCATCCGGTTTGAGCATGGCGAGACGACGGAGCCGTTGCGGGTCATCGGCCCGTCCGGCAAGCCGAGCGGCACCGAGGTCAGCTTCAAGCCCAGCACAGGCACGTTCACCAAAGTCGAGTTCGACTATGCGATCCTGGAGCGCCGGCTGCGGGAACTGGCGTTCCTCAACTCCGGCCTGGCCATCGTGCTGCGTGACGAGCGGCACGCGCCGGCGCAGGAGACGCAGTTCAAGTACGACGGCGGGCTGGAGGCGTTCGTCGCCTGGCTTGACCGCAGCAAGACCTCTGTGGTGTCGCAGCCGATCTCGGTCACGACCGAGGAGAGCCAGGTCGGCATCCGCGTCGAGTTCGCGCTGACTTGGAACGACAGCTTCCACGAGACGATGCTGTGCTTCACCAACAACATCCCGCAGCGCGACGGCGGCACGCACCTGGCCGGCTTCCGCCAGGCGCTGACCCGCGTGGTGACCAAGTACGCGGAGGGGATGGGCAAGAAGGAGAAGCTCGACCTCGTCGGCGACGACATGCGGGAGGGCATGACGGCGGTGCTGTCGGTCAAGGTGCCGGACCCGAAGTTCAGCAGCCAGACCAAGGACAAGCTGGTCAGCTCCGAGGTGCAGCCGGTGGTGCAGGCGGCGGTGGCCGACACGGTGTCCCATTGGTTCGAGACGCACCCCAAGGAGGCGAAGTCCATCATCCAGAAGGTGATGGACGCGGCGTCTGCGCGGGAGGCCGCACGCAAGGCGCGCGAGCTGACCCGGCGCAAGGGCGTGCTGGACGTGAGCACCCTGCCCGGCAAGCTCGCGGACTGCCAGGAGCGCGACCCCAGCAAGTGCGAAATCTTCATCGTCGAGGGCGACAGCGCCGGCGGCTCGGCGAAGCAGGGCCGCGACCGCAAGTTCCAGGCGATCCTGCCGCTGAAAGGCAAGATCCTGAACGTCGAACGGGCGCGGTTCGACCGGATGCTGGGCAGCGCCGAGATCGGCACGCTGATCACGGCGCTCGGCACCGGCATCGGCCGGGGCGAGCCGGAGCAGGGCGGGTTCGACGTGCGCAAGCTGCGCTATCACCGCATCAACATCATGACGGACGCCGACGTGGACGGCAGTCACATCCGCACGCTGCTGCTGACGTTCTTCTTCCGCCAGATGCCGGAACTGATCGAGCGTGGCCATCTCTATATTGCGCAGCCGCCGCTTTACCGCGCCAAGCGCGGCAACGATGAGCGTTACCTGAAAAATGACCAGGCGCTTGAGGACTACCTGCTCGACAAGGCGCTGGCGGAGGCGCGGCTGGCCTATGCCGATGGCCGGGTGTTCGGGGGCGACGAGATGGCAGGGGAGCTGGCCTGGCTACGGGAAGCGGCGGGCAACCTGCGCCGGCTCGCGACCTCCGTGCCGACGGGGCTGCTGGAGCAGGCCGCCATTGCCGGCGCGCTGACCGCCGATGCCGCACGCACCATGGCGGTCAGCAACGACCTGGTGCAACGGCTGAACGCGGTGTCGCTGCCCAACGAGCGCACCTGGAAGGTATGGGCGGACGACCGCGGCCTGCACCTCGCCCGAACGGTGCGGGGCGTCGCCGAGCGCTACAGCGTGGACAGCGGCAGCCTACGCAGCGCCGAGGCGCGCTGGCTGGCGGAGCGGGCCGAGGCGCTTGCCGGCCGGTTCGGCGAGCCTGCAGTGCTTGCCCTGGACAAGTCCGAAATCCGCGTTCCCGGCCCAGCGACCGCGTTTGACCGCGTATTGGCCCAGGGCCGCAAAGGCCTGGCGATCCAGCGATTCAAGGGCTTGGGCGAGATGAACCCCGAACAGCTCTGGAAAACCACGCTGGACCCGCAGGTCCGCACCCTGCTGCAGGTGAAGGTGGGTGACGTGGAGGACGCGGCGCAGGTGTTCTCGACGCTGATGGGCGATGTCGTGGAGCCGCGGCGGGATTTCATTGTAGGGAATGCGTTAAAGGTGGCGAATTTGGATGTTTAGGTGTTGTCTAAGCAGCCCTAATTCGGGAGACGGATGAGCCGATGGTCTCTGATCTCGTCACCGCCTTGGCTGCCCCAAGCGATGTTGGGCGTTTCCTGGAATGCAAGCGTGTCAGGAGTTGGTGGGCAGGACTCAGATTGACATCGGTGGCCGATCATCGGTCGCCATACCGTCTTGCCCGGGCTCGCTGATGCAGAGGACCACATGCGTCCGGTAGATCTGGTAGAGCCAAAGCGAGGTTGCCGGGCTTTCTTCCAGCAGTCCGAACGCGTAGCCGAAGCGCTCGGAGCCTCCGATGTCGCAGACGCGGAGCCCAGGGAGCGTTTTGCCAAGCCACATTTGGAAACCCAGCGCATCCGGGTTCATCACGCTGAGATCGAGCCTGATATCCGGCGGCATGCGTTCGCCGAAATGGTGGAAGTAGAGGCCTCTCGTCGTCCTGGACATGACCCGGTCGTGCGGTCCGGCCGGGAACGTTGCCGCGACGCGATTGCCTGTCCATAGAAGCCCGGATCGGGAGTAGGACGGCAGGGTTCGCATTGAGGCGACAAGACGCCGCGACTCTCGTCGGTTCCGGCGGATGCCGCGCAGCGTGGTCTGCCAGAGCGCATGTGTCTCGCCTTCCTCGCTGCCAGCCCGAACCGACATGAATGCGCGGAAGGCCTCGTCATCGTCCGACGCGCCGTTGTTGCAGGTGTCGCATGCGCGGACCGTGATCAAGGGCGGTCGCGGGGGCACGAAAAGTGCCTTCGGTGGAACGTGGTCGTCACTCGTCGACCGTTCGCCGCAATATACGCATGGCAACTCCTCTCGCCTTTGGCGGCGCGGCTTCGGGTCGTAGGTTGATTGCATGGGATCAAGGCCGCATCGGCTTCAAACAACGTGAGCCAAGTGTGGCCCTATGCGCCCGAAGTTATCCCTTGCACCGAGATGGTCGCCCGGGTCCATGGCGAGCAGGCGCCCATAGGCGTCCCGGGCGTCGTCATACCACCCGGCGTCAAAGAATTCATTGCCGAGAGCCTTGACCGCGTGCAGCCAGGGACGCGCAGCCTCGATATCCCAGAGATCTACGTCGCCATGGGTCTGAATCACCGACGTCCACAAGCGATCGCCCTCCTCCACGGCGATGTGCAGGTAGCAGAGCCGGGTTTCCAGGCTCTCCTGCACCGCCGCGACGACCAGATTGGCTTCGATGCAGTCCTCGTCCCGCCCGTCGCAAACCTTCGGTTTGCGAGAGGGCGCGGCAGGCCAGGAACAGGCGCTCATCCGGGTCGGTGACCTCCGCCATGCGGCGGACAAACGGTTCAGCAGGCGTCGAAACCCTTAATCCGTTCGCCGTGGCCGCCACCCTGGCCTTCCAGGTGGTGTTCTCAATCACCGTTCCCATGACGGCTTTCCTTATCGGTATGGCAACTCCAGCTTCGCACGGCTGCATGCAAGGAAGAAATCATGGCTGCTTCCCCGGCTCTTGATCTTGCGCACCGCCTTGTGAAAACGACCAGCCACCCCGAAGCTGGTGTCACCCAGTTCTAGAACGCGGCGATTTGTGCCACCCTCCCGCGTGCATCGGCAAGGGATGATATGGAAGCAACCTGGCTGCCGTGGTGGCTCAATAAAGAGCATCCCCCACCGGACGACGAGCGGGCCCAAGCGGTCTGGGTACTCGGCCAATGGCAGTTCATCCCCTTTGCTTTTGGGCGTATCCCTCTACGGAGGCGATGCAGGACGCGCGAGGAGGCGCACGCCGAAGCGAGCGGTTACGAACAGGCTATGAGACAGGCGCAGACCGCCGCGCAGAAAGCGGAGCAGACGGGGCAAACCGCTGATAGCCAGAGAATTCGGGCGCACATCGAAAGCCGTGAAGCCGCCTATCGCATGATCGACCGAACAGCTGATGGCGATTGTCCGCAAGGGTTCCGCATCTTTGCCATAGGTGGGGAGGAAGACGACGCCTGCGTCGTTCTCGAACCCAACGGCTGGTTGTTGAAGGAGGCGCAACCGACTTACGGCGACGCGTTTGAGCTGACGCTCAGGGAAGCGGCATGCGCGTCTGACCTGGATGACGGCCCGTAGATGGAGGACTTTCCGGACATGCGCATCGCGTATTCGTAGCGAACGATGTGCGGTGCCTGCCGGTTGAGCAGGCTGAAGCGACCATGGACAGCTTCGTGGGCGAGCAGCCTGTCCAGCCCCATCCCGGCCGCCTGTGTTCTCGCCTGCACCTTCTCGCGCAGGCTCGTTCTCAGCGCATCCCCCCAGGCACGCAGATGCCTGCTGGCCATCCAGGAGTCACCGGTTGCGATCGCACGCTCGATCAGCCACAGCCTTTCATCCTCGCTAAGGCCCCGCGGCGCCACTGGGCTCCTGTGTTCGATGGTTTCCATGCAATTGCCCCTCAATGGCACCACGTTCCAGCCCAGGACGGCCATACCGGCGTTGAGTCCTCAATATCGCACGTCTGGACGCAAGTGAGAGCGTTCGTCGGCCGCTTTGCCCCGGAAATGCCTCGGCATTTGCGGTGGGGCTGTGGTGGACCATGGCAAGGATTCGTATGCGATCCTCGCACATCGGCCCGATTGGCCCGCGCACGAATCTGAAGTTTTGTGCACACCCAAGCCGCCTCCGCTACCGTTCGGAAGGCGCTCGCCTTCGCGACGCCAAAGTCGGAGGGGATTGGCGCATTTCAAAGATGGTGCCAAGTCAGTCCGGTATTGGGACGCACTGTCCACAAGACTCCCAACCCCCTTGGGTTCCGACTCCCCCCTAAGCCGCTCATTTCTGTCATTGCGCGATTAAATGCTCCTATGCTATTTTAATTGCGCATAGACGCGATTAAGTGCATATCAATATGACAAGGCTTGTTGCTCCCATGTCGTTCGCCCGGCAACCGCTCGACGCCATCCTCGGCAGCGTTGCGAGCGTCCGAGCGATGCGCGCCCTATCGACGCATGGTGGGCCTGTCTCGGTCACCCGCTTGGTAGGGGATACGCGCGTGACGCCCAACGGTGTCCGGGACGCGTTGCGTTCACTCGAACGGGCCGGAGTTGTCGAGGCCATCGGTTCCGGCCGGTCCCGGCTGTATCGGACACTTGCTGGCAACCCTCTGGTCGCCGCTTTAGAGTGCCTGTTCGCCGAGGAGCGGAAGCGCTTCGACGAGATCCTCGAGATCGTGGCCAAGGCCGCAAAACTGCCGGAGGTGACGGCCGTCTGGCTGTTCGGGAGCGTAGCCAGGGCAGAGGACATGATCGACAGCGACATCGATGTGGCGGTCGTCATTGATGCGAGGCCATGTGAGATCAGTTGCATAGCCGACGTTGTGCGTGACCGTTTGCTCGAAAAGAGCCGTACTATGGCCTTCTCCCCATCGGTTGTGTCTATGACCCCGGCGGAGGTTCGGCAGTTGAAGGATGATCAGGCTCCGATGTGGACGGACTTGGTCCGTGACACACGGGTTCTGGTGGGGCCGTCACCGGAGACGTTGCTGCGCAGTGCTCCAGGCCGGGAAAAAGGTGCGTGACCAGGACAGGGATATCGAAGGCGGTCGACCCGGCCCACGCGTTCGGTCGTCTCAGGAAGGCGGAAGCGTTCCACAAGGCGTCCAGGCTCATATCCGACAATATTGCCACCGTCCGAGACGCCGATGTTGTCACCGCGAATGCCGTCCTGGCTGCGATCGCCTATACGGATGCCCTGACGGCCACCTACGGAGGTCGCGTGAACCAGAAGGATCACGCCGCCGCCGTCAAGCTTCTGCGGGGCGTTCTGGGAAAGGCGCTGCCGGATGCGCAGGAGCGCCGTCTGGCACGGCTGCTCGGCCGCAAGGACGAGACCGCCTATGGAGCGAGCATCGGCCGCACGGAGGAAGCTTGGCAGACAGTCGAGAACCTCGATCAGTTCGGTTCGTGGGCGAAGAGCATGCTGGCCGAAAGGAAAGTCGTTATCGTCATCGGGGACGACGACTGACCTTTAACCGATTTCTTGCCACCAATGGCCGCCCGGCTTGCAAAAACACCGGGATGCGCCAACCGATCCTCATGACCGGAGATATATGCACTCTCCGCGCCTGACATCCCGGCCCGAAAGGCCGGATGGAGCGTCGCCGTCATTGTCTCGAGGTCTTCCCCCCATGCCGACCTGCCGCACTTCCCGCATGCAGCACGCCCGCATGAACGACGCGCTTGTCGCCGTCGGTTCCGGTGCCTGGCCCATATGCGTCCGTACCCCGGACCCGGTGGGACCCGAGCGGTGGCCCAGCACTGGCTAAATCGCCGGAAGTGCGAGACCTGCCGCTGGCCGACGTCTACCGCATGTCGGAGGACGAGGCGACTGGTTCTACCGCGCCCGTTGGAGGCAACGGCGAGCCCTGCTGCACCCATTGCGGCGTGGCCGATGCCTACCGGCTGATCCGGAACGGCCGACGGCACAACCGCTTCAAGTGCCGGGACCAGGGCTGACGGCGTTTCCCACGACGCCGATGATGCCATCGGCCATATGGAACGCGGTCACCTGTCGAGTTGCCGACTGCGGCCCGCCCGGCAAGCAGACGCTTATTCTGCTGCGTGTCGTTCGGCTGGCGCCCTCGGAACAACCGACGCCGTCTGCCCGCGTGGCAATCCCCATCCTTTGACCAAGGAATACAGTGCCGGGATGACGAGCAGCGTCAGCACCGTCGACGACACCATCCCACCCACCATGGGCGCCGCGATGCGCCGCATGACCTCCGAGCCGGTGCCTTCGCTCCAGAGGATAGGCACCAGGCCCGCCATGACGGCAACGACCGTCATCATCTTGGGCCGCACGCGCTCGACGGCGCCCTCCATGATGGCGGCAGCCAGGTCGGCGCGCGTCATCGCCCGGCCCTCGCCCGCTGCCCGCGAGCGCACGGCCGCGAGCGCGTGGTCGAGGTAGATGAGCATGATGACCCCCGTCTCGGCCGCAACGCCCGCCAGCGCGATGAAACCGACCACCACGGCGACGCTCGCGTTATAGCCGAGCCACCACATGAGCCAGACGCCGCCGACGAGGGCGAACGGCACGGAGAGCATCACGATCAGCGTCTCCGCCAACCTGCCGAAGTTGAGGTAGAGCAGCACGAAGATGGCCGCGAGCGTGGCGGGCACCACCAGCTTCAGCCGGGCCTTCGCATGCTCCATGTACTCGAACTGGCCGCTCCACTGGACGCGGTAGCCCTGGGGCAGGCGCACCTGCTCGCGGACGGCGCGCGCGGCCTCGTCAACATAGCCGCCGATGTCGCGCCCGCTCATGTCGACATAGACATAGGCGACAAGCTGGGCGTCCTCGGTGCGGATGGAGGGCGGCCCGTCGGTGAGGCTGACCTTGGCGACCTGGCCAAGCGGCACCATGGCGCCGCCCGGCGTGGGCACCAGCACCTGCCCGGCGATGGCGCGCGGGTCGTCGCGCAGGTCGCGCGGGTAGCGGACGGTGACGCCGTACCGTTCGCGGCCCTCGACGGTGGTGGCGACGGTCTCGCCGCCCAGCGCCGTGCCGACGACCGCCTGCACGTCGCCGATCGACAGGCCGTAGCGCGCGATCGCGTCGCGGTCGGGCGCTATCTCCAGGTACCGCCCGCCTTGCAGCCGCTCCGCGAAGGCGCTGGTCGTCCCGGGCACGTTGCGCACCACCTGCTCGACCCGGGTCGCCAACGCGGCGAGTTGCCCCAGGTCGGGACCGAACACCTTCACGCCGACCGAGGTGCGGATGCCGGTCGAGAGCATGTCGATGCGGGCCCGGATGGGCTGGGTCCAGGCGTTGCTGACCCCGGGCAGCCGGAGCGCCTCGTCCATGTCGGCGCGAAGCTGGTCCGGCGTCATTCCCGCCCGCCATTCGCTGTCCGGCTTCAGGTTGATGACGGTCTCGGTCATCTCGGTCGGCGCCGCGTCGGTTGCCGTCGCGGCCCGGCCCGCCTTGCCGAACACCGACTCCACCTCGGGGAAGCTCTTGATGATCCGGTCCTGGGTTTGCAGCAGCTCGGCGGCTTTGGTGATGGACAGCCCGGGCGGGGTCACGGGCATGTAGAGCAGCGTGCCCTCGCGCAGGTCCGGCATGAACTCGGAGCCAAGCTGCCGCGCGGGCCAGACCGTTGCCGCCAGCGCGCCCACCGCAACCAGGATCAGCAGCAGCGGCGCGCGCAGCACGCAGCGGATGAGCGGCCGATACAGCCCGACGAGCGCGCGGTTGATGGGATTGCGCGCCTCGGGAAGGATCCGCCCCCGCACGAAGGCCAGCATCAGCACCGGCACCAGGGTGATCGACAGCAGGGCGCCGCCAGCCATGGCGAACGTCTTGGTGTAGGCGAGCGGCTTGAACATCCGGCCCTCCTGTCCCTGGAGCGCGAAGACCGGCAGGAACGAGACGACGATGATGAGCAGGCTGAAGAACAGCGACGGCCCGACCTCCTGGGCGGCTGCGATCAGCGCCGGGCCGCGCGGCTCGCCGGGTCCGAGGCGCTCGACGTGCTTGTGGGCGTTCTCGCTCATGACGATGGCGGCGTCGACCATGGCGCCCAGCGCGATGGCGATGCCGCCCAGGCTCGAGATGTTGGAGCCGACCCCGATCGTGTGCATGGCCAGGAAGGCGAGCAGCACGCCGGTGGGCAGCGTCAGGATGGCGACCAGCGCGCTGCGCACGTGCACGAGGAACACGACGCAGACCAGCGAGACGATGAGGCTCTCCTCGATGAGCGTCCGCTCCAGGTTGGCGATTGCCCGCAGGATGAGCTCGGAGCGGTCATAGACGGTCTGGATGCTGACGCCTTCGGGCAGGCTCGGCAGCAACTCGGCGATGCGCTGCTTGACGCTCTCGATCGTGGTCAACGCATCCGCGGCGTCGCGCTTCACTACGATGCCGCCGACCACCTCCCCGGTGCCGTCCATCTCGGCGATGCCGCGCCGCTCGGCCGGGCCGAGCTGGATCCGTGCGACGTCGCGCAGGAGAACCGGCGTGCCGTTCGGGCTGGCCTTGAGCACGACCCGCTCCAGGTCGTCCGTGCCCGTCAGGTAGCCGCGGCCGCGCACCATGTACTCGGTCTCGGTCATCTCGATGGTGCGGCCGCCGACGTCCTGGTTGCTGGCCCGCACCGCCTCGCTCACCCGGGAGAGCGGGATGCCGAAGGCTTGCAGCTTCCTGGGATCGACGACGACCTGGTATTCCCGCTCGAAGCCGCCCACCGAGGCGACCTCCGCCACGCCGGACGCCTTGGTGAGCTGGAAACGGATCAGCCAGTCCTGCACGCTGCGGAGCTCGGCCAGAGTCCGCTGCGCGCCCACGACGACATACTGGTAGACCCAGCCGACGCCGGTCGCATCCGGGCCGAGCGACGGCGTGACCCCGGCGGGCAGGCGCTTCTGTGCGAAGTTCAGGTATTCCAGCACGCGCGAGCGGGCCCAGTAGAGGTCGGTGCCGTCCTCGAAGACGACATAGACGTATGAGGCTCCGAAAGCCGAGAAGCCGCGCACCACCTTCGAGCGCGGGACGGCCAGCAATGCCGTGGTGAGCGGATAGGTGACCTGGTCCTCGACCACCTGCGGCGCCTGGCCGGGAAAGTCGGCATAGACGATGACCTGGGTGTCCGAAAGGTCGGGAATGGCGTCGAGCGGCGTGTCGAGCACGGCCCAGACGCCAGCGCCGACCAGGAAGACGGTCGCGAGCACGACCAGCAGCCAGTTCCGCGCCGACGCGGCGATGACGCGCGCGATCATGGCACCGTCCCCTTTGGCTGGCGTCCCTGGTCTTGCTGCTTGGACGCGGTGAAGGCTTGCAGCGCTGAGCGCAAATTGCTCTCGGCGTCGATCAGGAAGTTGGCGCCGACCACGACCCGCTCGCCTGCCTGGATGCCATCGAGGATTTCGGCTTCGCCGTCGCCCTGCGCGCCCACCCGAACCCGGCGCGGCTCGAACCGCCCCTCGCCGCGGTCAACCAGGACCACCTGGCGGGTGCCGCTGTCCAGCACGGCCGAGGACGGGATCGCGAGCGCCGGTCCGGCGCCTGCCCCGGCAGGAGCCTCGACCTCCACGTTGGCGAACATGCCTGCCCGGAGGGCCCCGTCCGCGTTTGGCATGACGACGCGAACGCGCCCGGTACGCGTCTCGGGGGACAGGCTCGGATAGACGAAGTCAACGACGCCGTCGAAGCTGCGGCCCGCGAACGCGACGAAGGCCGCCTTCGCATGTTGGCCGGGCCACATCGCGCCGAGGTCCTGCTCCTGCACCTCGGCGACCAGCCACATGGGAGACAGGCTTGCCGTGCGGTAGAGCGGCTGATCGGGGCCGACGCGCGTGCCCTGCACCACCATCTTCTCGGTGACGACGCCGTCCGCGGGCGCCAGGACCGGAATGCGCTGCCCTGCCTTGCCCATGCGACGCAGCCGGGCAATCTCGTCGTCCGGAATGCCCAAGGCGCGCAGGCGCTGCACGGAGGCCGCCGCCATCGCTCCGCCCATGCGCGAGGCGACCAGGTACTCCTCCTCGGCGGCGACCAGATCCGGCGAGTAGATGTCGGCCATGACCTGGCCGCGTTTCACCGGGTCGCCAGTGGCGTCAACTGCCAAACGTTCGACCCAGCCGCCGACGCGCGTGCTGACGACAGCCATCCGGCGCTCGTCGAACTGCAAGGTGCCGGTCGCCCGGACCGTTCGGGTTAATGCCGGGCGGCGCTCGACCGGCGCCGTCCGCACGCCCAGCACCTGCATGCGGCCGGGCGGGACGGTGACAAGGCCCGCGCTGGCGTCCGCGGCCTCGTTCTCGTGGACGGGTATGTAGTCCATGCCCATCGAGTCCTTCTTGGGCGCAGGCGAGGTGTCGGGCAGGCCCATGGGATTGCGATAGTAGAGGACGCGGCCACGGTCGGCGGGCTTCCCTGCCGGAGCAGGCATCCCGGTCGGCTGCGGTATCGGCTCGATCTCACCCGATGGCGGCGCTTCCGTCGATGGGCCGGGAACGTCGTCGTAGACGGGCCTGTAATCCCTGCCGTCTGCCGCCTTCCTGGGAACAGCGGCATAGAGCGGCTTGCCGTCCGGGTCCTGGTAGTAGAGCGGCTGCCGCGCTGCGTCTTGCGCATGTCCGACCGCACCCATGGCGAGCAGGACCAGCGTCGTGGATGCAAACCGCCGTTGCATCACAGGTCCCCGCCGACAAGGCGCTCGATGGCGGCCAGTTCGACCTGCGCGTCCAGTTGGACCTGGAGCAGGCGAAGCTCGACGTCGTGAATCTGATGCTCGGCGGTGATGGCGGCGGCGAGTTCCCCCCTGCCCTGGCCGTAGCCTGCCAGAACGGTCTCAAATGCAGCCCGTGCCTGCGGCATCGCCTCCCGGCGCAGGAGGAGCTCCGTGGCTCGCGCACTGCGCAGCCTCGCGATGGCCTCGCCCAGCGCTCCCTCCACCTCCAGGCGCGACGCCTCGTATCGCTGCTGCGACGCGCCCAGCTGCGCCGCCGCCTCCCGCTGTCCGGCAGCCTCGCGTCCCCAGGGCAGCGGGATGTTGAGGCCAACCGTGGCCGCGAAGCCGACCGGGCGGTTGTTGGTCTGGATGAGCGGCCCGGCGCCGACCGTCACGTCGGGATACCACGCCTTGTCGGCCAGGGTGCTCCGCGTGCGGGCGGCAGCGATGGCCGCATTGCTGGATGCCAGCGTCGGATTGCCTGCGCGGGCACGCTCCGCCAGGACAGCGAGAACCGGCGGCCTGGTCGGCAGCGGCCGCGGTTGCCCCGGGTCGGCCAGGGGCATGTCGGCCGAGCGCCCCACCAACGTGTTGAGGCGGGCCCGTGCCGCGGCCCGGGCGCCCTCCAGCCTGACCGCCTCGGTCTTGGCCGCGGTCTCCTCCGCGAGGGCCTGGATGACGGCAACCTGGTCGCCGCCCCCTTGGCCGTAACGGGCGGTCGCAGCCCCGCGCATGCGGCGGCCCAGCACGCCGACCTCCCGGTTCACCGCGATGTCTCGGGTGAGCAGGACGTATTGCGCGTAGGCGACCTTGATCCGCTCGTCGAGTTCGTCCTGGGCGGCGCGTTCCCGGCCACGGCTGGCATCCACGTCGGCCAGGGCGGCCTGCCTGCGCAGGTCGCGCTTGCCCCAAAGCGGAAAGGCCTGCGTCAGCATCACCGTATGGGCGCTGAAGACGTTGGGGTCCTTGTAGTAGGTGTAGCTGTCCGTGATGGTCGGGTCGTCAAGACTGTCGGCACCGCTCGCCTTGGCCGCCGCCGCCTCGGTGTCCAGGGCGGCCGCGCGGAGCCCAGGGCTCAGCCGCCGCCCGGCCGCCCGCAGGCTTTCGGCGGTGGCGCCCAGCGGGG
>CAXUJE010000119.1:0-13824 GCA_964251035.1 uncultured Acetobacteraceae bacterium
CACGGAGCGCAACGGAGGGGATGCTTGCGCGGGCGGGGCCGGGTTGCGAGGGAGCATGGCTTCTTGGAGCCATGCGAGCGAGCGGCCCTGCCCTGCTGTAGCGCGAGCTTCCGCGGAGTGAGCACCGTAGCGCACGCTGCCGTGTCGGGGTGGGCGCGCTTGGACCATGCCCGTGGTCAACAGATACCGCTTGCGGGTTGTTATCCCCAATGTTCACAGGTTCGGTGACGCCGCTACCGGAAGAACTACCGGTATAACTACCGGGTTGTACGGCAAAGTGCCCGTGCCTCGTACGGCAAAGTGCCCGTGCCTCGTACGGCAAAGTGCCCGTGGATAAGTTGTTTGTCCACAAACACTTAACCCAAAACGCCCGTGTCCTTTCCCCACAAAGCGCCCGTGTCCTCCGCTCGCAGCCGTCAGGGCACTTTCACGACGATCCCGGTGCGGCCTTTCACCGGCGGCGGGCTGCGCCGCAGCGTCATGCCCCGACCGTCCAACTCCACGTCCGCCGCCCGGTATTGGCTGTGCACCACCCGCAAGGTCTGCCGGAACACGACCTTGAAATCGCACATACGGTCGTAGTGCCAGCCGAACTGCACTTTGAGCGCCGCCCACGGCACGAACACCCGCTCGCCCCACTCGATCCGGTGCAGCCGCTGCGCCAGCCAGGCATACACGTCCAGGGCCATCGCGGAACCCGAGAGCGCCATCAGCGCCTTGTCGTGCAACGGGATGGCGTGCTTGGCCAGGCTCTCGAAGTACTCGTGCGAGAGCGTCACCGTTGTCGGCCACAGCACCCGGCCGCTCTCCTCCTTGGGCAACCAAAGGTCGAAGGCGGTCACGATCTGCGTGTTGATGGTGATCGCCCGGCCGTCATGGGTCAGCCCCATCGTGATCCTGGACGCCGCCAGGCGGGCGAGCTGGTCCTTGATGGTGCCGATGGTCCGGCCGCCGGGATCGAGCCGCAGCCGCTTCACGAACGCGGTCAGGCTGTGCTCGACCTCGATCTCCCGGCACTGATACCGCACGGCTTCGGAGTTGAGGTGAGCCAGGATTAGCCGCGGCTTCGGACCGTAGGGCATGCCGACCTGCACGAAGTCCTCGGCCCCCGGGTTCCACGCGGTGCCCGCCTCGACCTGGAGACCAACCTTGCCGTTGGTGCGCTTCCACGTTCGCACGTCATCGCCGGGGTTCCGGTAAGGCAAGCCGGTCTGGCAAAGGACCGTGTGCTGGTAGAGAACCTGTTTCGGGTCGCTCCGCGTGGCCTCGCTGCCGTCCAGGAGCCGCCGAATCCGCCGGTCCCCGGTGCCCTCATTCTCGTCCTCGTCCATCATACGTCCTTCTCCCCTGCCAGGCCCTTCAACAGCGCCCCGAGCAGCCGATCCTCGGGGAAGGCGTCGGGACCGTCCTCGTCGCCAGTCCAGAACGTCCAGGCGACATAGGCGCGCGCCACCGCGCGCGCTCCGTCAAGCGTGGTGAAGGGCACGGAGGTGATGCGCTGCACCAGCTCACGCCGCTCCCCCATGACGCCGCCGCGCTCGTCCTCCCAAACCTCCACTGCGACCTCGTTGTCGTGGTCGCACAAGCATTCCTCTAAGCGGCAAAGCTCGGCGCACAGCGCGATCAGGCCCGAATCGGCATCCGGTCCGGTTGTGATAACTTGGTCCTCGGTCTGCTGCATGGTGTCGGTTTCACCTGCCGTGGGCTAGGCGGGCGAGGCTGCAATCCTCGTCCGCCACCCGGTTGCCGGGGGTCGCCCGGCGCAAGCAACGCTCGCACTATCGCATTGCAACTGACACGTTATACGTCATTGACGATTCGTCAATTATCGTAGTGCAGGTGACATACAGTGACGCTAACGTGCTTTCAGCTTCGCGCAGCTCGGGCAGGGTTGGGATGGCGCGCAATCGATTTGGCGAAGAAGGCGGGCGTGTCACTCTCGACCATTCAGCGTGCAGAGAAGGCTGATGGGCCTGTGCCGATGATACCGGCGAACGAGCGCACCGTGCGCGAGACGTTCGAGGCAGCAGGCGTCGTGTTCATCTCGGACAACGGCGGTGGCCCAGGCATCCGATTGCGGGAAAACCTAGCGTGACGCATTATGCAACAATTCTGAGAAGTATCTGTCCGGCCTTTTGCAGCCTGCGCGCAGCGCCTTGACTGCTCTCGGCCAAGTCCCCGCGCCGCGCCGGCCTCCACCTGTCTCCGGCGACTGCGCTGCTGCTTGCCGGCTACTCCGCCCGTCTTTCCATAATTGGCGATTATCGGTCTAGAAAGGCATTTGCTTGCGGGTCCGGGTAACTGCTCCCCTGCTTGGGACCAGCGCCACAGCGAGCTACGCCTCAGCCCCGAACGCTTGATTTTGTTTCGTTATAAAAACATAATGAGCCATGAGAAACGTCCGCACTGCTGCGCTGAATGTTTTCCTTGCGGTGATTTGCATCTTTTTGCAAGGTTGCAAGGAGGACGAAACTCTTGACGCAACAGGGAAGCCAATTTCAGAACTAGATCAAGGAACCTACAAGCAAAAATGTAGTCACAAAGATTTTCAATTCTGTAAGAACAAACAAATTATGTGGCTTGTAACCGTAAATGAAGTCGAAGATCCGTCAACGATTCGTGTTGATTTTGCTCAGGAAGCCCGCATTGACCTACACTTTGAGCTTCCATTTGATAACACACGGGTCGTACCTGGCGTAAAATTGACGGTTGTTGGTCGCGTTGACAAACAAGGATGGGTCTATGACGACGTTCGGAATACTCGGATTGTAAGTTATGAGACAACCCCGGATGATGCACGGGCGGCGGACGAAGCTAAGCTACAAGCAAAGCTTCAGCAGCAGAAAACTGAGGATGAAGCAAATGCACGGCAGATGCATGTAGCATATCCTGTTTATATCAAAGCCAAATCCATTGAGGTTGATGCTGCTGTAAGATGTCAATCTGAAGTAGAACAGCAAGCACGATGGGGATCACGAAAAGACTGGCTTCCAAATTATAGTTGGTCAACTGACGGAAAATTTGTCAATATTATTGGAAAAGATATACAACTCAAAAATGGTTTTAATGCTCAGCGTTACGTTACTTATCAATGCCGCGTCAACATCAATAATGTAAGAGACATCACTTTAATCAGTGTTGATTGATGTTTTCAAGCTGATTGGGGAACCACCTCACAGATAGGGCGACCGGCTAGTACTTCCAGATCACCCGGTAGGCCGACTGCCATGCGCAGGATCACGAAAGCGAACCATTCAAGCCCGGTCATTTCCGCCCCCCAAGCAGCGACACGCTCTCTAATGCGGCGCGTCAATGTAGTAGTTCGACGGAAGGCCCAGGAGTGATGCCATCGCCAGCAGGACCGGTATAAACGTGATCGACAGCCAGACACAGGCGTCGAGGCGGCCGACTGGAACGGCCAGGCGTCCTCGCCCCACCCACTGCGGCCAAATCAGGCATTTCAAGGCCGTCAAGGTCGCGCCGACACCGAGTACCACCGTCGCAAAGGCCCCGAACCGGCCGAACGCGGCAACGAAGCCGAGCACGAAACCGAACACGAGCAACAAGGGGACGGTGCGGAAGTGGAAAAGGTGTTCCACTTCGCGCAGCGAAGGACGACCTGACCGGCTGTCACGATCACTTTGAACTCGGTTCAAGTCCATGGCTCCTCCCAGCCCCGATTCGGGCCGCACAAAGACCTAGCGCCGTATTGCGGGTGCGTCACGGCGCTGTTGTCCGGTCTGACTGCAATTGGGCCTCGGTCGGACCTGCCTTGATCGCTTTCAGCCGATCACGGATCAGCCCATACGCCGTGTGGCTTACAGCCTTGGGCGGCGGCGTTCCCGTCATGTCGGACAGTTCCTTAGCCATTGCCACGAGTTGGGCCACCTCCGCTAAGCCGGCCGCAGCGTTCTCCGGCCTTGCCCGGTCTGCCCGGACTGGCGAACGGTCCACCTGATGGTCTGACTGGATCTGATTGCGAATCGCCCGCGACAGCCACTCGCCTATGGCCTGGTCTGCCCGGTTCGCCGCCGCGATGGCGGCATTGCGGACCTCGGGCGTGATGCCCTTAATCGTCCAGGGCTTCACCCGGTCGGACTGATCCGGCGCAGGGTCTGCCTCCGCGGCCACTTGGTCGGACTGATCGGACATGCGGTCTGCCTTTATGGCCCTTTGGTCCGACCGTAGCGCGGAAAAGTCCGACCCGTCTATCTCCGGGTCGGACCACACAGCCTTGAAAGTCCGACTTTCCCCAAGTCGGCCCGAACGAACGATTTGGCGTTCTGGTACGCATAAGCGGACAAAGCCGGAACGTCACGCGGCTTTGAGGAACGGCTCCGGCGCGGGGCGGAGCGGCCTCAATCCGTCCATGGTTTCCGACGTCCCTTCGACCGCCCAGATGTAATCGCCGGTGAGATTGACGTGCTCCCAGCCGAGCGGGGAGAGGTGGGCCAGCAGGTGGTCGGGCACGTCCTCGGCTTCGCGCAGGGCGGCGACGGCGCGTTCAAGGTATCGGGTGTTCCACAAGATGATCGCGGTGACGAGCAGGTTGAGGCCGGAGGCGCGGTGCTGCTGGTTCTCGTAGGTGCGGTCGCGGATCTCGCCGAGACGGTGGAGGAACACGGCCCGTGCTAGGCTGTTGCGGGTCTCGCCCTTGTTGAGTTCCTGGCCGGTTGCGCGCCGCAGCTCGGGATCGTCGATCCAGTCGAGGGTGAACAACGTGCGCTCCAGCCGTCCCAGCTCGCGCAGCGCCGCCGCCACGCCGTTTTGCCGCGGGTAGGCGGCGAGCTGGCGCATGATCGCGGACGCGGTGACGGTGCCGGCGCGGATGGATGCGACGATGCGCAGGATGGCTCGCCAGTGGGCGCGGATCAGGGCCAGGTTGATGCGCCCGGCGATCATCGGCTCCAGGGTCGGATAGTCGGAGGGCTTGGCCAGGCTGTAAAGACGGCGGTTCTTGAGGTCCGGGATGCGCGGCGCGAACTGAAAGCCGAGCAAGGAGCAGAGCGCAAAGACGTGCTCTGAATCGCCCCCGCCATCGGTGTGGTGGCGGCCGACCGGCACGTCGCTTTGGTGATAAAGCAACGCGTCCAGCACATGCAGCGCCTCGCTGGCGGTCGCCGCGATCAGCTTGGTGAAGAACGGCCCATAGCGGTCCGACAAGTGGGTGTAGGCTTTGAACCCCGGCTTGGAGCCATAATGGGCGTTGCGGCGGCCGGCGTCGCGGCCGAAGCCGCCCGCCGGGAAGAACTGGCCATCGGACGAGGTGGCGGCGCCGCTGCCGAAGATGGCCGCGAACGGCTCACGCTGCTGCTGGTTGACCAGCCTGCGCAGCGCCAGCGCGTAGGTTTCCTCGCGGATGTGCCAGTCCGACGTCCAGGCGAGCTGGCCGAGGCTTGCCACGCTGCACGCCTCGGCCATGCGCGTCAGGCCGAGGTTGAGCCCGTCGGCCAGCAGCCCGGCCAGCAGGATGCGGGTGTCGGCCGCGGGCTCGCCGGTTCGCAGGTGCGTGAAGCAGCCGGGGAACTGCGTCCAGCGCGCCACTTCGGCCAGCAGGTCGGTGATGCGTATGCGCGGCAGCATGGCATACAAGCGCGCGGCCAGGGCTTCGGCCTCGGGCGGGGTGGACTTCTCGACCGGCGCGATCCTCAGCACGCCGCGGTCGATCGTGACGTCCGGCAGCAGGCCGTCCTTGGCGCGGACATCGACGGCCGCCAAGCGCGCGTGCAGCAGGGTGCGGCGGCCCTCGATGAACTGCTCGAAGTCCGTCCCGACCGCGACCGGCAGCGTGCCGGCCCGCAGCAGGTCGTGCAAGGTCTGCTCCGAGATCAGCCGCTCCTCGAAGGAGCGGTAGCGCCGGCTGCCGGCCACCCACACGTCCCCGGCCTGAAGCCGCCCGCGCAACTCGGACAGCACGCAAAGCTCGTAGTGGCGCCGGTCGATGGCGCCGCCCGGCAGCACCAGGTCGCCCCAGCGTCCCCGCACGAAGCCGGTGGGCGCCGCCTTCGGCAGGGTGGCCGATCCCTTGCGGTTCACCTCGCGCAGGGTCTCCACGGCGCGCAAAAGCGACGCGACGGCCGGCACGCCCTCGAACTCGAACGCATCCAGAAAGGCGCCGGACCAGCGCCGGATGCCGGCGTAGTGCTCGCCGACATGCTGGAAGGCGTCGAACTCCTCCGGCCGCGCCAGCGCCTCGGCTTCGGCGACGCTGGCCCGGAAGCGCTCCCAGCTGATCACCCCCGTGATGGCTCCAAACGCATCCTGCTTGCTCTCACGGGCGGCAATCAGCGCGGCGCCAACGCGGGCATACAGGCGCACCTTGTCGTTGATGGCCCGGGCGTCAGCCTGGAAGGCGCGAGCCTGGCGGCCCTCGGCGCGGCGGAACATCCCGCCCACCAGCCGGTCGAACAAGTCGATGGCGGCATCGGTCAGGCCGGCGCCGAGGTCCAGGCCGATGGCCACCAGCGTCGCATGGCGGCGCTGCCGCTCGTAGCCGGCGACGTGCTGCACCGTGACGCGCGCCGCCTCGCGCGCGAGCTGGGCCAGCCTAACCTGGTGGATCATGTGCCCGCGGCCCGGCTCGATGCCGAGGCTGCGGACATGCTTCAAGCGCGCGGTCAGACCGAGCATGGCGGACGGCTTGGCCGCCTGCGGCATCTGCCGGAGCCAAGTCAGCCAGCTCTGGCCGGTGCTCTCCCGGCGTCCCGTCAGCGCGTCGAGCCGCTTGCGCTGTTCGGCCGACAGGCCATGGGCCAGCCGGCGGTGCACCTCCCGGCGGGCCTGGTGGCGAAGCTCGGCGCACAGCCGCTCCAGCGCCGAGGGCTTCGGCACCACAATGCGGCGGTCCCGGCAGGTTTGCATCACCAGCTCGGCCAGGCCAGCCAGCCGGTCGTTCTCGATGGCGTTTGGCAGTAATGCGTCCAGCAACTCGGCCGCGGCGCGGCGGCCGAACGGGCGCAGGCCAAGGTGGTCCTGGCACTCGATGGCGTGGCGCTGCCGGCTCCGCTCGGCCTCGACGTACTCGTCAACGGCACCTGGAACGACGCCGACCTGTTCGGCCACGAAGTCCACCATGGGAGAGGGCGGACGCTCGCCGGCCCGCAACGCGCGGCCGGGATGGCGCAGGTAGCAGAGCATCAACGCAAAGCCGAGCCGGTTGTGGTCGCCGCGGCAGCGCAGGGCGGTGGCCAGGTCCTCGGCCGGCAACGTGTAGTGGCGCACCAACTCGCGCTGCCCGGTGGGCGGGTCGAACAGCTCCGCAAGCTGGGTTTCGCTCAGTTGCTGCCGTCGCGCCACTCATGCCTCCTGCCCTTTGCGGCCGGCAGACCAGCCGATCCGAGCAAGCGAGTCGAGCAGGGTGCTGCGCTTGATGCCGAACGTGCGGCACACGGCAGCCTTGGTGGCGCCTCCGTCGAGGGAAGCCGTCACCGCGGCCAGCTTCTCGGCGTCGATCGCCATGGGGCGGCCGCCGTGGCGGCCTCGGCTCCGTGCCGCGGCAAGGCCGGCCTGCACGCGCTCCTGGATCAGCGACCGCTCGAACTGGGCCAGCGCGCCGAACACATGGAACAGGAACTCGCCGTGCGGCGTGGTGGTGTCCATTCGCTCCGTGAGCGAGCGGAACGCGACGCCGCGCGCCTTGAGGCTACCCACCGTGGCCAGCAAATGCGGCAGCGAACGGCCGAGCCGGTCCAACTTCCAAACAATCAGGCAGTCGCCGGGGTGAAGAAAGGCTAGGGCACGGGCCAGCCCGGCACGGTCGCCGCGGCTGCCGCTGGCCCGGTCCTCGAACAAGTGCCGCTCATCAACGCCCGCGGCGAGGAGCGCGTCGCGTTGCAGGTCCATCACCTGCCGGTCGCCATCGCTGGACACGCGCATGTAGCCGACCAGCATGTGCGGAAAACCTCATCGAAGGAGTTTCCGCACAATGCGCGATTCCGACTGGGTTTGTCGCGCATGATTTCGGGCGAAAACCGGCCGTCTCAGGATGGGGCGCACCGGCCCACGGGAATCACCTGTTTGCCGTCAAGGTGGTAAGCGAAGCTGGGAAGCGTCGTGCCATGCCGCAGGTGCCTGGCGGCGAAAGCCCTCACGCAGCCTGCCCCCGTACGGCGAGAGCACCGCGTCCACCAGGTCCTGCACAGGGCCGGTGTCACCTGTGGCAAACAAAGCCGAGAACGCCGCTTCGAACCGCTTGGCGAGGCCAAGATCCATGGCTGCCAGCGCCCGCGGGAGAGCCTTGCCAGAGCCGCTCCAGCAACCCGCCGCACGCAAGGCAAAGTCGGCCAGCGCTGCATGAAGTGCCGAGCCGGCCGCAATGAGCACGCTCCTGTCGCGGTCGCCCGTCAAAGCTACCGCAAGGTCAGTGATCGCGTAGCGTCGCATCCGCAACGCCTCTCCGTCGAGCGGGGTCGGCCCGAGCCGCAACATCTCCAAGGCAATCCCGCGAGCTGCATCGAGCAAGGCAGACGGATGGGGCAGCGCCGCGACGCCCTCGGCCACCATGGTGGGCAATCCGGGCTCGCCAGAGGGTCGGTCCACCTCGCGGCAGAAATAGCCCAGCGTGCCCAGGTCGTGCGCGAACACCTCGATGTGTCGGCCTTCGAAGAGCGCCATCTCCCGCCACGCTCCGCCCGGCAGCGAGCCGAACAGCAGCACGACATCGTAGTCCGAGCCGGCCGTCGCGTCGCCGCGTGCGCGCGAGCCTGTAAGCAGCGCCGCCTCGGCTGTCTGGTAATATGCCGAAACGAAACGACGAACCAAGGCGAGCGCCTCGGCCACGGCCGATACTTGCTTGATGGAACCATCGGGGTCGTCTAGGTCCGCCACGTCCGCCTCAGCACCTGCACTCGTTGATCGGACAGACATGCTAATGGGGTTCACCACTCCCCTGCTACACAGCCGAGATGGAGTGTCCCATGTTCCGGCTTTGTCCGCTTATGCGTATTGGAAACGCAATTCGTTAGTTCCGGCCAAGTCCCCACGCGGCTTACAGCGCCACCTTTGCGATTGCCGCTCCGACACTGCGCGCGGCCCCGCTCAGCATCGAGCCGATCCCGATGTTAGCACCGCCTACGACCCGCCCGACGAACAACGCCGAGGCGAACAGCAGCAGCAGCGACACCCCGCAGATTGCGCACAGGTACAGGAAGGCGCTGAAGTCGGCCGCTCCCAGCACGATCGCCTGCCCCGCCGTCACTGCGCTCGCTCCATTCGACGGGTAGGGCGCGTTGAACGCCACCTCGAACACCACGACGGTCACGTTCATGCACACGCGCGCCACCAGCCCATAAAACGCGGTGAAGAGCAGGAACCGCAACCAGCCGTCGAAGAGGAAGCTCAACCGCTCGTGGAACAAGGAAAAGAACACCACGGGGCCGATCAGCTTCGCCACTGCGAACACCATGGAGTTCCATACGCACGCGAAGAAGGCCGCGACGTTCATCACCGCCTCGGCCAGCATGATGGTCACGCCCTCGACGAACTGCATCAGGTCGAGTTGCCACCAGGACGTGTTCTGCGTCTTCACCGCCGAGAGGACCTGGCTCATGTAGTTCGCCGGCCCCATCACGCCGGTGTCGTTGAGCAGGATGCTTTGGATCAGGATGCCGGCCTGCTGGCCGACCATGAAGATCAGCCAGGTCCAGGTGTTGTAGGTGGTGTACAGCGCCGTGATGATCGCGCCGGCCGTGAGCGTTCCGGCGAAGTCGGCGATGCCGCTTCCTCCGAACGTGTAGCGTGCGAGGCTTACGATCACCGCTATCACGAACGCGCCGAGCAGCAGCACGCGCGACCACTTGACCCACACCGACCCGGGCGCCAGCGCGGCATTGATCCGGGTGTTCATCTGCGTGATGAAGTTTTGGAAGGTCGTGGTCATGACGTTGGGGTTGTCGAGCGCTTGCACCGTCGTCATGGCGTGCGCGCTCGCCGCGTGCAGCGCCAGTCCCAGCACCAGTCCGAGCATGAGCATGAGGGCGGTGCGGCCGGGCTGGGCTTGGGCCTGCGGATGTTGCACGCACGCGCTCCTAGTTGCGGAAGCCTGGGGGAATGCCGCCCTTGGTCCGAATGAGCTGGCTGATGCCGTTCACGTCGCGCTCAATCATCTCGTAAGAGATTTCGCCGGGGCGCCCTGGGTCATCGTTGTGAACGTGTCTGGCAACGCCGTGGGTGGTTCGGTTGAGCCTGTCGATCTGCTGTGCGAGCTGGTCCACGCTCATCCAGCCGTAATGCTTCCGCACATACTGCTCTGTGCCGGGTACGTCGCCGCGCCCCTCATATCCCTGCTCTACCTGGGTCTTGCAATTGACCCTCCGCATGAAGCCGCCTGCTCGGTCACAGCGTGCGTGCTGCTCCGCTTGCATCTGCTGCTGCACGGCACGCCACTCGGGATCGATGATGCCGGCGGCCTGCGCGCGTGCTTCGGTCGGCACAGCCGCAGATGCAAGCGCAAGGGCGCCGCCGACTGCGAGGCCGGCGGCGCGGGAAGCAGTCGTGAGGCGTCGGCGCATGGCTAGTTCGGCGTCCAGGGCAGGTTCTGGAAGTCGCCCATGTTCGCCCCCGCCCGCGTCATCCGCGCCTGGGTATCGGCCAAATCGTTCTCTGCCGCGGAGATCTCCGCATTCATCCGATCCAGCTTTTCCTGGAGGGTGGCATCCGCGATGACCTGAAGCGTCTGCTGCGCCACATCGTTCTGACGCGCCGCTAGATGCTGTGCCGCCAGCATCGCTTGCAGCGTCGCGCCTTCCGAGTTGTCTCCAAGGCTTGCCGCCTCATTTATCTGGTTATTCAGTGCATTAATGAGGCCCTGCCTGCTGTTGTTCAAATCGTACAAACTCGAAGATGACTGCATGTAGGCGTTGGTGTCAGACAGCACTCGGTTGTAGTTGTTGGCTGCGCTCGCTGCCCCAGCCTGCCCATAGAGCTGGCCGGCGAGTTGCTGGAACTGCGATGCGCTGAGGGAGGGCATAGTGAAGCCTTGCCCTCTCAGAATGTTCGCGCCGTTCTGGATGATCTGCTGGCCGTTGGTCACGCTCTTATAGAGGTTGTTCAACGATTGGAACGCCTGCATTTCGGCGCTGAGCGCGCCGGGACTGAGGCCAATCTGGCTCAAGAGTTGCGGCAGATTCCCCAGCCGCGTCGCGTTCTGCACCATGTTCTCGTACATGGCGACCTGCTGCTCAAGCTGCTGTACCTGCGTCGCGGTCTGGTTGATCTGCTCGGCATACTGCTCAAGCTGGGTAGCAAACGAACTGCCATCGAACACCGCGAGCTGCGCGTGCGCGCGCAGCGGAGCGACGGCAAGCGCCGCGGCAGTGGTGCTGACTAGTAAAGCCGCACGGATGCTGTGTTTCATCCCATTCTTCCTCTTGCTATCTTGCTGCCTAGCAAGGTCGTTGTTGGGCAAATTAGGTTTTGGATTCTGAATAGGCCAATGGATCGCGTCAACCTTGTTGTTTACCCTTCACGGCTTTACTGCTCGCCTTTTGCGGCTGAGCCATGTCCTTGGCCTCGATCTGGCACCGTTGGGTCTGGCCCCTCAGCCTGCCTCCCAGCGGCCTTGCGCCTCCTGCACCAAGGGATCGAGCGCCCGGCGCTGGGCCGGGGTCGGCGTGCCGTGCCAGCGCCCGGCCGCCGCGCACACCATGCCGGCCTGGCGCAGCGCCTTCTTCAGCGCCGCCGGCGTGCTGGCCGGCGGCAGCACCACCCGCCACCGGGCGGCCTCACCGGCTTGTTCGCAAGGCGGGAACGCCGCCCCTGCCAGGGCTTCCGAAGCGGGGGCGAACTCGGCCAACGCCGGCGCCACCGGGCTGGGTGTCGCTTCAGGCATCTCCCGGGGCGGCATGGTCAGGGCGTGGCGCACCAGCTTGCGCACCTCGGCCCCGCGCTCCTTCGGCACCCACAAGGTCAGCATCCGCAGCCCTGCCTCGTGGCGGCGGCGGCGCATGGCGCTGACCCGCTCGGCTGCGGTCTTGGCGGTGCTCATCGGCCTTCCTCGTAAGCAGTTACGGGCGCCAGCGTAGGGCAGGACGAGCTGTAGCGTAAACAGTTACGAACATCCCGTGTGAGCAGTCGTAAGCAGCAACGGGCGATGGGGAGACCGCGTGCAGCCTCGCCGCAGCGCGAACGAGGGCACTTCTCGGCCCGTTCCGGCGGTTGGAGGTCGTTTAAACGGTGCGGTCAGGTCAAAAACGTCCCGGTCCAGGCTTGGAAAAACCAGGGAAACACCGAACCAAACTGAACTGCACCGAAACTACACCGAACAGCACTGAGCTACACTGGACTGCCACCAAACTGACCTGGAAAAACTCAGAACAACTCGAATTTCAGGCTTCATCGGGCTACGGCGAGGCCGTAACCGTTTACGCTGTTGGGTTCATAAGAGATAACCTCACTCGGTTTGGGCGAGATTTGTTGGGTTCATATAGAAAGGGTCCTTGCGCAGCTTGCTGCGCAAGGCACACCGTAACTGTTTACGTTGTTAGGTTCATAACAGATAACCTCGATTTGGTTTGAGCGGGATTTGTTGGGTTCATAAAGAGAGGTTCCTTGTGCGGCAGGACACCGTAACTGCTTACGAACACGGTTAGGTCGGGTCAGGGAGGGCAACAGGGGGAAGAAAGATCGCCGTGGCCCGGCTCACGCCCGCTCAGGCCGGAACGCTGCGCCGCATCCGCCTTGTCGTCGCCGCCCTCGCGCTCGTCCTGGTCGCCGTCACCGGCGTTCGCTGGGGTGTCCACGACGCCCGGCGGTGGCACAACGCCCATCATCCCAACGCCATACCACCTCACCCGTCTCTGTGATTGCGTCTGGAAGCGTCCAGGAGGCCCGTACAGGCCGTTTGCATGGTTGGCCACTGGGGGAGAGCCGGTCCGGTCGTTGCAGGGCTTCTACGGCCTTCCTAGGCGGTCTGAAGGCATCCTGGAGTCAGAAACGGCCGGGGATGTTCGCCGTCTCGTAGATCACTGCCAGGATCGCGGGCGGCTGCGCGGTGCTGTAGGCGATCCAGTAGCGCCCCGCCTTCGTCCAGGCCCGGCCCACGCGGACGAGGCCGGGGTATGGCCGCGGCGCGGGCAGGCCGGCGCCGGGATCGCGCTCGATCCGCGCTTCCGCCTCGCCCAGCGCGGCGTCCAGGTTCCGCACCGCCTCAATGCGGCCCAAAGCCCGGTAGTGCCGGCGCAGCGCCTCAACCTGGCCCGCGGCCCGGGCGGTGTAGATCAACGCCTTGGCGCGGCCCTGCCGGTGCCTGCGGTCTGCTGCTCAGCTTCCTCGGCCTCCATCTCCGCGATGGTCTCGCGCAGCCGCGCCCTGACGGCCTCGCTTGGCACCACGCGCCCGGCCGCAAGGTCCGCCTCGCTCTCATCAAGCGCCTCGATCAGCTCGGGCGGGGCTGCGGTGGCGTCAGGGGTCCGGTCCATGGGCGCATCCTACCCCGTGCCGGGGTCTGCGGGCTAGACGCTATGCCCCTAGCTTGCCCATGCGCTTTCCTGCCAGGCTCGCCAACCCCATGCTGCCGCGTCGCCAGGGGCGCGCCACCTGCGCCGCCGTCTGGTCCGTTGCAATGCGTTACATAACGGGTTCGGACCCCCAGCCCACAGCGCTCGCCGGTGCTGGCGAACGCAACGAGTTGAGGGAAATCACTCCGCCCGATTTGCGGATAGCCCAGTCGGCGTTGACAGGCCAGGTCGAAGCTCCTTGTTCGACGCGGGTTCGGGCGGCAGCCCGGCCTGCGGCGGGTTGGGACGCTCCCCGTCCCGACACTTTCAGAAGGCCACGGAGCGCAACGGAGGGGATGCTTGCGCGGGCGGGGCCGGGTTGCGAGGGAGC
>CAXUJE010000120.1:0-4235 GCA_964251035.1 uncultured Acetobacteraceae bacterium
GCTATGGGCCGGACTCTAGCTCCAGGTGGAGGAGAATACGGGGGTCAGGTCACAGCAGGTGCAGGCTGAGCACGGTCGCTTCCTGGTCCTCGACGCGGTTGGTGGCGATCTCGCCGCCGCGGCCGTAAAGGATGAAGTCGTTGGCGCTGTTCCAGTTCTCCACGACGTTGAGCCCCTCGTGGATCTCGCGCCGGAGCTGGACGTCGGACAAGTAGCGGCAAACGAAAGCCGTCCGGAGAGCCTTGCCCAACTCTATGAGCGCCCGGTAAGTGGGATGCTGCAGGTTGGCGCGGGTGAAGCGGCGCAGGATGTCGTCGGCGGCCGCGGTGCCGAGCCGGAGCGCGGTCGCGTACCTCACCATCTGATCGTATTGCTGCTCGATCAGCGCCCAGTCGATCGGGCGCGTGAGGATGGACTGCAACGCCGGGTAGGCGTCTGGCGCCCCGGTCGTGGGACGGTAGAGCTTCTGGCGGTGGATGCCCTTCAGCCGCGGCAGGAGCTGGAAGCCAAGTAAGCGGCAGAAGCTGAATGCCACCTCAGACTGTCCATGGCTATCTACGTAGGTCCGGTCCACCTCCATCTCGGTGCAGTGGCGCAGGACGCCCTCGATCATGGCAGCGGCCTCGGAGGAGGAAACGGTCTTGAGCTGCGAGTAGACGCACAGCGACTTCCTCTCGACATGCCAATAAACCATTATACCCCTCCCGCCATATCGGGCATGCCACTCCGCCATGAGGTTCTGTTCCCAGGCGCCGAACTGCTTGCTGTCGGCGGCGCACGCCGTCGTGCCCTCGCCCCAGATGCCGGGGTGGCGGGCGCGCAAGGTGGCGTTCACGACCGCGGCGATGGCTTCGCGCAGGCCGTCGCGGTTGATGAACCGACGCCGGACATAGAGCAGGTCCTTGTAGGTGACGTCCTGCTGGCCCGACGCCATGCGCTTGAGGCCCGTGTTGGTGCCCATGCCGTTCAGGCACAGCAGCAGGCGCTGCTGCAGGACGGAGCGCGGCAGGTTCTCGTGGTCGGTGACGGTGCGCAGCAGGTCGGTGAAGCCGATGCGCAGGTCGGCCTCCTTCAGCATGTCGAGCAACCCTGTCATCGACCAGCGCCGGGCGATCTCGGCTTTGAGCGCAATGAGGCCGACCGGCTCGGGCTGGCGCTCCAGCGGCGTCACCGAGATCCGGCCGCCGCCGCGTTTGAGGATGCGGACATACCGGTTGGTGGCCAGGCCAGCATCCAGGGCGGTCAAGGCGCCAGTCATCTCTGCCTGCACGCGCCCGATGAAGGCCTTTGCATCCTGCGGCACTTTGAGGGCGGCATAGTACTCGTCCCGTCGCACGTCGAAGTCGGCGGGCAGGTCCTGGTCCGGGTCGCGGTAGCGGTCCGCGCCCTCGACCCAGACCTCCTTGCAGCGGAGCTGTTCGCGCAGCGCCTGCAGAGCGCAGATCTCGTAGGCGATGCGGTTGACCCTGGTGCGGCCCCGGGCGTTCTCCTCCAGCACCGCATTGCGCCAGGCCGCCGGCACGACGCCGTCCAGCGGCACGGTCTCCTCGGGCGGGTAGCAGCGCATCTTGCACGCGGCGTGGCGGGTGATCACGCCGAGAGCGTCAAGCACGGGCCGATGCGCCTGGTTGTTGGACTGGAAGCTGAGCGCGTCCAGCACGAGCGGCAGCATGCGCCGGTAGTGCGAGCGGTAGGAGTTGTGGATCACGGCCTGGAGGTGGCGGCGGTAAGTCGGCCCCGTCGCCTCACCCTCGGCCACCAGATCGTGCAACGTTTGCTCGCCGACGGCGGGAAAGATCACGTCGCGCACGGCGCGGTCCGGCTGGGCCACGCTGGCCCGGGCGAGCTTGAACAGGATGGCGGGCTTGCCCACCACACGCTTGAGGCCGGCGATCAGCTCGCCCTCGACCCGCTTCTCGGCCCTGCTGCCGATGCGGTGGACGGTGGCGATCAGCAGGTCGGTCAGGCTGTCCGTGATCTCGCGCCCGCGCACCTGGCAGAAGGCGGCGAGCAGCGTCAGGCGGATCGGGTCGGGGTGGCGGCGCAGCTCGTGCAGCTCCTCGGCCGCGACGCGGCGGCGGTAGGCGAGCAGCACGCGCGCGGGCACGCCGTCGAACAGGTCAGCGGGCAACGCGAGCGCACGGATGGTCCGCAGCTTGGACGCCTCCTCATCGACGCTTTGCAAGCGGGCCGGACCGGTGCCGGCGCGCAAGGCGAGCAGCGGCGGCTCGCGATCGGCCTCGCCACTCACCGCATCGTTGAGGTCGGAACTGGGAGCTTTGAGCAGGGCATCGAGGCCGGCCGCAGCCTCGGGCGGCAGGCGCGCGAGCAGGACGGCGCAGAACGCCTCCTCGTTCCGGCGCAGGACGGAGCGCACCAACCTGTCCAGGCGGTCGGGCGAGGGCGGCTCCAGCCGCAGCGCCCGGCACCGCTCGTGCGCTGCCGCGACCAGCCGGTCATGCCGGCGCTCCAAGGCGAGCGCACTGCCGTCCAGCCATCGGCCGAGTGCCTCGGCGTCGTCCAGCGTGGCCTCGCGAAAGCCGAGGGCGGCGCGGACCTGGGCGCGGTGATATTCGATGGTGCGGCCCTGCCAGGCGTAGCCGCGCCACGCCGCCGCGGGGACTCCGACCTGGACGGCAATGGCCTCGACCGCGGCCAAGGGCACGTCCTCGGCGCGGCGCGGGAAGCGGCCCTCGGCCTGGAACAGCTTGAGCAGCACGGCGAAGCCGAGCCGCGTGGCGCCGCTCTTGTTGCCGAGCAGCGCGCGGTCGGCGGCGCGCAAGGTCCAGCAGTCGTCGAAGTCACCGACCAATCGGGGGTCCTCAGCCAGCTGCCTGCCGCGTGCGCCGTCAAGCGTCCGGGAAGGCGCCCACGCGGTCGAGGGTGCGACGCAGTTCGTTCCGGCCCGCCTTGCCCAGCGCTGCCTTCTGCGGCAGCGGCGTCCCGACCAGGAAGCCCTGCAGCTCCAGCGCGCCCTTGATGCAAGCCGCCAGGAAGTGTTTGACGAAGGCTTGGTTCACGGCCCACAACTCGCGCTGCTGCGCCATGGCCGCTCGGAACGGCACAGCCCCGCCGCTGCGATCCGCACCAGCACCTCGCCGCGGCCTGGCGGGTCCAGCTCCACCTGCGCGATCCGCAACGGCTTGCTCAGGGCATAGGGCGGCGGGGCATCCATGCGGTCCAGGACCGCGGCTCGTACTCTCATTGCAACCGCCCTTTATGCCGTCTCAACTTCGGCGTCCGTGGCAGGAACACTCGCCCGCAGCTCGTCCACCAGCACGCGGATGTTCTCGCTGTAGTCGATGGGCACCGTGACCAGGTGCACGCCGCCCGCCTGGAAGGCGGCTTCCAGGGTCGGGATCAGCGCCTCCGTTGCCTCCACCCGATGCCCATGGGCGCCGTAGCTTTCGGCGTAGCGCACGAAGTCCGGGTTGCCGAAGGTCAGCCCGAAGTCGGGGAACTCGTCCACCGCCTGCTTCCACCGGATCATGCCATAGGCGCCGTCGTCCAGCACCAGCACCACCAGGTTCAGCCGCAGGCGCACGGCGGTTTCCAGCTCCTGGCTGTTCATCATGAACCCGCCGTCGCCGCATACCGCCAGCACGCGCCGCTCCGGATACAGCATCGCCGCCATCATCGCCGACGGCAGGCCGGCGCCCATGGTCGCCAGCGCGTTGTCCAGCAGCAGCGTGTTCGCGACGTGGGTGCGGTAGTTCCGCGCAAACCAGATCTTGTACATCCCGTTGTCCAGCGCCACGATGCCGTCCTCTGGGATCACCCGGCGCACGTCGTGAACCAGGCGCTGCGGCGTCGGCGGCCAACGGTCCTCCGTCGCGCGGTCGGCGATGCGGGACAGAATGCCGTCCCGCAAGGGCAGCAACGCGCCCGCGTGGTGCAGCCGGCCCTCGATGCGGTCAGCCAGCAGCTCCAGGCTGGCCCCGAGGTCGCCGACCACCTCCGCATGCGGGAAGTAAACCTGCTCCACGTTGGCGGGCGTGTAGCTGACGTGGATCACCTGCGGCCCGCCCGGCCCCATGATGAAGGGCGGCTTCTCGATGGTGTCGTGGCCGACCGCGATGATCAGGTCCGCGCGCTCGATGGCCTCGTGCACGTAGTCGCGCTCGGACAAGGCCGCGGTGCCCATGTACAGGCCGGCGCCGCCGGCCACGGCGCCCTTGCCCATCTGCGTCGTGAAGAACGGGATCTGCGCCCGCCGCACGAAGCCCGCCAGCCCG
>CAXUJE010000120.1:4245-13688 GCA_964251035.1 uncultured Acetobacteraceae bacterium
CGGGCCGCGGCCCCCCCCGCAGCACCCCCCCCCCCCCGCCGGGCCGGGGGGGGCCCGACGCCGCCGCCCCCAGCATGACGAGCGGGCGCTTGGCCGCCAGGATCATCTCCGCCGCGCGGTCCAGCGCCGCGCGGTGCGCGACGGGGATCTCGATGGGGTGCGGCGGCACGGCCGGCACGTCCTCGCACAACTCGCCCGCCACGTCCTCCGGCAGCTCCAGCAGCACGGGGCCGGGCCGCTCCTCGGCGGCGATGCGGAAGGCGTCGCGCACCAGGGTGGGGATGCTGCCGGGGCTGACGATCTGGCGCGACAGCTTGGTGAGCGGCCGGAAGGCGCCCACCACGTCCACGATCTGGAACCGCGCCTGGCGGCTGCCCATGATCCCCTTCTGCCCCGTGACCATGATCATCGGCATCGCGCCCAAAAGGGCATAGGCCGCCCCGGTCGTCAGGTTCAGCGCGCCGGGTCCGAGCGTGGTCAGGCACACGCCGGGCCGGCCGGTCAGCCGCCCATGCGTCGCCGCCATGAACGCCGCGGGCTGCTCGTGCCGGGTCAGGACCAGCTCGATCCGGCTGCCGCGCAGGGACTCCACGACATCCAGGTTCTCCTCGCCTGGCACGCCGAAGACGCGGTCCACGCCCTCGTTCTCAAGCGCCGCGACGAGCAGGTCTGAGCCTTTGGGCATGGGGCGTCCCCAAACAGTGATACGGCGCTGGTCCTCACGCAGTACCAGCCGAGCCGGCAGTGCAGATAGCCTACTCGTCCACGCTCCGAAAGATGTATTGCAACGACGTTGCATTTTTCTGCATGGCCGTGAGATCGGGCTTGAACGGCATCGCGCGGGTCAGTAACAGAACGCTGTTGCGAAACTTACGGCCAACAGGAGGACGTTCGATGCCGTCTGGGTTCAGGATCCTGCCGCGCCGACGCAAGGTGAGCGCGGACGTGGTGGAGCGCTTCGCCCGCCTGCCCGTGGCCAACGTCAGCGACAGCATGTCGCGCCTGACCGCGGGCGGGGCGCGGCTGCGCCCGATGCACTCGGGCGGCGTCATGGCCGGCCCGGCGCTGACCGTCAAGGCACCCCCGGGTGACAACCTGATGCTGCACAAAGCCATTGCCCTGGCCGAGCCTGGCGACGTCATCGTCGTGGACGCGGGCGGCGACCTGACCAACGCCCTCATGGGCGAGATGATGCTGATGCAGATGGTGGGACGTGGCGTGGCCGGCGTCGTGATCAACGGTGCCATCCGCGACGCCGGCTACATCCGGGCACAGAACTATCCGGTGTACGCGGCCGGCGTCACCCATCGCGGCCCTTACAAGAACGGTCCTGGCGAGATCAACGTGCCGATCGCGATCGACGGCATGGTGGTCATGCCGGGTGACCTGGTATTGGGCGACGATGACGGGCTGCTTTGCGTGCCGTTCGACGACCTGGAGCCGGCACATGCCGCGGCGACGGCCAAATACGAGGCAGAGCAGCGCCAGATCGCCAACATCCAGGCTGGCACCCACGACGCATCCTGGGTGGACAAGCAGCTGCACCAGATGAAGTGCGAGGGCGTGGACTGACGGCCAGCCCCGTCGAACGAGGCCTCACCCGGTCCGCCCGTGCGCGGACTGGGTGGGCCCCGCCATCGCGTTAGAACCCGAACAACTCGGCCGGGTTGTCCACCAGGATGCGCCGGCGTGTGGCGTCGTCCGGCGCCCATCCGGCCAGCAGGTCGAGCAGGAGGGCGTCGTCCGGCTTGGCGCCGCGCTGGGTGGGGTGCGGCCAATCCGTGCCCCACAGCACGCGCTCCGGAGCCGCCCGCACGTAGGCCCGTGCGACCTCGTCCGTGTCGGCATACGGCGGCCCGAGCGTGCTGTCCTCGTATGGCTCGGTCAGCTTCACCCAGGTCCGGCCCTTGTCCAGCAGGCGGCGGACCACGGCGAAGCCGGGGTGCCGAAGGCCTTCCGGCTCCGGGATGCGCCCGAGGTGGTCGACCACGACCGGGGTCGGCAACGCCCGGATGGCGTCCTCGTGCGCGGCGACCTGGTCGCCCGTCATCAGAATCTGCACGTGCCAGCCGAGGGGAGCCACGCGCCTGGCGAGCGCGGCCAGCATCTCCGGCGTCGTCGTGCCCCAGGTCTGGGGGGAGACGAAGTTGACCCGGATGGCGCGCACGCCCGCCGCCGCGAGTTCCCGCAGCTCCGTGTCCTGCACGTTCGTGTCCACGACGGCCACGCCGCGCGACGCGGGTCCCAGCTGGCCCAGCGCATCCACAAGGCATCGGTTGTCCACCCCGTAGGTCGACGGCTGCACCACCACGCTGCGGGTGGTTCCGAGGCGGCGCTGGAGCAGCCGGTAGTCGGGCACGGCCGCACCCGGCGGGAAACCCTGCCGCCAATGCGGCGAGACGGGGAACCGTCCGTCGTAGATGTGGTGGTGGCAATCGCACGCGTCCGCCGGGGCGTCGAGCCGCGGTGGGGCCGAACCGGCGCTGTTGGGCACGGCCTGTTCCCGGCCGGCAGCCACGGCACGGGACGCGCCCACGCCGAAGGCCGCCATCCCTCCGAGGAACCCGCGCCGCTTCACGCGCCGTCCCGGCCGCATGTCGCCCAGCAACGGGCGGTCACGGCTTCGCCGCGGCCAGCTCCGCGGACTGCGCGGCGCTGCGGCCCAGGATCAGCACGCTGACCGCGGCGACCCCGCAGAGCAGCGCCAAGGGCAGCATCCCGAGCACGAAGCTTCCCGTCCACTGCCGCACGACGCCGACGACGTTCACCATCAGGCCGCCGCCGATCAGGTTGGCGGTGGCGTTGATGCCCGCGAGCCCGGCCGCCAGCGTGCTCGCCGAGAGCCACCCGGCCGACAGCGCCCAGAACGGCCCCTTGAAGGCGTAGGCGCCGACGAGGCAGCATGTCACCATCACCACGGTCGGGATGACCGCCGTCCCGGTCAGGCCCAATGCCGCGAAGCCGCCGGCCGCGAGCAGGAGTGGGACGGCCGTGTGCCACCGCCGCTCCCCGCTGCTGTCGGAATGCCGGCCCCACAGGATCATCAGCACGGTCGCGACGCCGTATGGGACCGCGTTCACGAAGCCCGTCTGCAGGTTGGTGAGGCCGAACGCCTTCAGGAGTTGCGGCTGCCAGACCGAGAGCACGCTGCCGGTGGCTGAGGCGCCGGAGCAGACCAGCGCCATGGTCAGGAAGTACTTGTTGCGGACCAGCTTCCAGAACGAGATGTGGCCGATCGGCTTCCGCACCGCCGCCTCCGCGTCCATGCGGCCGGCCAGCCAGGCGCGCTGCTCCTCCGTCAGCCAGCTTGCCTGCGCCGGGCGATCGGTCAGCACGAACAGGCAGGCGATCCCCAGCAGCACGGTGGGCACCCCTTCCAGCATGAACAGCCACTGCCAGCCGCGCAGGCCCAACGCGCCGTCCAGCTCCAGCAGGGCGACCGAGAGCGGCGAGCCGATGAAGGTGGCGAGCGGGATGGAGACGGTGAAGGTCGCCAGGATGCGCGCCCGGTGTTGCGACGGCAGCCAGTAGGTGAGGTAAAGGATCGCGCCGGGGAAGAACCCGGCTTCCGCTGCGCCCAGGATGAAGCGCATCGCGTAGAGCGAGCGCGGCCCGACTACCAGCGCCATGCACGCGGTGACCAGGCCCCAGCTGATCATGATGCGGGCGATCCAGCGCCGCGCGCCGACTTTCTGCAGCATGAGGTTGCTGGGCACCTCGACCAGGAAGTACGAGACGAAGAACAGGCTCGCGGCGAAGCCGAACATGGCCGGGGTGAGCCCCAGGTCCTTGTTCATCTGCAGCGCGGCGAAGCCGACGTTCACCCGGTCGAGCAGCGCGAAGAAGTAGCAGATCATCAGAAAGGGGACGAGGCGCAGGAGCACCTTGCGCATCGTCGCCTTCTCGATTGTCGTCACCGTCGATACGCCCGCGGCCATCGTTTCCTCCATTCTTGTTCTTGGGCCTATTCTGCTGCTTTCGGCTTCGCCGCGCCGGCCCTCATCGCGTCGGCGATGGCGTCGATGGCGAGCTTGTGGTTGGCGGGCACGACGCCCTTGAAGCGCTCTTTCAGGCCCAACCCCTCTTTCCAGCGCAGCCGGACTGCAATGGAGCGAGTCATGACCGGCTCGATGCCGGCGTCCTGCACCGCTTCCGCCGCCATCTCCACTTCCTCGGCGCGCCGCTTGGCGTGGATGACGCCGGAGGGGGTCAGGCTCTCGACCGTATCCATCCACGGCCGGGTCAGCGTCTTGGACGCCGAGGCCAGCACCGCCTCGTCCAGCCCGTAGTGACGGGCCGCCAGCAGCATCTCGTCCGTCAGCGCCTCGATGCCCTTGAGCAGCACCGAGCGCAGGATCTTGATGCCCGAGGCCGTGCCGAGCCGCTCGCCGACGTATTCGATGCTCATGCCCCAGGGCACGAGCAGATCGGCCACGCGCAGCCCGGCCGGGCCGCTGGACAGCATGTGCATCGAGTAGCCGTTCTTCGGCGTGCCCATGATGGAGCCGTCACCGAGCAGGGCGCCGGTCTTGCCCAGGCGCTCGGCCACACCGAGCTTCACCTTCGGCGTGGCCGAGGCGAAGTCCAGGAAGGTGTGACGGCCGTCGAGCACGGGCGCAAACGTTTCCGCGCTTTCCAGCGACGCCGAGCCAGGCGTCACGCTGAGGATCACGTCCGCCGCGTCCGCCAACTCCTGGTTGGACCGGACGAGCGTGACGCCCGCCTCCTTGGCGCGGGCCTGGATCAGTTCGGCATATGGGCCGTCGAAGGCGTATTTGTCATAGCTTGCGACCTGCTGCAGGCCGGCCTCGCGCAGGCCCTTGCCCAGCGTGCTGCCGATCTCCCCGTAGCCGACGAGGCCGAGGCGGAATTGCTGTTTTTCAGTCATTGCGTGTTCCCTTTGTTGATCGAGGTCAGGCGCCTGCCGCCGCGGCCTGCGCGGGGCGCCGCCCGCGCTGGATGCTGACGCCCACGACGCGGATCAGCACCGCGCCCAAGGTCAGGAACGCCGCCACCGCGATCAGCGCCCAGGAGAAGCTGCCCGTCGCCTGCCGGATCTCGCCGATCAGGTAGGGGCCGACAAAGCCGCCGAGGTTGCCGATGCTCACGATCAACGCCAGCCCGCCCGCCGCGGCGCTGCCGGTCAGGAAGCTCGACGGGATGGGCCAGAAGGTGGACTGGTAGCACATGATGCCGGTCACGGCGGCGCACAGCGCCAGGATGGACGCCAGGGCCGAGGCCGTCGCGTAGGCGCAGAGCACCAAGGCGCCGGCGCCGGCCAGCAGGGCCGAGGCGACGTACCAGCTCCGCTCCGTGCCGGCATCCGACAGGCGCGCCCACAGCATCATGCCGACCGCGCCGCAGATGTAGGGTATGGCGGCGATGAAGCCGACCTGGACGACGCCGAAGCCAAAGCCCTTGAGGATCTGCGGCATCCACAGGCCGATGCCGACGGAGCCGATGATGGCGCAGAAGTTGACGAGGGCGCACACCAGCACGCGCCAGTTGGTGAAGGCGTCGCGCAGCTTGGAGGCGTGATTCTGCGCGATCTCGCGCTGCTCGGCCGCCAGCACGCCGGTGAGCCAGCTCCGCTCCTCGGGGCTCAGCCACTTCGCCTGTTCCGGCCTGTCGGTCAGCGTGAACAGGCAGACGAAGCCCAGGATGGTGGCGGGGATGCCCTCAAGGACGAGCAGCCACTGCCACCCCTTGAGCCCGGCCAACCCGTCGAGCGCCAGCAGGGAGCTGGAGAGCGGCGCGCCGATGATGTTGGCGATGGGGATGCCGAGCAGGAAGGCCGCGGTCGCCTTGCCGCGGTAGCGCGCGGGGAACCAATAGGTGAAGTAAAGGAACACCCCGGGGGTGAAGCCGGCCTCGCCCAGGCCGAGCAGGAAACGCATGACGCCGAAGGAAACCGGGCCGACGACGAACGCCGTGCCCGCCGAGAGCAGGCCCCAGGTGATGAGGATGCGCGCGATCCACCTCCGCGCGCCCACCTTCTGCAGCGCGAGGTTGCTGGGCACCTCGGCCAGGAAGTAGCCGAAGAAGAACAGCCCGGCGCTCCAGCCGAACTCCGACGGCGACAAGCCCAGGTCCTTGTTCATCGTCAGGCTGGCGACGCCGACGTTCACCCGGTCCAGGTAGGCGAAGATGTAGCAGAGCAGCAGGAAGGGCACGATCTTCCACAGCACCTTGGACAGGATCTTCTCCTGCTCGGGCGTGAAGCCGGAGCCTGCTGGCGCGGCTGCGTTCGGGCGCATGGGATCGCTCCTTCCTGAGACCGGCCTCGTGGACGCGGGCCTGGTCGAGGCGAGGCTTAGCCGGGATTAGGACGGCGTTGCAAACTGTTTTAGAATGGCGTTTCATTATTTCCGGCAATCCGCAGAACGCCGGCAAGGAGGAACACGAGATGCTGCCGCGCCTATCCGACACGCCTGCCCCGGCCTCGCTCCACGCGGAGTTCCTGGCAGAGCTGCGCCTGCGCGGGTTTGAGGGTGATTTGGCGCCGGGCTACGGCGACCGGGTGGTCTCGGCAACCGACAACTCCATCTACCAGCTCCTGCCGCAGGCCATCGCCTTCCCGCGCACGACGGACGACTTGGTGCGCATCGCCCGGGTCGCCGCCGAGCCGCGCTTCGCCGGCCTGGTCATGGCACCCCGTGGCGGCGGGACCGGCACCAACGGCCAGTCCCTGACCGAGGGGCTGGTGGTCGATGTTTCCCGCCACATGCACCACATCCTGGAGATCAACGCGGAACAAGGCTGGGTCCGGGTCGAGGCAGGCGTGGTGAAGGACCAGCTCAACGCCGCCCTCGCCGGGCACGGGCTGTTCTTCCCGCCCGAGCTCTCCACCTCCAACCGCGCCACGGTCGGCGGCATGGTCAGCACGGACGCGTGCGGCCAGGGTTCCTGCCTTTACGGCAAGACCCGCGACCACGTGCTGGAGCTGACGACAGTGCTGCTGGACGGCACGGTTTGGACGTCCCGCCCGCTCGGGGCCGAGGAGCTGGCACAGGTGCAGCGCCGCACGGACCGGGTGGGCGCGGTGCACCGGCTGGTCGATGCGATCCAGCGCGAGCAGGCCGGGCTGATCGAGAGCCACTTCCCCAAGCTCAACCGCTGCCTGACCGGCTACGACCTCGCGCACATCCGCGACGCGCGGGGGCGGTTCAACCTCAACTCGATCCTGTGCGGCAGCGAGGGAACGCTCGGCCTGCTCGCCGAGGCCAAGCTGAACGTGCTGCCGATCCCCAGATGCTCCGCGCTGGTGGTCGTCCGCTACGACGGTTTCGACGCCGCCCTGCGCGACGCGCGCGCCTTGGTGGCGGTCGAGGCCGCCTCCGTCGAGACCGTGGACTCCGAGGTGCTAGCCCTCGCCCGCGGGGACATCGTCTGGCACGACGTGCGCGACTGGTTCCCTGACGACCCCGAAGGCCCGGCCGCCGGCATCAACTTGGTGGAGCTGCTGGCCGACGACGAGGCCGCGCTGGACGCCCAGCTCCAGCGCGTGGAGGCCAAGCTGGCCGCGGAAGGCCGCGCCGGCGGCCGCAGGGGCTACACCGTCGCCCGCAACAGGGAGCCAGGCCCCGTCCGCCGGGCCGTGCCCGGCGACCGCGGCGTGGCTGGGCAGCCCTACGGCGCGGACGTCCAAGGCGCTGCGCGCCTGGCCGAGGACGGCGACGAAGCCGTGGGGGCTGGACAGGGCGGGGGCGTCCGCCTTCTGCCCGCCGCCGAGGCCAAGCCCGTCGAGCGCATCTGGGGCATGCGCAAGAAGTCCGTCGGCCTGCTGGGCAACCGGCCGGGCAGCCGGCGGCCGATCCCCTTCGTGGAGGACACCGCCGTGCCGCCGGAGCACCTGGCGGACTACATCGCCGAGTTCCGCGCCGCGCTCGACCGCCGCGGCCTGGCCTACGGCATGTTCGGCCACGTCGATGCGGGGGTTTTGCACGTCCGCCCGGCCATCGACATGACCGACCCGGCGCAGGAAGGGCTGATCCGCGAGGTCTCCGACGAGGTCGCCGCCCTCACCCGCAAATACGGCGGCGTGCTGTGGGGCGAGCACGGCAAGGGCGTGCGCTCCGAGTACGCGCCCAGCTTCTTCGGCCCGCTCTACCCCTGCCTGCAGCAGATCAAGGCCGCCTTCGATCCGCACGGCCAGCTCAACCCCGGCAAGATCGCGGCTCCGGAGGGCGGTGCCCTGCTGCGCATCGACGGGGTGCCCACCCGCGGCCGGCTCGACCGGACGATCCCGCCGCCGGTGCGCGCCGGATACGACGAGGCGCTGCACTGCAACGGCAACGGCGCCTGCTTCACCTGGGACCCGGACGACGCCATGTGCCCGTCCTACAAGGCGACGCGCGACCGCCGGCACTCGCCGAAGGGCAGGGCCTCGCTGACCCGGGAATGGCTGCGGCAACTGGCGGCGCTCGGTTTCGACCCGGTGGCGGAGGCCGCCGCGCTGCGCCGCGGGCCGGCCTGGCGCACGGTGCCGGGCCGGCTTCGCAACACCCTGGCGCGGCGCCGCAGCGAGCCGGACTTCTCCCACGCGGTGAAGGAGGCGATGGACGGGTGCCTCGCGTGCAAATCCTGCGTCGGCCAGTGCCCGATCAAGGTGAACGTGCCGAGCTTCCGGGCCAAGTTCCTGGAGCTCTACCACGGCCGCTACCTGCGCCCGGCGCGCGACTACCTGGTTGGGTCGTTGGAGCACCTCCTGCCCGCCATCGGGCGCGTGCGCGGCCTGTACAATCCCCTGGTGAGCAGCCGGGCAGGGCAGGCGGCGATGCGGGCTGTGGGCCTGGTCGCCACCCCCAGCTTCTCGCGCATCTCCATGCGGCGGGAACTGGCCGCGCGAAGCATCGCCGACGCCACGCCCACAGCCCTGGCTGCCCTGCCCGCGGAGGAGCGGGCGCGCAGCGTCGTGCTGGTGCAGGACGCCTTCACGAGCTGGTACGAGACCCCGCTGGTCCTGGACGTGCTCGACCTGGTGCGGGCGTTGGGGTTCCGGCCCTGGAGCGCCCCGTTCCGGCCCAACGGCAAGCCGCTGCACGTGCACGGCTTCCTCGGCGCCTTCGAGCGCGCTGCCGCCCGCAACGCCGCGATGCTGCGGGGCCTCGCGGCGACGGGCGTGGACCTGGTCGGGATCGACCCCTCGATGACGCTCACCTACCGCGCCGAGTACGATGCCCTTCCGGAAGCGCACCGGCCGCCGCCGGTGCTGCTGCTGCAGGAATGGCTGGCGCGGCACCTGGACGCCATCCCGGCGGGCCGTTCGGACGCCGGGTTCCTGCTGCTGCCGCACTGCACGGAGCGCACCACGGCGGTCGCCGCCCTGCGCGACTGGCAGGCGGCGTTCACCGCCGCCGGCGCCGGCCTGCGCATCCTGCCGTCCGGGTGCTGCGGCATGGCCGGCACATACGGGCCCGAGCAGGAGCACCGCGCCCCCTCGG
>CAXUJE010000121.1:0-9208 GCA_964251035.1 uncultured Acetobacteraceae bacterium
GCCCGCTGCGCATGGGCCGCCGCGTCCCGGTACTGCCCGCGCATGAGCGCCAGCCGGGCCGTGAGGTCCTCGCGGTCGGCTTCCCAGTCCGGAGGCGGCGCCTTCGGCTGGCCGAACGAGGCCAGGGCGGCACTCAGCCCGGCGGCGTCGCCCCGCGCATCCGCAACCACGCCGCGTAGGTAGCTCGCCCGAACGCGGGTGTCCGGGCTGGCGGCGCTGGCCTGCGCGCGAGCAGCCAAAGTGTCCGCCTCCGCGTTGCGGTCCAACCGGTGCAGGGCCGCCGACTGCACCAGGTCAAGCTCGGCGAACCCCGGCGCCGCCCGCACGGCCAGGGCCGCCCGCGTCCGCAGCGCCGTGCGCAGCGCCGCCGCCGCGTCGTTGTCGGCAAGCTGCACCACGGCCAGGTTGTAGCCGGAATCGCCGATCGCCTGCACGTCGTTGCGCGCCAGGGCCAGCGTGTAGGCCTGCTGGTACTGCGCCGCGGATTGCTTCAGCCGGCTGTACTCCAGGGATTGCCGCCCCGAGTCCGCCGCCTGCGCCAGCGCGCTGTCCTGTGGCGCGTCCGGCGCGGCACGTCCGCCGCAGCCGGCCAACAGGAGCAGCAGCGCCGCCGCCCCAAGCCGCCTGGTCAAGGGCGCACCTCCCGCGGTGGCAGGCGCAGCGTGTTGGGCTTCGGCGCCCCATCGCCGCCCAGCACCCACGAGCCGCGGAGCTGCACGAGCAGCCGGCCCAGCTCTGCCGTCGTCGTCTGCGCCTGGGTCAGCAGCGCCGGCAGGCTGCTCGCGCTGTCGGCGAGGCTGCGGGCCAGCCCGGGGAGTTGCGGAGTCGTCCGCGCGGCGTCGTGGGAGATCGACTGCGCGTTCGCCAGCACCCCGTGCGACTGGCTCAGCAGGCCCGGCACCAGCGCCAGGATCGGGCCAAGCTGGGCGATTTCCGCCTTCAGCGTCGCCACCGTGTCCTCCGCCTGCCGGATCAGGCCGTCATCGGTCAGCAGCCGCCCGGCCGAGCCTTGCCCCGCCTTGATCCCGCCCACGATGTCGTCCAGCGCCGCCATGGCGTGCTGGGCGTGCTCCAGCGTCGGCAGCAGGTCCGCCTTCACCTTGTCGAGCGTATCGGTGATCGTGTCGGCCGGGTTGGGCGCGACGGTCGCGGTCAGCACCGCGTAGCGCCAGTTCATCGGCGCGCTCGTGCCGGCGCCACGGCTGACATCGACATAGGCCGCGCCGGCGACGCCGTAGCGCAGGCGGATCGTGGCGGCGCTGTCGCGCTGGATGAACGCTTCCGCCTGGCGCTCGATGATGGCGAGCGCATACAGCTCGCCGTTGGGGTTCAGCACGATCTCCCGCACCGACCCGCCATGGGTGCCGAGCACGTCGATGTCGGCGCCCGCCGCCAGCCCGCCGAACCCAGCCTGCGGCAGCACGATGCGCAGTTCGAGGTCGGGCCGCAGCCAGCGCCGGAACACCCCGGCCTCGAACACCGCGCCGAAGAACAGCGCCAGCGCCAGGATCACCAGCGCGCCGACCCACTCGTCGGTGTGGCGCAGGCGGAGCAGTCGCGGCGGGTCGTCGGGGCGGCGCCTCTGCAGCATCACACGCTCGGCATCGGTTTCAGCCCATCGTCCAGCAGAAGCAGGCGCTGGGCCAAGGGGAAATTCTGCGCCTGCCAGAACGGCGCATCCTTGGTGAAGCAGACCGCCGCCGCCCCGCGGTCGAGCGCGCGCGACAGCAGGTCCAGCAGCGGCGCGGTCAGCCCCGGGCGGTCCGGGGTGATCGAGTGTTCCAGCAGCAGGAGCCGCGGCTCTCCCAGGAACGCCCGCACGCAGGCGGCGCGCATCAGGTCGCCCTCCGAAAGCCGGTCGGGCCGCGCCAGCGGCAGGCCCGGCAGCCCGAGGTGCCGCGCGAGGTCCGTCGCCGACCGGGTCACGGCGGCCTCCGGCTCGCGCGTGTGGTGCAGGCGGGCCAGCATGATGTTGACATGGGTGCCGAGCATGTCGATCCAGGCGCCCCGGTGGTGGATACGGCCGATCCGCCCGCGCAGCGCCGCCGCCCGGTCGCGGTCGAGGCCAGACCAGTCATATCCCATGAACCGCGCCGCACCCCGGCGCAGCCCGGCCATGCCGCTGCACAGCTCCGCCAGCGCCGTGCTGCGCTCGGGGTCCGGCGTCTCGATCAGCGCGCACTCGCCGGGCATGAGCCGCAGGTCGAGCGGCACGTTCGGCAGGACGCTGTCGTCCGGCGGCAAGGCGGCGGCGAGGTGCAGGACCGGCTCGGCCTGCGGCATCGGCTACGCGGCCAGGGTGAAGACGATGCTGGCGACCATGACGGCCAGGATGCCGCGGACGAAGCCGCGCGGGATCAGGGTCGAGAGGTCGTCATCCTCGCTGGCGCCCAGGCCGGTGAAGCAGGAGCTCAGCCCAACCAGGAAGCCGATCGCCAGCAGCTTGACCGGCACCACCAGGTAGTCGCGCACGGTCATCGCCGAGAGCACGCGGTCGAGGAAGGTCCACAGGCTGTCCTGCACGTTGCCGATCGCCCCACTGACGATGAAGCCGAACACCAGGGCAGTGGCGGCGAAGATGATGCCGAGGGTGAAGCTGCTGAGCGCGAAAGCGAGCGTCCGCGGCAGCACCAGCAGCAGGAACGGGTCGATCCCCTGGGCGACCATGGCGCGGATCTGCCCGCCGGCCTGCAGCGTGCCCAGCTCGGTGACGGTGAGCATGCCGCTGCGCCCCAGCAGGATCAGCCCGACCAGCAGCGGCGTCAGCTCCCGCACCAGCACCGTCACCAGGATGGAGCCGGTGAGCTGCGCCTGCCCGGCGACACCCAGCCAGTACAGCGCCTCGTACACCATGGCGACGCCGGCCAAGGACGCGGTGACCAGGACGGTCGCAAGCCCGCCGCCGGCCGCTTGGCGCATGGCGAGGTTGAATTCCTGGCGCACCGTCCGCCGCCAGGCGACCGGCCGGACCGCCTCGCGCAGCACGCCCCAGGAGCCGGCCGCGAGCATCAGCGGGAACCCGACGCGGGCGCGGCCGAAGCGCCCGACCGCGGCCAGCATCGGCAGGATGGCGCGGGCCCGGCTCAACGGCGGCCGGCCAGGGTGAAGATGCGCGCCGTGCCGATGCGCGGCATGTAGAACACGCCGCGCGGGCGGAACAGGAACTGCTGGCGCAACTGCTCGTAGGCGCGCTCGCTGACCTGGATCGAGCCGCTGTCCGAGGCGCTTTGCGCCATCAGCCCCGCCATGCGGATCGCGTCGCCCCACAGGTTGAACAGCCGCGGCTCCTGCCCGAGCCCGCAGCCGAGCGCCGCGCCGAAGTCGATGCCGATGTGGAACACCGGCTCCAGTCCCGACTGCGCCAGCAAGGAAAGGCAGGCTTCCCGCGCGGCCAGGGCGGCGTCGGCCAGGCGCACCGTCGCGAGCGGATCGGGCGTCGCCGTGCAGCCCGCCGCGGCAACGAGGTCATGGCCCACGAGCTTCATGTAGGGCAGCGCGTACTGGGTCGCGATGCCCTGCATGGCCTGGGCCAGCGCATCCGCCAGCGCCGTGACGCCCGCCTGGTCGGGCCGGGCCAGGGAGCGCGCGTCCTCGAAGTGGACGTTCATCGCGGCGACCGAGGGGAAGTATGCCGCCGCAAGGCCGGACGGCTCCGCGTCGGGCAGGTCGGGCACCAGCGCCGTGCTGCGCGCCCATAGGGCATCGGCGGGCGGATGGTCCGGGGCGGGTCCGGCCGCGGCCGGGTCGGGGGCCGCGGCCTCGCGCGGGTGCCCGGCCATGCGCATCGCGGCGATGCTCGACACCGCCTGCGCGAAGCTGCGCGCCCGCCCGTGCTCACGCGCGTCTTCGAGCAGCACCGCGCCGGACACGCCGCTGGGTCCGCGCACCGGCAGCATCGACAGGGTGCGGCTGCCGAACGGGCGCATCAGCAAACGGTGCAGCTCGGCGGTGCGCGCGTCCGCCGCCGCGTCCGCCTCCTCGATCGTCTCGCCCCCGTCCAGCGACCGGAAGAACCGCGGCAGCTCGGAGCGCGACAGCTCCAGCCCTTCGACATGGCCGCCCTGCGGCTCGAACTGGTCCTCGCAGCGCAGCACCCGCCCCTCGCCGGCGAGGCGCCAGATGCTGGCGCGCCGGGCAGCGCTCAGTTCGGCCAGGCCCTCGGTCAGGCCCGGCGCCGGCTGCATGGGGTCGAACAGGCCGGGCTGCGCCGCGAGCGCCGTGAGCGCCTGGGCCTCGCGCACGCCGGCCTCGCGCTGCCGGGCCAGCAGCCGCGCCAGGCGGTCGGCACGCCGGTTCTGCCGCACCAGCAGCAGCCCGAGCAGGCCGGCGAGGCCGATGGTGATGAGCGCCAGCAGGGCGTCCTTGCGGCTGCTGTCCTCGGCGAACCCGGTGAAATCGGATTGCGGCGCCGCGATCAGCAGCACCCAGTCCTGCCCGGCGGCCGGCAGATGCGACGCGATGCCGACATGCGGCACGCCGCCCACGTCGATGATGCGGCTGCCGTAGCCATCGACGCGGAAGCGGTCATAGGCGCCGATCAGCGCCGGGTCGGCCAGGGCGCTGGCCGCGGTGGGCACCGTCTGCCGGCCGTCCGCGCCGATGGGCCGCTGCAGGTTGGGCGCCGCGATCACGCCGCCGGCGCTGTCGATGATGACGGCGTGCCCGGTGCGGCCGATCTGCAAGGCGGCGAGAAAGCCGGACAGCGCCTCCAGCGTGATGTCCACCCCGAACACGCGGTCCGCCCGGCCCGGCTGCTGGAGGCGGATCGCCGCGGTGATGCCCGGCGCCTGCGTGGTGAAGAAGATGTAGGGCGACGACCAGTATACCCCGCCGGTTTTCAGCGCGCCCTGGTACCAGACGCGCTCCCGCGGGTCGAAGTCGTCCTGTGGGCTTGCCGTGCGGTCCACCACCTGGCCATCAGCGTCCAGGTGCACGGAGGAGACCTGGCGCGCATCGGGGCGGTTGACGACCAGCTTGGTGTCGGTGCCGCCCGCCGGGTCGCGACGCACCATGGTGAAGTCGCCGTCGCCGGTGCCGACATAGAAGCCCTCCAGGTTCGGCACCTGGGCGAGCATGCTGGCGGCGAAGCCCTCGATGGCGGCCTGGCCGTCGGAGATGGCGTTGCGGGCCACCATGTCGCGGGCGATCAGCGCCGCCTGGGTCGCCGGGCTGAGATAGCTGCTCACCTCCCGCGCGATGCGCGCCTGCAGCGTGTCCAGCACCGCCTCGGACAGCGTCAGGGCGCCGGCCCGGTTCGCCTGGTAGCTATAGGCCGCGATGCCGAGGATGGAGAGGATGACGAGCGCCACGCCCAGCACGGGGCCGCCGACGCGCAGGAGGGCCTGCCGCCGCCGCGTCACCTTGCGGCCGCTGATGTCAACGATCTCGTTGATGGCCGATGATCCGTCCAATGATCAGTTTCTTGGCCCGGCTGCTCCCGGCCACGGCCATGGCGGCAAGCCTACTGGATGGGCGGCAGCTTTGATACCCTTCCGGTGCCGGGGCGCTTGCGCCGGATCAAGGCGCGGCCAAGCTGACACCTTGCAGCCGGATCAGCCCGTCCGGCAGCACGCGGTAGCCCTGGACCTGCTTGCGGGCGCCCAAGATATAGCGCGGCGTGTAAAGGTAGAGGATCGGCAGGTCGGCCGCCTGCTGCTGCCAGACGCGGGCGTACAAAGCACGCCGGGCCGCCGGGTCCGTTACCGTCCGGGCCTGGTCGAGCGCCGTATCGACGCCTGCGTTGCTGTAGCCCGAAATGTTCAGCGCGCCCCCGGTGTGCAGGAAGCTCCAGGTGTTGCTGTCGGCGTCGAGCAGCCCCGACCAGCCGTTCAGGTAGGCAACGTAGTCGCCCGCAAGCGTGGTCGCCAGCGACGTGCCGAAGTCCATCGCCGTCACCTGCACGTCGAACCCGCTCTCCTGCGCCATGGACTGCACGATCTCGGCCACTTGCAGGCTTTGCGGGTTGTTCGGCACCGTGAGCGGCACGGGGACCGGCGGCGCCACGCCGGCCTCGCGCAGCAGCGCCTTCGCCCGCGCCACGTCCCGGACGGGCGGGCCTCCGGCACGAACAGCGGGCTGCCCGCCGAGACCGCCTGCGCGTTGGGAGCGTACTGGCCGTTGAACACCACCTGCACGATCACGTCCCGGTCCAGCGACAGCGCGAACGCCTGCCGCACCCGCGCGTCCCGCCCCACCGGCTGCGCGGCGCGCGGGCCGTGGCCCACGTTGAAGGTGATGCCGGCGTAGCCGAGGCCGCCCGAGGACAGCAGTTGCAGCCGCGGGTCCGCCCGCACGGCGTCCACATCGGACGGCACGATGTCGGCCAGGTCCACGGCGCCGGCCTGCAGGTTGGCGAGCCGCACGGCGCTGTCGGTCATCGGGCGGTATGTCACCCGGTCGAAGTGCACGCTGCCCGCGTCCCAGTAGCCAGGGAAGCGCTCCAACGTGATGTGGTCCTGCGCCACCCTTTCCACGAAGCGGAACGGCCCGCTGCACACCGGATGCAGCCCGAACTCCGCCCCGGCCGCCGCGGCGGCGGTGGGCGACACCATCATGCCGGACCGGTCGGTCAGCGTCGCGACGAACGGGGAGGACGGCTGCTTCAGCACGACGCGCACCGTAAGGGGATCAACCACCTCCACCCGCTCCATCGCCCCCAGCTCCGCCCGGCGGAAGCTGCCTGCTAGGCCCGCATGGCGGTCGAGGTTGAACTTGACTGCGGCGGCGTCAAACGCCGTGCCGTCGTGGAAGGCGACGCCGGACCGCAGATGCAGGACCAGCGTCACCGGGTCCGCCCATTCAAAGGACGTGGCCAGCCGGGGCACGATGGCCAGCGCCCCGTCGAAGTCGAACAGCTTGTCGCATAGCGCCGTCATCACCGCAGTGCCGACAAAGGTGCGGCTCAGCGTGGGGTCCAGGATGTCGGGGTCGTTGTTGATGGCGATGCGCAGGGCCTGGCCCTGGGCCGTGGCGCCGGCTGCGCCGAGGAGCAGCCAGGCTGCCACGAGATGCCTAAGCTTCATGCACGGTGCTCTCCCAGGGCGTCCTGGCCTGCCCGGCCATGCCTGCACGTCGCAAGCGCCGTGCCGGGTCAGGCGTATCCAGGATCACGAGGTGCCGCCGGCACGACGGGCCGGCGATCAGGCCGGCTTCTGCCGGCCCGGCCGTGCCTCGGTTATGGCTGGCCGCCCGAGTTGATGCGGTCCTGAGACTTGGCCTTCTCGTGGTGGCCTGCCATCGCGCCGACCGCCGCGCCGGTCTTGGTATGCCCGCCCATCATGTGGCCGGCCACGCCGCCTACCGCGGCGCCCTTGAGAGTGCCGCCTTTCGGCTTCGGCTCGCTGTCTTGGGCTTGTGCGGCCAAGGGAGCCGCCATGAGGGCGGTGGCTGCCAGGCCGGCAAGCATCAAAGCGGTGTACTTCTTCATCGCGAACTTCCTGTGTTGACCGGGTGCAAACGCGGTTTCGTGATAAAGTTCGTCTGTCCGGGTGGCAAAAACGTGGCGGCGCGGGCGTGCAGCTTGGAATTGGACAGCAAGGATCGGGATGGCTGCCCGGCCGGAGCGGCCCACAACGCTCCTGCCATCCCGATGAAGGAGCCTCCCATGTCCTTTCGCATCACCGGCCTCGACCCCGCGCCGTTCCGCCACCTTTACGGCCTGCCCGACGACGCGCTTGCAGCCCATGGCGTCCAGCGCCGCATCGCCGACGCGAAGCCTGGCTTCCCGGACCGCGTCGAGGTCCGCGACGCCGAGCCGGGCGAGACGCTGCTGCTGCTCAACCACACCCACCAGCCGGCCGACACCCCCTATCGCGCCAGCCACGCGATCTTCGTCCGCGAGGGGGCGGAACGGGCCTACGACGCAACAGACGAGGTGCCGGAGCCGCTGCGCCTGCGCCTGATCTCGTTGCGCGCCTTCGACGGCGAGCATCAGATGGTGGACGCGGATGTCGTTGCCGGGCAAGAACTCGAAGGCGCCATCGAGCGGTTCTTCGCCAATCCCGCCGTCCGCTACCTGCACGCCCATCATGCCAAGCGCGGCTGCTACGCCGCGCGGATCGAGCGGGCCTGAGCCATGGACACGCACGCGAATACCCGCCCTTCCAAGACCACGAAGCCGAGCGATGACGAGCGCTACACGGCAATCCAGTGCCGCGACCGCTCGCAAGACGGCGCCTTCTTCTACGCTGTGCGGACCACCGGCGTGTATTGCCGGCCAAGCTGCGCGGCACGGCTGGCGCGGCGCGAGAACGTTTCCTTCCACCCCACCTGCGCCGCCGCGGAGCGGGCCGGCTTCCGCGCCTGCAAGCGCTGCCGTCCCAACGAGGCGAGCCAGGCGGAGCGGCAGGCCGAGACCGTCCGCCGCGCCTGCCGCCTGATCGACGCGGCGGAGGAGGCGCCGGCGCTGGCGGACATCGCGCGCCTGGTCGGCGTCAGCCCCTTCCACTTCCACCGCATGTTCAAGCAGGCCACGGGCGTCACCCCGAAAGCCTACGCCGCCGCCCGCCGGGCGGCGCGGCTGCAAGACGGGCTGGGCACGGCGGAAAGCGTCACCCATGCGATCTACGAAGCAGGCTTCAACGCGCCCAGCCGGTTCTACGAGGGCGCGTCCGGCCGCCTGGGCATGACCCCGGGCGCCTACCGCAAGGGCGGGACCGGCGCGGCCATCCGCTTCGCCGTGGGCCAATGCTCGCTGGGCGCCATCCTGGTCGCCGCGACCGAGAAGGGCATCTGCGCCATCGCGTTCGGCGACGATCCCGACGCGCTGGTGCGCGGCCTGCAGGACCGCTTCCCCAAGGCCGATCTCGTCGGCGGCGACCCGGCGTTCGATACCATGGTGGCCCGGGTCGTCGGCCTCGTCGAGGCGCCCGGCCAGGCGTTCGACCTCCCGCTCGACATCCGCGGCACCGCCTTTCAGCAACGGGTGTGGCAAGCCCTGCGCGCGCTGCCGGCCGGCGCCACCGCGAGCTACCGCGACATCGCCGCCGCGGTGGGTGCCCCGTCCGCGGTGCGGGCGGTGGCGCAGGCCTGCACCGCCAACACCCTGGCCGTCGCCATCCCGTGCCACCGCGTGGTCCGCTCCGACGGCGCGCTGTCAGGCTACCGCTGGGGCATCGACCGCAAGGCGGCGCTGCTGCAGCGCGAAGCGGCGGCGTAGGTCCGGCGGCGGGGGGGGCCCCGCGGGGGGAGAGGGGGGGGGGGGGGGGGG
>CAXUJE010000121.1:9218-13662 GCA_964251035.1 uncultured Acetobacteraceae bacterium
TCGCCCCGGCCTTCTGCCATGGCGAGCCGTTTTGCGGAGCAGCCGGCTCGCGTCAGACGCGGCCCGGCATCCGCTCTGCGCGCAGCGTGCTGCAAGCCTGCGGCTCGAACTCCACGCGGCGGTCCAGCACGTCGGAGGCATTGTCCTTCCCGGTGCCGACCAGCGGCTCGCTCGCTCCGCGCCCGCGCGCTTCCGTCCGTGCCTGCATCACGGTGGCGCGCCGCACGATCTGCTCGCGCACGAACTGCGCCCGCCGTTCGGACAGGATCTCGTTCGCGGCTGGCGTGCCGGTGGGGCTGGTGTGGCCGACCACCAGCAGGCAGGCCTTGCGGGCCACGCTGCGCTCCGCGATCTGACGGAGCCACGCCGGGTATTGCCCGCTCACCGCCCGGTCCGGCCAGAATTGGGTGGAGGCCGGACGGAACACGAACTTCACCGCAAGCTTGCCCTGCGCCAGCCCGGCGTCCACCATCTTGCCGAATGCCTCCTCCGCCTCCCGCGGCCGCCCGAGGGCCAGGTTGGCCAGGTACTCCCCGTTCCAGACCCGCATCTGGTTGCCCCCCGGCATCTGGCTGGCTTGGGTGTAGTAGGCCAGCGCCTCCGGGTAGCGCCCGGCCTCGTAGGCGGCGGTCGCCCGGTTGACGACGGCGGAGGTGCCGAAGCCGCTCAGGTAGGCCGGGTCCATGGTCTGGCCCGGCTTGCCGCCGCACACCTTCAGATAGGCTTTCATGCTGCCGTCCATCGCCCAGGCAGGGCTGTCCTGGAAGAACTTGGTCGGCGTCACGTCCACGTCCTCCGCACGCACCCAAACGGTTTCGGACGAGATGATCTTGCCCGTGCGCGTGTCCGAGAGCGAGGCCCAGATGCGATACGTCTTGGGCGCTGTGTCAAGGTCGGCCTTCGTCTCGCCCGGCCCCACCACGGGGGTCATGCAGCTCAACACCATGACGGGCTGGCGCTCCAACGAGTTCTCGGCAAGGGGAATAGGTTGGAGATTGGGGAAGCGCTGATCCACCGCGCTCACGATCCGGCGCTCCACGTCGCGCGTCACTGCGGAGTGCCTGACCGTTGTCTGGTCAACCGGCGGATCGACGATGAGCACGCGCTGCTCGGACGGATCAAGGTGCGCGTGATCGACCAGCGTGGTGGCGAGGCTGTTCATGGCGGCGTCGAACGGCTGCGCTTCCGTCGAGGGCGGCCCGGCTGCCGGGCGCTCGGCCACTTGGGGCTGCAGGGCGGTGCAGCCGCCGAGCAAGGCGGCAGTGGCCGCCGCCACGGCCAGAAGCCGGCCCGGCCTACTGGGCGCGACAGCCGTCGCGCAGGAGTGTCTGGTCAGCATCGGAGAGATCCTTTCCTGGTTGGGCATGGAACACGGTGTCGCGGCACTGCCGCTCATTCGCAGGGCGGGCCGGTGAGGCCGGCGCGGATGCCGCGGCCCACGACAAGGCAGGCCCATGGCTCCACCCCACCGCTGCGATCAGCAGCACGGACGCGGCGGCCACGCCCAGCCTGACCAGCGGCCGCCTGGCGCTGTCCCGGCAAAGGCCGGCCAGCATGGACAACAGCCCCGGCGCCTCGTCCTGCACGGGACCGGGCAGCTCGAGCGTGCGGGTGATGCGTTGGCGAAGAAAGGCGAACTCATCGGGCGCCAGGGCCGCGGTCAAGCCGCGCTGGCCAGCCAGCGCGACGCGCAGCTTCGGGCTGGACCGGCATGCAAGCTGAATGTAGCGCATGGCCGAGGGCAGCAGGTTGTGGGCCTCCGTGACCAGCAGGGCCACGCGGTCACAGCCTTCGCCGGGTTCGGTCAGCGTCACGAACCCGGCCTTCAGGTCATGGTCCGTAAGGGCGTCCGGATCGGCCCGGACCACGATCTGTGCGACGAGATCCCGCAGGGCCAATCCGCCCGACGCCGGGCCGTAGACGCGGACGCAGCGCAGGCCGCGGCTGGACAGTTCGTTCTCCGCTTCGTCCAGCACCGCGGCCGTGCTGATGCCTGGCTCGCACAGCAGGCTCACGCATTCGTTCCCGTGCGCCACGGCGCTCATCAGCCCCGTGGCAGCCCGGGCCTGACTGAGGTAGAACAGGGAATGCGATACACTCATTTTAGGTATAGACACCGCCAAATCGAATGAAAATTAGCGTTAAGGAAACTCTATATGCTTTACGGTCGCAAGAGGGTCAGCTTGCCTTAAGGAGACTGTTCTGGAAACCGCGGATGACAACCGCGTGCGCATTGTTCAGACATCTACAATTGAACGGCAAATCCGTCTTTTTTATTGTGTTTAATGTTCAGAAGACAATGCTTTTGCGTCGTGATTATACCGAAGGGCGTTGATACATGAACAATTGCCGGTCATCACCGTCCGCGCCCGGTTCGCGGGCTTGCAGGCGAGCGAAGCCGGCGCGCTGCGACGCGCGCCTGGCCTCCCGGGCCGCCAGGCGTTCTATTGACGGCTGATGCCGCCCGGGCAAACTGTCCGCGCGTGCGGCCCGGCTATCCCGCCCATGGCCGCCCCATAGTCAACTGTGAGAGCGACTCATGCCCTTGACCGCCAACAGCCGCACCGCCGACCATCCCATCGACCCGATGTTCCTCGAGCGCTGGTCGCCCCGCGCCTATGACGGCCAGCCGGTGCCGCGCGAGGACCTGATGACCATGCTGGAGGCCGCCCGGTGGGCGCCGTCCTCCTACAACTCGCAGCCGTGGCGGTTCCTGTATGCCATCAAGGACGGGCCGCATTGGGAGCAGTTCCTGGGATTCCTGGTCGAGGGCAACCGCAACTGGTGCAAGGACGCCGGCGCGCTTCTGGTGCTGCTGTCCAAATCGACCATGACGGTGCCGGGCAAAGAGGGCGAGGTGCCTTCCCACAGCCATAGCCACGACGCGGGCGCCGGCTGGGCCTATTTCGCGCTGCAGGCGACGCGGATGGGATACCAGGCGCACGGCATGGTCGGCTTCGACATCGACCGCGCCTTCGCCGAGCTTGGCGTGCCGATCGGCTACCGGGTCGAGCAGATGATCGCGGTGGGCCGGCGCGGCGACCCGGCGCGCCTGCCGGACGCGGTGCGCGCCCGCGAGCAGCCCAATGCCCGCCGCCCTCTCGGCGAAAGCGCGTTCGAGGGCGCCTTTCCCGCCGGCTGAGGCGCCTTAGGCCTTGGCGCGCGGCCCGCGCCTGCCGCGTCCCGTGCGCTTCGGCAGGTCTTCCAACGTGTGCAGCACGGCCTCGTCGGCGTCGGTCAACGGCACGGGCGCGACCGTTGCGACGCCCGGCGGCACGGCATCGCCGGGGTCGCGGTCACGCCCGGAGGAATAATCGTCGGCGTCGGACGCGGCGGCGGCCTGGGAGCGCCCGGCCGCAAGCTGGTCCAGCCGGCGGTTCACCGCGCGCACCTCTTTGCGAAGCTCCGCAAGCGCGTCGAGTCCCGCAACGACCATCTCGCCCAATGCCCTGATCGCCTCCGACGCACGCATCTCGCGTCCGGCGGCAGCCGCCATTATAGCGGGCTGCTGTTCCGTCGGCCCCGGCGGCGATCGAGGCGCGGGGCTGCCCGCCGGTTCCGGCTGCTCGGCGGCAGGGCTGCTACGGCGGCGTGCCTTGGGCTTGGCCGGGGCCGCTTCACCCTGACCGGAGACGGTCTTGTCGTGTTGCACCGTCGTGTCCGGTGCCTTTGATCGCCTTGCCATGGTGCCCCAACGCCCGAAAGGTGAAATGGATGCGCGGCTCCGAGGCCGTTTGCCTTTGATGGCTGCACTGTTAGGTTAGCCTCCAATGAACGCGGGCTGAAGTCCTGCCCCTAGCCCTGCGCGGCGCCCATTGCCACGGGGCGCAATGCCCGGCGGGGGATGCTGGGAGGTCGGCCGCAACCCCATTCTTCCGCCCATTTGGAGGGAGCACGGCTCTGGATCAGTTGGCCGGGACCAGGACAGGGGCGCCGACCGAGACGCTGTCCGGGCTGGTGGAGCGCGTCACCTACCACAACGCCGAGAACGGCTTCTGCGTGCTGCGGGTGAAGGCGCGCGGGCAGCGGGACCTGGTGGCCGTGGTCGGACACGCGGCGGCAATCAACGCGGGCGAATTCATCACCGCGACCGGCCTGTGGACCACCGACCGCGAGCACGGGCTGCAGTTCAAGGCCCAGCAGGTCACGACGACGCAGCCGACGACCTTGGAGGGGATCGAGAAGTACCTGGGGTCCGGGATGATCCGCGGCATCGGCCCGGTGTATGCCCGCGCCCTGGTGCGGGCGTTTGGCGAGCAGGTGTTCGATCTGATCGAGCAGGAGCCAGGCCGTTTGCGCGAGGTGACGGGCATCGGGCAGAAACGGGCGGCGCGCATCGTCGCCGGCTGGGCCGAGCAGAAGGCGGTGCGGGAGATCATGCTGTTCCTGCATGCCCACGGCGTCGGCACGTCGCGGGCGGTGCGCATCTTCAAGACCTACGGCC
>CAXUJE010000122.1:0-13654 GCA_964251035.1 uncultured Acetobacteraceae bacterium
TACTTGTTCCAGTCCATCGCGACGCCCCCGATCACCACCGCCGCGATGGACTGGAACAAGTAAGGGTCGCCCATGCCGAGCGCCGCCTGCCCGCCGAAGCCGACCAGCATGACGCCTGCCGCCGCCGAGAACAGCCCGCTCAGCGCGTACAGCGCCACGGTGACGGCGGACACGTTGATGCCGGCGAGGTAGCTGGCCCGCGCGCTGGTGCCGATGGCGTAGGTGCGCCGGCCGAACCCGGTCAGGCTGAGCACCGCCGAAACGGCCGCCGCCACGGCGCCCCACAGCCAGAGCGCCGCCGGCACCCCGAGCAGCGAGGCATGCACCGCCGCCTGCACGACCGGGGGCGCATAGGCCGCGCAGGACCCGCAGGTCATCCCGCCGCTGAGGCCCAGCGTCAGGCCCTGCATGATGCCGTTCATCGCCAGCGTCATCACGACGGCCGGCACCCCGAACAGGGCGACGCCCACGCCGCTCAGCGCGCCGACGCCCAGGCCCATGCCCAAGGTGAGCGCCAAGGCGTAGGCCGCCCGCCCGTCCTGGCCCAAGGAGGACGTGACGGTCAGGATCGCCGCCGCGTTCAGCACCCAGGGCACCGACAGGTCGATGCCGCCCACCAGGATCACGAACATCTGCCCGGCCGCCACCAGCCCAACGAAGGACGCGACCACCAGCACGGCGGAGATGCTTCCGGGACTGGCGAAGCCCGGCAGGACCACCGCCCCCAGCACGAACAGCAGCACGGCCGCCAGCGCCGCGTAGGCGATGCGCCGCCGGTCCTGGGTGAAGACGGCAAGCAGGCGCCCGCCCGGTGTGGAACCGGCCATCATCGCCTCCGCAGCAGCCGGCCGATCCCGCTGGCCCCGAGCACGGCCGCGACCAGGAACAGGCCCTCGTAGAACGATTGGTACAGCGGGTCGATGTGGGCGAAGAACAGGATGTTCACGATCATCGTCGTCACGAACGCCCCCATGATCGCGCCCACCGCGCTGCCGCGCCCGCCGAACAGGCTCACGCCCCCCAGCACCACGGCGACGATGGAGGTCAGGGTGTAGCCGTTGCCCGTCGTCGCATCCCCCGCCGTGGCGTTGGCGGCGAGGAACAGCCCGGCCATGGCGGAGCAGGTGCCGGCCAGCATGTAGGTCAGCACCTTGGTCCGCCGCGGGTCGATGCCGTTGGCCGCCGCCGCGCCCTCGTCGTTGCCGATGGCGTACAGGCCCACGCCCAGCCGGGTCCGCCGCAGCACCCGCCACAGCAGCGCCAGCAGCGCCACGTAGAGGAGGGACACCGGGCCGGACGGGTTGGCCAGCGCCGCGGTGTAGCCCTCCGGCACCTGCCCGCCCGGCTGCGGCAGCACCCGGATCGCCACCCCCTGGAAGATGGACAGGGTCGCCAGCGTCACCAGGATCGGCTGCAGCCGTCCGTAGGCCACCAGCACGCCGTTGAGCAGCCCGCACGCCGCCCCGATCAGCAGCACCAGCAGAGAGCCGCCGAGCATGCCGGCCGCCGTGTCGCCCAGGCCGATGGCGGCGACGGCGTTCGTGAGGTCGAGCACGCCGCCCACGGACAGGTCGATGCCGCGGGTCAGCACCACCAGCGTCTGCGCCACCGCCGCGAGCACGAGCGGCATGGTGTTGTTGACGGTGGAGGTCAGCTCGAACCCGCCGGGCAGCGTGCCTTGCGCGGCGTAGAAGATGCCGCAGTAAGCCGCGAGGCTCGCTACGAGCATGGCGGCGGCCAGCAGGAGGCCCAGGTTCTGCGCGAGGGCATGGGCGAGCCGCGGGCGCCGAGCGCGGACAGTCGGGACTGCCAAGGCGTCAGGCGGCATCGCGCACCGCCGCGGAGACGACGTGCTCGGCCGTGATGCCCGGCGCCCGCAACTCGGCGACCACCCGGCCCTCCCGCATCACCAGCACGCGGTGGCACAGATGCGCCAGTTCCTCGGCGTCGCTGGAATAGAACAGGATCGAGCGGCCCTCCGCCGCCAGGCGCATCATCAATTCGTAGATCTCGTGCTTCGTCGCGACATCGACGCCGCGCGTCACGTCGTACAGCAGCAGCACGCGCGGCTCCGTCAGCAGCCAGCGCCCGAGCAGCACCTTCTGCTGGTTGCCGCCGCTGAGCGCGCCGACGGGCGTGGCGAGGCTTGCGGTCCGCACCTTGAGGCGCGCGGCCTCTCCTTGGGCCAGGCGCTGCTCCAGCCCACGCTTCAGCACGCCGGCGCGGCTGATGCGGCGCAGCACGGCGAGGGAAAGATTGTCCCGGACGCTCATGGGCAGCAGCAGCCCCTCGGTCTTGCGGTCCTCCGGCACCAGCGCGATGCCGGCGCGGCCCACGGCGTCGCGCGGGCTGCGCAGGCGGACGGATCGGCCGCCGAGCCGGATTTCGCCGCCTGCCGCCCGAAGCGCGCCGAACAGGGTGAAGAACAGCTCACGGTGCCCATGCCCGGCCAATCCGCCCACCCCAAGCACCTCGCCAGGCGCAACCGCGAGATCAGCGGGCGCGAGGCGCGGCCCGGACAAGGCGCGGGTTTCCAGCGCCGGCGCAACGGCGCCCCGATCCGGCACGGGGGGCAGCACGGGATACAGAGTATCAACGCGCTCGCCGGTCATCAGCGTCACCGCCTCGTCCTCCGACAGCTCCGTGAAGCTGCCGACATCGCGCCCGCCGCGGAACACGGTGATGCGGTCGGCGATCGAGCGGATCTCGTTCCAGCGGTGCGACGTGAACACGATGCAGGCGCCGGCCGCGCGCAGCCGGGCGATCTGGCCGAACAGCCACGCGACCTCGCGCTCCACGAGGGAAGAGGTCGGCTCGTCCAGCAGCAGGATGCGGGGGTCGTGGCTGACGGCGCGGGCGATCTCGACCACCTGGCGCTCGGCGAGCGGGATGTCCTCGACCAGCGCCCGCGGGTCGATGTGGCGCACCCCCTGCCCGGCCAGCACCTCCTCGGCCCGGGCGGCCAGGCGGCCCCGGTCGATCAGTCCCCACCGCCCGCGCGGCTCCCGGGCGAGCAGCAGGTTCTCCGCCACGCTCATGCCCGGCAAAAGCGTCAATTCCTGGAACACCGTCCACACGCCGAGCGCGTGCGCGGCGGGCGGCCCCGGCAGGCGCACCGTCCGGCCGTCGATGCGGACCGTGCCGGCGTCGGGCCGCACGCGCCCGCCCAGCGCCTTGATCAGCGTGCTCTTGCCCGCCCCGTTCTCGCCCACCAAGGCATGCACCTCGCCCGGCGCCGCCGCGAGCGAGGCCCCGGCAAGCGCCCGCACGCCGCCGAACGACTTCACCAGACCGGCCGCCTCCACCGCCGGACGGGGGGCGGTCCCGGAGTGCAGCGTCATGCGGCGGGCAGGTTGACCTCAAGCCGCCCGGCGCAGGCCGTGCCGTTGAGCGCGGCGTCCACGCACAGCTTCAGAATGGGGCTGTCGCCGCCATCGGTGAAGTCGGCGAAGAAGCTGTCGGGCTGGTCCTCGAACGCGGTTTCCCCCAGCTTCACCTGGTCGCTGGTCAGGGGCGCCAAGGGCACGACCAGATCCTGCCTCGGGTGCTTGCCGGCCAGGATGCGCCGGGCCAGCTCCAGCGAGATCACCGACAGGTATGGGGGCTGGCCGATCGACAGCCCGTCCACCTTGTGCCCGTTGTAGCCGACCATGAAACGCCGGAACCCGTTCTCGCCTTCGCCTGCCACCGGCGGCACGGCGCGGCCCGCGTTGATGAACGCCTTGATGACGCCGTCCGTGCCGCCCTGGCACCAGATGCCGTTGATGGGCGGCAGGGAGGGCAGGATCGACGCCGTGTTGCGCTCGGCGGTGGAGGAGTCCCACATGCCGGTGTAGCGGTTCACCACCTTGATGCCGGGCGACTTGCCGAACACGTCCTCGGCCCCCTTGTTGCGCTCCTGGTCCACCTCGGTCCCGGCGACGCCTGTCACCATGATGACGTTGCCCTGCCCGTCCATCTTCTTCACCAGGAAGTCGGCCCAGGCCCGGCCCATCTCGTACTGGTCCGTGTTCACCTTCAGGCACTTTGCCGTCGTCACGGTATTGTCGAAGGCGATCATCAGGATGCCCCGCGCGGCGCCCTGGTTGATGATGCCGTTCAGCCCGGTGGGCGAGGCCGCGTTGATGATGATCGCGTCCGGCTTCTGCGAGATCAGGTTGGACAGTTGCTGCGACTGCTTGCTCACGTCGTTGTCCGCGTTGAAGACGCTGCCCTCGACCTCGGACTTGTAGGGTTCCATCTGCAGGGCGGCCTTGAAGACGTTCTCCATCTCCAGCCGCCACTTGTTGCCGATGTAGGAATTGGACAGGGCGATCTTGAAGGCTTTGCCCTGCGCCGCCGCGGGCCGGCCCAGGCCGGCGAGGGCCGTCCCGGCAAGCCCTGCCTTGAGAAGGCTGCGCCGCGGAAACGGCTGGTTGGATGACTGCATGCGATCCCCCTGGTCCAAGCTCGTTGCGGCTTGGTTTGAACGTGCCCTGGGCGGCCCCGCGTCTCGCGCGTCACCGGCCCCGTGCGCTTACCTTGCGTCAGGCCCGCTTCGGGAACAAGCCTCGGCGCGCCTCCTGTCGCGGCATGCTCCTACGCCTGCCCCGGCCAGCCTGCAGCCGGCGTCCAGATGCCCGTCCGCGACAGACTCCAGCATGTCCTCTACGAGCCGCGCCACGCGCGCCGCATGGCCGACGCCGGTCGCGGCGTGGACGCCCGCTTCCCACGCCGCGTCAGTCAGCGCCTCCGATTCGGCACGGCCGCGCCCGAGCGGGTATTCGCAATAAACGTATGCGCCGTCGCCCGCGTCGCCGGGCCGAAGCTTTCGATGTCGTGGTTGGATCAGCTAGACAAGCGGGCTTCCAGGGCGGCGACACGCTCAGCCAGCTCGTCGTAGCGTTTCTGGCTTTGCAGCTCGAAGATGCTCATGCGGCCCATCAACTCGGCCTTCACCATGAACTCGACATCTGACACGACCTCGCTCAAGCGGCGCTCCACGTCGCCCAAACGCCGCTCGACACGGCGGGTCTGGTCCACAAGGGCCAGCAGGAGAGAACGCATCTCGTTGTTCTCTTTCCGTATGGCGGTTTGTTCGTCCAGGTTGCGCTGGACGAGGCCTTGCAACATTTCCAATGTGGCATCAGCCATTTGATCGGTCCCCTGGCGTAGCATAGGGGAAAGGCACGCCGCCCTCCAGGAGAAGGCACTCGTGCCCTTGCAGGCAGAGCGGTGCCAGCTTGACGCTCACCTCCCCGTTCCGCGCCAGGTAGGCGGCGATGAACGGCATGAGCCAGGCGCTGCCGAACTCGGTGATGGCGGCCTCGTCCTCCGCTTCCCGCACCACGGCGCGGCAACGGCCATAGAACGCCTGCCCCGCTTTGGTGACGCTGTGTCGCCGATGTGGCTCGACCGCCCGCGCGAAGCAGGTCATCTCGGTCAGCGGACCCATTGCCGGTCTCCCATGCGAGCGCCGATCCCGGACAAGGAAACCTCCTTCGCGCATGCGCCGCAATGCCGCAACAGATCGTGTGCCGACGTTCGTGTTCGGCTGCCGGCTTGCGTGGAGGCGCCCCCGAGCCGTAACTCAACGGCATTGGCCGTCCGTCAGGGCATCCGGCCGACTGAGAGCACCGTGCGCTCCCGCCAATGATGCGGGAGGGCCTATGCCCACCATTCCGTCGCACCCGACGCCCCAAACCGTCCGCAACCGCTTGCTGCGCCTCCTGCCGCCTGCTGAGCTGGAGCGGCTGTGGCCGCGGCTGGAGCCGGTCGAGCTGGTCGTGCGGTCCGTGCTGCTGACGCCGGGCGCCGCAGTGGAGAGCGTGCATTTCGTGGAAACAGGCACCATTTCCATGATCGCGATGCTGGAAGACGGCACGCAGACCGAGGTCGGCCTGGTCGGGCCGGAGGGCATGGCCGGCTTGCCCTTGCTGCTCGGCGCCCCCACCTCCGCGCTGGAGGGATTGGTGCAGGTGGGCGGCACGGCGCTGCGGCTGTCGGCCGCCGGGTTCCGTGCCGCGCTGGCGGAAGCGCCGAGCCTCCTGGGCCTGCTGCTGCGCTACGTCGATGCGTTCCATGTCCAGGTGGCGCAGACCGCTGCCTGCAACGGACGCCACCAGATCGAGCAGCGCCTGGCGCGGTGGCTGCTGATGACGCACGACCGGGTGGAGGGCGACAGCTTCGTGATGACGCAGGAGTTCATGTCCATCATGCTTGGCGTGCAGCGGCCCGGCGTGACGCTGGCCATCGGGGCGCTGCAGCGCGCCGGCCTGGTGCGGCACGACAAGGGCAGCGCGCGCGTGCTCGACCGGCCTGGCCTGGAGGCCGCGGCCTGCGAGTGCTACGGCATCGCCCGGCGGCGCTTCGACTGGCTGATGACGCAACAGTGACTTAACGCCTGCAGCCGTTCGATAGCGAACGGCAGGCAGTGCCGACGTGCTGTAGCAGGTTCGCATCTTGTTCGGTCATGGAGCGCGCCGATGCCGCAACCTGCTGAGATCCGCTCCGCCGCCGGGGATTTCGACTCCGGCGGGCTTCGAACGGTTCTGGAGACCTGCCGCTTGGACCTCGGCAGCCTGGGGAGGGACGCGAGCTACGTCGATGCCGGCTGTGCGGGCCTCGCCGTCTTGCCCGGGCAGGGTGGGCTGGAACAGCGCCTGCACCAACTGGTCGGGCACCTGGAGCACGCGGCGGACACGCTGGATGCGGTGCTCGACCGCGTCGTCGCCCAGCCGCCCGCCACCGCCGCAGCCGCAGCCGCAGCCGCAGCCGCAGCCGCAGCCGCAGCCGAGGTGCTGGCGCGCGAGGCCGACCACCGCATCAAGAACAGCCTGCAGACCGTAATCGCGCTGCTGGAGCAGCAGGCCAGGCGCGCCGAGACGGACGTGGTGCGCGACGCCCTGCGTCTGGCAAGCGGGCGCGTGGAGGCCGTGGCGCAGGTGCACGCCACGCTGCACGCCGCCCCAGGCCCGTACGGCATCCTTCCCGAACTCAGCCTCCGCGAGTACCTGGACCGTCTCTGCGCCGTCCTTGGACAGGCGATGGACGTGGAGGGCCAGCGGCGCTCGGTACACGTGGAGGTGGAGCCGCTGGCCGTTTCCCCGGCGGTGGCGCAGCAGCTCGGCCTCCTCGTGACCGAGCTGGTCACCAACGCCCTGCGCCATGCCTTCCGGCCGGACCAGCCCGGCACCGTGCAGGTGACGGGCGCGCGCCAGGGCGACGGGACCTACAGCCTCTGCGTCGCGGACGACGGCAAAGGCCTGCCGCACGGTTTCGACATCCGGCTGCGGCCCTCGGGCCTGGGTTTCCGGCTGGCCAACGTGGTGGCCGACCAGTTGCGGGCGCGGCTCACCGTGGACGGGCACGCCGGCGCACGCTTCACCCTGGCTTTGCCGGCGTCCGTAGGGGGGGCGAAATTAGGTGGGCATCCGGAATGAGGCGCAGCCCGCCGCCCGGATGACCGGGCCTGGCTGCCGGCGCTGACCCGGACAGCGCGGCCAGGCCCCGGGAGGCGCCGCGAAGCCCTGCCGCCCTGCGCCGGACGTTTGCAGCGCCGAGGACGCCCGGACCGAGAGCCTGACCTCGTGTTCCCGCCGCCAGCGCCCTGAGCGCAGCGGGCATGCCGTGCGCCCTTGCGTCGGCCTTCTGTCTGCCTATTTCCCCTGATCCGGCAACTTGCAACCAAGGGCGCACCCGCTCGGAGGGCAGCGTTGCCGTCCGGCGGATGCGGACCGGTCGCCTGCGTGTGGACATGGACATACTGAAGCAACTGACGGTCTGGCTGGCCTCCGGCGTGGAGGGCGCGGCGGCCGTGCTGATCGGCCTGGCCGCCGTCGAGGCGACGTGGCGCTCCCTGCTGCTGTTCGTGCCGGGCCGCGGCGCCGGCCACGCCGCCGGGCCGCATGGGAACGCAGAAGGGGGGGACGCCAAGGAGGCGGTGCGGCTGCGGCTGGGCCGCTGGCTCGCGGTGGCGCTGGAGTTCGAGCTGGCCGCGGACATCCTGCGCACCGCCGTGGCGCCCACCTGGAACGAGATCGGCCAGCTCGCCGCCATCGTCGTGTTGCGGACCGTACTCAACTACTTCCTGCAGGCGGAGATCGACAAGGCGGTGGCGCGCCGCATCGGGCCGGCGCCGGGCTGACATGCTTCCTTTGGACGCGGGGATCGCCCCCATTGAGTTCGCCGGCGCCCTGCTGATCGTCGGCCACTGCATCGCAGGCCTTGTCGAGCTGGCCCGGTCGCGGGACCTGGCGGCGGCCCGGCTGCTGGTCATCCAGGGTTCGCTATGGGGCCTGAGCCTGAAGACGGCGGCCTCCCTGCTCAAGACGATCGAGATCCATGGCTGGGAGCAGATCGCCGCGTTCGCGGCGATCTTCGCGCTCCGCACGCTGGTCAAGCGGGTGATGGTTTGGGAGGAGGCGCACCTGCGAGGCGCGGCGGGCAGGTAGGAGCGCCTCCCAAAGACATTCCCTGCCTCCGGGTAACCTGGGTCACACGCCGAATCCCCGCTGGCGTGCCACCAGCCTGTGCGGGATCAGAGTCGAGGGTTCGGCTTTGAGCCGACACGGGGTTTGGGCTGCGCCATGGCGTCATGGGAAGTTGTCCGCCGTATTTTCGACAACATGCGGGGTTACTCATCCAGTTGCCACTAAGAAAACTGTATAGCTTTTCTTAGACGGCTCTTTGCATTCGGCAAACAGCAACGCTGTTCGCGATACGTTGGCGCAGACAACAGGTTCTTGCTCAGAGAAGCGGGAGGATCAGCATGTCAACATCCACTTGGTTTGGCGGATACGGCCGGTATAACGCCGCCCGGAACTGGGACCCGCGCGGCGTGCCCGGCGCCGGGACGACCGCGGTCATCGGCAGCGGCGAGGCCGTCGTGCGGCATGGGGACGGCGCGGCGACGGTGGTGCTGGGCGGCCTCGACGCCGGCTCGCAGCCGGTGCTCGACCTGCACAATTCGTCGGTCAGCCAACTGACCATGCCCGCCGACCTGCCGCAGCAGCCCTACACGACGGACCAGTCGCCGCCGGAATACGGCACGGTCCAGGTCTTCGGCCACAGCAGCATCGGCAGCCTCGACATCGGCAACTACGCCAACATGGTGCGCGCGCCCGACCCCTACGGCCACGGCGCCCTGACCGCGCCGGACACCCTGACGGTCGCGCTCAACGGGTCCGCCACCCTGGACACGGCGTTCGACGTGAAGGACGGGTCCACCCTGACCGTGGGCGGCGCCGACACGTCATCCTTCAACGCCGCAAGCTCCACGGTCGAGGGCGGGCGCGTCGTGGTGAACGCGCCGCTTGGCGGAAACGGCACGATCCTGATGACCAACGGCGATGTCGAATACTATGGGGCGGCGCAGCCCGGCACCCTTGAGCTGGGCGGCAAGGTCGGCGCAGGCGACACGGTCGACATCCGCATAGGCCACCTGCAGATCGACGATCCCATGGCCTTCGCGGGCCAGATCGACATCCGCGCCGACGAGAGCATTCCAGGCCAATACTACTCCTACGGCGCGCAAGACGTGACGCTGGGGGGCCTCACCGCCACCGCGTACAGCTTCGACGACCTCAGCCACACGATGACGCTGTTCGACGGTGCTGCCGCCGTGGACCAGGTGCATTTCACGCCTGACATCGTGGCAGCGTCCTTTGGTCCCGGCTACTCCGGCCATATCGGCATAGCACAGACGGCGGAGGGCGTGTTCCTGCGGGGCCAGTACACCGGCTACCCCACCGGCTCGACGGAAATCCCGATACAGACGTCGCAGGCCTGACCGCATCGGGACCGCAGCGGCGCGCGTCGGCCCCGTCAGGCCGACGCCGCCCACAACGCCGCCCAGACCCGCTGCGCCGACGCCGGCATGTCCAGGCGCCGCACGCCCGCCGGACGCAGCGCGTCCAGAATTGCGTTCATCGCCGCCGGCAGCGACCCGGTGGTGCCCGCCTCCCCGGCGCCCTTCACCCCCAGCGGGTTGTTAGGCGACGGCACCGGGCGCTCCATCAAGGTGACGCCGCGCAGCATCTCGGCGTGCGGCATCGCGTAGTCCATGAAGCTGCCGGACAGGAGCTGCCCGCCCTCGTCATACACGCACTGCTCGCCCAGCACCTGGCCCAGCCCCTGCGCGATGCCGCCCATGATCTGCCCATCCAGCAGGGTGTGGTTCAGCACCACACCGCAATCGTCCACGGCGACGTAGCGCAGCAGCCCCACCTCCCCGGTCTCGGGATCGACCTCCACCTCCGCGACGTGCGCGCCGGACGGGAAGGCGCGGCCGGCCGGCAGGGTGGTGGTGGTATCCAGCGGGCCGCTTTCCTGCCCCTCCGCCGGGCGGGCCAGCTCCAGCAGCCTCACGGTCCGGTCGGTGCCGACGATGCGGTAGGCGCCGGCCTGGTACTCGATGTCAGACGCCGCGGCCTCCAGCGCGTCGGCGGCCAGGTCCAGGCCCTTGCGCACCACTTCCCGGGCGGCCACGGCCGTGGCGGCGCCGTGCGACAGCATCGAGCGCGACGCGAAGGCGCCGCCGCCGAACAGCGCCGGGCCGTCCGGATCGCCCTGGTGCAGCGTGACCGCCGCCGGGTCGAGGCCGAGGACGCTGGCGACGATCTCGGGGAACACCGTCTCGTGCCCCTGGCCGGAGGAATGGGTGACATTGTGGACGCGCACGCCGCCCTCCGCGTCGAAGGTGATCGCCACCTCGTCCCGCGGCACCACGCCGCCAGAGGGTTCCACGAACACGCCCACCCCGATGCCGCGCAGCTTGCCGCGCCCGGCCGCCTCGGCCCGCCGCGCCTCGAAGCCGGCCCAGTCCGCCGCTTCCGCCGCCATGTCCAAAAGGCCCGGGTAGTCGCCGCTGTCATAGGTCGCGGCCATCGGCCCGCCGGTGGGCAGGGTGTAGGGGAAGGCGTCGGCCGGCAGCAGGTTCAGCCGGCGCAGCGCCAGCCGGTCCTGGCCCAGTTGCCGCGCCGCCTCCTCCACCAGCCGCTCGACGGCATAGGCCATGTCCGGGCGCCCGGCGCCGCGGTAGGCGGTGATCGGCACGGTGTTGGTCAGCGCCAGGCGGTGCCGGCCATGGACCGCGGGGATGCGGTAGGGGCCGGTGCACATCATGGCCGGGTTCAGCGTGCTGATCAGCGGCCCGGTGGCGACCGGGTAGGCGCCCTGGTCGCACACCCACTGGTGCCGGATGGCCAGGAACCGGCCCGCCGCGTCCAGCGCCAGCTCCCCGTGCATCCGCAGGCCGCGGCCGTGGTAGTCGCTGAGGAAGGTCTCGGACCGGGTCGCGGTCCACTTCACCGGGCGGCCCGCCCGCTCTGCCGCCAGCGCCAGCGCCGCGTATTCGGGATAGGCCGCGCCGCGTATGCCGAAGCCGCCGCCCACGTCCTGCGCCCGCACCCGCACCCGGCCCGGCGGCAGCCCGGTCAGGCCGCAGAGCGAGTCCCGCAGCGCCACCATGCCCTGCGTCGCCGTCCAGAAGTCCAGCACGTCGCCGTCCCACCGGGCCAGCGCCGCCTTCGGCTCCATGGGGTTGCCGACGACGCGGTCGCTGGTCAGGTCCAGGCGGACGACGTGCGCCGCGGCGGCGAAGGCGGCCTCGGCCGTGGCGGCGTCGCCGTACTCGTAGTCAAAACAGAGATTGCCGGGCACGTCCGGGTGGACCTGCGGCGCGCCGTCCGCCAGCGCCGCGTCCATGTCGGACACCGCCGGCAGGGTCTCATACTCGACCGCCACCAGTTCCGCCGCGTCCCGCGCCTGCGCCGGGGTTTCGGCCACGACGAGCGCCACGGGGTCGCCGACGTAGCGGACGCAATGCCGCGCCAGAGCCGGGGCCTGCGGCGTCAGCAGCGCCATGCCGTCCCGCCCCTTGTAAGGCAGCGCCGCCTTGCCGCGGCCATACCCCGCCGCCGCGGCGTCCGCGCCCGTCAGCACCGCCAAGACGCCGGGCGCCCCCCGTGCCGCCGCCGTGTCCACCGACAGGATGCGCGCATGGGCGTGGTCCGAACGCAGGAACGCCGCATGCGCCTGGCCCGGCAGGGTCCAGTCCGCCGTGTAGCGCCCGGCGCCGGTCAGCAGCCGCGCATCCTCGCGCCGGCCGAAATAGGGATAGCTCACGATCTGCCCTCCAGGACGGGAACCGGGGATGTGGGGCCGGCCGCTACCCCGTCCACCCCGGGACGGCGGCGGGCGCCTCCGTGCCGCCAGGGTCGGCCGCGACCTCCTCCAGCCGCCGCCCGCTCGCCTCCACGCCGAGCGCCAGGACGGTTGCGACCAGTACCGCCAGAAGCCCCACCATCAGCGAAAGCACGCCGCCGACGCCGTAGGCGGTGAAGAGCGGCACGACCAGGAACGGCGTCAGCACCGTCGCGCCGCGCCCGAAGGTGTTGCAGATGCCCGACGCGCGCAGCCGCACCTCGGTCGGGAACAGCTCGGGGATGTACACGCCGAACAGCACCGCGACCAGCACGTAGATCGGCACCGTGAGCGCCAGCCCGGCGACCGGCAGCCACACCGGGTCGTGCACGAAAGGGTAGATGCAGCCGAACACCATGGACAGCGCCGCCGCAGAAACGATCATCCGCCGCCGCCCTGTCCGGTCCACCAGCAGCGCCCCGATCAGCGCCCCCGCAGGCGCCCCCAGCGCCATGATGAGCGAGTATCCGAACGAGGTCGCCACCGACAGCCCCTGCTTGGCGAAGAAGGTCGGCAGCCAGGTGATGAAGCCTTAGATCAGGTGGTTCATGACGACCTGGCTGACGCAGCCCAGCACCTTGCGCCCCAGCAGCGGCGGGGCGAGCAGGGTGGACAGCGCCCGCGACGGCGCCGGGCCGGGCGGAGGCGCGGGCGGGGGCAGCGGGGCACCGCCCGACGCCTCCCACTCGATGAGGGTCATCAGCGCCTCCGCCTCCTGCCGACGGCCGACGCTTTCCAGCCAGCGCGGGCTTTCCGGCAGGCTCTTGCGCGCCCGCCACACCAAGAGCGCGCCGACGCCGCCCAGGACGAACATGGCCCGCCAGCCGAAGGCCGGCACCAGCAGCCAGGCCGCCAGCGCGGACACCGGCAGCCCGGTGACGACGAACACCGCGACCAGCCCCAGCCAACGCCCCCGCTGCGCCGGCGGCACGAACTCGGTCATGGTGGAGTAGCCCACCACGTTCTCCGCCCCCAGCCCCAGGCCCATGACGAAGCGCAGCCCGATCAGCACCGCCATGCTGGGCGCGAACGCCGCGGCCAGCGACGCCAGGCCGAACACCGCCAGGTTGGCCTGGTAGGTGAAGCGCCGCCCGAGGCGGTCCCCCAGGAACCCCGTCAGCAGCGAGCCGAGCATCATGCCGAGGAACGTGCTGGACACGAAGGCCGCGTTCTCCCCCAACGTCGAGAACCCCGACCGCAGCGTGGCCCCCAGCACCGCGGCGCCCAGGTAGATGTCGAAGCCGTCGAAGAACATGCCGAGGCCGATCAGCCGCAGGATGCGGTGATGGAAGGCCGAAACCGGCAGCCGGTCCAGCCGCGCCCCGGCGTTCACGCTTGCCCCTGCGGTCATTGCTGTTCCCTCCAGCCGGGGCCGCGTCGTCGCCGGCGCGCTCCGTTGCGTGGCAGGATGGCGGCTTCGCCGCCGGGCCGCAACGCCCGGGGGGCTGGAGCGGTGCCTCATCAACTCTCA
>CAXUJE010000123.1:0-13654 GCA_964251035.1 uncultured Acetobacteraceae bacterium
GGCCGGGCGACTTCATCTTCGTGCCGCCCTACGTGCCGCACCAGGAGATCAACGCGAGCGCCACGGAAACGCTGGAATGCGTGCTGGTGCGGAGCGACAACGAGGCGGTGGTGGTGAACCTGGAGATTGCGGGGGTGGAGCGGCCGGAGACGGTGGCTTGGGTGGACCCGATCCATCGGGGGTGAGGGATGAGGCTGTTGTTGGCCGGTCAACGCCGCTGGATCACCACAACGGTTTCGCCATGCACGACGAGGAACCCGGCCATCTGGAACCGGATCAGTTTCTCTGGGACGAATATGGGGCTTTCTTCGATGTCGAATGGAGATGCTGAGGTCGGTTGTATGCGACGGTCGGAAGGCTCGTCGCTGTCTTGGACGAGGTGGTAGTTCTGCATCACTTGGGGGTGGACGTCATCTTGAAGCTGGGCATTCAGGAGCCGCGCATCCCTGTAGATTTGCGCGTAGCGCTCCATCGCCCGCGGACTGCCAACCGCGAAAAGGTCGCAGATGTCGTTGCGGTGACGGCGATGTTGCTTCAGGAACTCGTGGGCGCGGGAGTGGAAATCAGCTTGGAGCCAGTTGGCGTCGAAAAAGGCATGGCATTCACTGCAGCCGCCGCCGCCGCCAGGATGGACGTGCCAGGCTGGAGATGGGGCAAACAGCACTTTTACGTTGGGATGGTTTGCCACGAAATGAATCTCGTTCATCGTGAAGTTTTGCGGCACGGCGTCGAAGCGCATACGGACAACCACGTCGGATGGGCAATTCTCAGAGGCCTCGAAATGCGACCGCAGGCGATCAGCAGAGTAGACACTGTAGAGTTGCGACAAAATTCTTCTACGGTTTGCCTGCCAGCTTGAAAGGATGACTGGCGGGAAGTCCTCGACGTTGGCATCCAGTTTTGGAGAGAAGCTCTCAATCGCGAATGCAGCGGGGCTCAAGTATCCGATTAACTTCTGAAATTCAGGGTAGTAGCCTGGAACAAGCTCTCCTTCGATGTATTCTCCACCGGACATCCGCACCAGGCCTCCGTCGGCCCAACTATGGAAATAGATGGATAGTGCGTACTCACGGCGGATCATCGCAAAGTATTGGTCCCAGGATGCCGTGTGATCCAAGAACGTTCTCGGGTGGCCTGAAAAGCAGATCGCGACTTTCTTCAAATCCAGCGTGTCCCAGGCCAGCAGAGAGACATTACACGTCTCGTATCAACATGAAAACGAAGTAGTGCTTGATCGTGCTGGCAAGTTCCGGACCATTGCCAAGAGCCGGGAAAGCGCAGGCTCGCTTTCAACATTGAAATTGAAGAACGACGGCTGTCCTGGCCCAACATCCACGATCAATACGGCGCCTGGCATGTCTTGGATCAAATCAGCGTCCACGAACGCCAGCCCACTGGGCGTCTCCATGAACCCCGGCGCATCATAGATGTGCAGGTCGTCTCGATGCGTCAGGTTCCACCGGCTTGTGACGACAAGCCCAGGCTTGTTGCAGGCCCAGCGGTACTTCGCAAGACTTGCCCCCCAAATCGAGAAAAAACAGTCCGCCTGCCCGCACCAAGCCAAGCTCGCCCGGATCGGCGCGCCCAATGTGTCCACCACCATCACGTCACGGCCAACCTGGAGCCGCCGCAGGTGTCCTGCAATCTGACGCTCAACCTCCAGCGGAGGCCGGCGCGCGTCCAGTTCGCCATGACTCACGACCACTCGGCCATCCCCGCCGGAATTGTGCCCATCCAGAACGAGGATCGCGCCGGGGAAGGCGTCGGCCACGCGCTCCAGCAACTCCTCACAGAACTCCAGCAGGTCGACCATCGTCCGGTTCTCGACGCGCAGGCCGATCAGGACCACCGGCGCGTCCGGCCGCGCCCGCCCCTCGATGACCCGGCGGACCTCGCCGTGCACCGGGTCCGCTTCGACGAGCCGCTGCAAGCTGGCGCGCAGCCCCGCAGACACATACTCGCTCGTGATCCGGACGAGGCAAGCGCCGGTGTCGTAAGACGCTTTGACAGCGGCATCGGCGTTGAACGCGGAGCGGTCCACCCGGCCCTGAAGCTGTGGGAACATTTGGTCGATTGGCCCCCAAACCTCGGTTCCCGGGCCGGGCACGATCCATTCGGGCAGATGCGGCCCGGACGCCGAGCGCAGAAACTGGTCGATTCCGCCCAGCTCGTTCCAAAGCTGATGGCCCAGATGGATGGACGGCCAGCCGCGCATGATGCTGACAACCCGAGTGGCGCCCGTGCCGAAATAGTGCTCCAGCACATCCCCGAACCGGCAGACCAGCGGGACCAGCCAAGCCGTCACGCTGGGCGCATAGACATCCAACAAACCCGCCGCCGACCCGTCACGGACCAACAGGAGGTTCAAGGCCGGCACGTATAGCCCAAGCGTCGCCGCATGGTGGTGGGACACGATTGGATAACACACCAACCTATGCACGGGATCGGCAAGCCGATAGGCAAAGCGGAAATCGTCGGAGCACAGGCTGCCCTGCACGGCGAGCGTCCGCCCGTCCACCGGGCTGGGCCAGCTCAACATGCCGTCCTCCGCCGCCCGTAGCAGGCGGTCCTGGAACGGCATCGCCAGCAGGGTTTCGACATGCCCCCGGTCCAGGCCCCACCCGCCGTCCCAAGCATCCGGCACCGCGTCCAGCACGACCCGGCGCACCGGCGGCAGCGCCGACGCGGCGCAAAGCTGGCCGATGTCGTGACGAAACGCTTCCGGCAGCCGCAGGAACGCGCGGGCCTGCGGGTCGAGCGACACCGTCGGCGGTTGCAGCACCGCATCCACGCAATGCGCGACGCGCGGCGCGGCTGCGACGCGCAGCGCCTCTTGGGCGTCCGGCTCCAATTCCCCCAACGACCCGCCAAGCCGGACCCCGTCCGCATCGACGATCCAAACGGCGGTCTCCCCGGAGTCGCTGGCGAATTGCAGCAGGACGAAGGGGGAGAACCCGGTGTAAAGGAACACCGGACGCCATCCCGGGAGGAAGCTCTCGACCGGCGCCGCGCCCATCCGCAGCGGCACGGCCCGCCCGCCAAGCTGCAAGCAGAGCACGCCGTCCCGCACCACCACCGGGTCGCTCGCAATATCCGAAGCCATATCGGCCAGCGTGTCCATCCAGGCCCCTGTCTGCAACCGTTCCGTGTGACTCAACCGACATATCGCGAATGCAGCCAGGTTGGCGAGACAGTTTCGCAACCACTTTGTCGCATTCTTTGCATGCCCATCCCCGTTAAAAGCAGATTGCCCCATCCCGGCATCGCTGGCAGTTTGCAGCACCGAAACGGTAAGCAGGACACCCCACCCCCCATGCGGATACTCCTCACCGGCGGATGCGGCTTCATCGGCTCGGCCGTCATCCGCCACCTGATCCGCGCCACCGACCACCACGTCGTGAACGTGGACAAGATGACCTACGCCGCGTCCGAGGACGCGCTGGAGGAGGCGCGCAGCCATCCGCGGCACCGCCACCTCCGCGCCGACATCACCGACGCCGCCGCCATGCGCGACATCTTCGCGGCGCACCGGCCCGACGCCGTCATGCACCTCGCGGCCGAGAGCCACGTGGACCGCTCCATCGACGGCCCGGCGCCGTTCATCCAGACCAACGTCGTCGGCACCTTCGTGTTGCTGGAGGCGGCGCGCGCCTATTGGGCGGCGCTCGGCCCCGAGGCCCGGCAGCGCTTCCGCTTCCACCACGTCTCGACGGACGAGGTGTTCGGCGCGCTCGGCCCGCACGACCCGCCGTTCACCGAGGACACGCCCTACGACCCGCGCAGCCCGTACTCGGCGAGCAAGGCCGCTTCCGACCACCTGGTGCGCGCCTGGTGGCACACCTACGGCCTGCCGGCGTTCGTCACCAACACCACGAACAACTACGGCCCCTGGCAATTCCCGGAGAAGCTGATCCCGCTGGTCACGCTCAACGCGCTGGAGGGCAAGCCTCTGCCGGTCTATGGCGACGGCTCCAACCAGCGGGATTGGCTGTTCGTCGATGACCACGCCGAGGCCCTGGTCCGCGCGCTGGAGCATGCCGAACCCGGCGCCACCCTCGCCATCGGCGCCCGGCAGCCGCGGACCAACCTGCAGGTCGTGCACGCCATCTGCGCGGTGCTGGACGAGCTGGTCCCAGACCCCGCCGGGCCGCGCGCCCGGCTGATCCATTTCGTGACCGACCGGCCGGGCCACGACTTCCGCTACGAGATCGACCCGGCGCGCACGGCGGCGGCGCTCAACTGGACCGCGCCGCACGGCTTCGACCAAGGGCTGCGCCGCACCGTGCAATGGTATCTGGACCACCGGGCGTGGTGGGAAGGCGTGCGTGCCGCCCGCTACGCCGGGCAGCGGCTGGGGACGGCGGCGTGAGCGCCGGGACCATGAAGGGCATCCTGCTCGCCGGCGGCAGCGGCACCCGCCTGCACCCGATCACGCTGGCCAGCAGCAAGCAACTGTTGCCGGTCTATGACAAGCCGATGGTCTACTACCCGCTGTCCGTGCTGATGCTGGCGGGGATCAAGGACATCATGATCATCTCGACCCCGGAGGACCTGCCGCAGTTCCGCCGCCTGCTGGGCAGCGGGGAGCGGTTCGGCGTGCGCTTCACCTATGCCGAGCAGCCAAGGCCGGAGGGGCTGGCCCAGGCGTTCCACATCGGCGAGGACTGGATCGCCGGGCAGCCCTGCGCGCTGGCGCTCGGCGACAACCTGATCTTCGGCGACCACCTGAGCGTCCTGCTGCGCGCCGCCGTGGCCCGGCCGGAAGGCGCCACCGTGTTCGCCTACCAGGTGCGCGACCCCGAGCGGTACGGCGTCGTCGCCTTCGACAGCAACGGGCGCGCCCAGGAGATCGTCGAGAAGCCGGCCGCGCCGAAATCCAACTGGGCCGTGACGGGCCTGTATTTCTATGACGGCCGCGTGTCGGAGATGGCCCGGCGCATCACGCCCTCGGCCCGCGGCGAGCTGGAGATCACCGACTTGAACCAGATGTACTTGGAAGAGGGCACGCTGCACGTCGAGCGGCTCGGCCGCGGCTGCGCCTGGCTCGACGCCGGGATGCCGGACAGCCTGCTGCAGGCGGCGACCTTCGTGCAGACCATCCAGAACCGCCAGGGCATGCTGGTCGGCTGCCCGGAAGAGGTCGCGTTCCGCATGGGCTACATCGACGCCGGCACGCTGCGCCTCGCGGCGAAAGGATTGAGCAAGACGGAGCTGGGGCGGCTGCTGCTGGAACTCGCGGACGGGCTGCACGCATGAAGGTCGAGCGCCTGCGGGTCCCCGACCTGATCCTGGTCACGCCGCCGCGGTTCGGCGACGCGCGGGGCTTCTTCTCCGAGGTGTTCAACGCGCCGCGGTTCGCCGAGGCCGGCATCGACCTGCCGTTCATCCAGGACAACCAGAGCCTGTCCCGGGAGCGCGGGGTGATCCGCGGCCTCCATTGCCAGGTGGCGCCGCATCCGCAGGGCAAGCTGGTGCGCTGCGTCCGGGGGGCGATCTGGGACGTGGCGGTGGACGCCCGCCGGGCCTCGCCGACCTTCGGGCAGTGGGCGGCGGCGGAGCTGTCGGCGGAGAACTGGGCGCAGCTCTGGGTGCCGCCGGGCTTCCTGCACGGGTTCTGCACGCTGCAGGCGGAGACCGAGGTGATCTACAAAGTGACCGACGTGTATGACCGCGCGTCGGAGCGGGGCGTGGCCTGGAACGACCCGGACCTGGCGCTGCCTTGGCCGGTGGGGGAGGGGGAAGCGGTGCTGTCCGACAAGGACCGGCTGCTGCCGCGCTGGGCCGACGCGCCGCCGCTGTTCTAAGGCGTTCCTGGCCGCCATCCTTTTAGCGAGGGGAAAAGCAGGCTAGTCTGAGGGCCATGACGACGATCATGGTCACCGGCGGCGCCGGGCAGCTCGCAACGGCGATGGAGCAGGAAGGCGGCGCGGTCGTGCGTCGCGTGGGTCGCCCGGCGTTCGATTTCGACCGCCCGCCTTCGATTGCGGAGTCGGTGCAGGCCATGCAGCCGACCCTCGTGGTCAACGCCGCCGCCTGGACCGCGGTCGATGCGGCGGAGGCCGAGCCTGAAGCGGCCGGCCGGGCCAACCGCGACGGCCCGGCGACGCTCGCGGCGCACTGCGCCGATGCCGGCATCCCGCTGATCCACGTCTCGACCGACTACGTGTTCGACGGTACCAAGGGCGCGCCCTACACCGAGTCCGATCCGACCAATCCTACTGGCGTGTACGGCGCGACGAAGCTGGAAGGGGAGCAGGCCGTGCTGGCCGCATGGCCGCGCGCCATCGTGCTGCGGACCTCCTGGGTGTATTCGGCGACCGGCAGGAACTTCGTGCGCACCATGCTGGGCGCCGCGCAGAAGAACGTCCGGCTGCGCGTGGTGGCGGACCAGCGGGGCTGCCCGACCGCGGCGCGGGACCTGGCAGCGGCGATCCTCGCGGTCGCGGCGCGGCTGCGGGACGGGTGGCAGGACCATTACGCCGGGGTGTTCCACGCGGCCGGCGCCGGCTCCACCACCTGGCACGGGCTGGCCGAGGCGCTGTTCCAGGACGCGGCCGGCTACGGCTATCCCGTGCCGGCGCTGGACGCCATCGCCACGTCGGATTGGCCCACCCCGGCGCGTCGTCCGCCGGACAGCCGGCTCGACTGCACGAAGCTGGCCCAGGTGTTCGACGTGCGCCTGCCGGAGTGGCGCAGCGGCCTGTCGCGGACGGTCGCCGAACTGCTGGCGACGCCCTCGCCGCGTCTTTGACGGGCGGCCGTGTCGGCGCTGCCTCATCCCGGTTCGGCCCCGCCGCTCACCGCGGAGCGGACGCCCTCGGCGGCCCGGACGCCGACCGTCGCCATCCTGCTGTCCACCTACAACGGCGCGCAGTTCCTCGACGACCAGCTTGAGAGCCTGCTGCGGCAAACGGTGGCGGATTGGGTGCTGTACTGGCGGGACGACGGGTCGAGCGATGCGACCCAGGACATCATGCGGCGCTTCATGGCGGGACCTGGCGCCGGGCGGTGCCACGCGGTGCTGGACCCCCCGGGCCGGCTGCGCCCGACCGGAAGCTTCATGGCGCTGCTGCGGGCCGCGGTGAAGACGGATGTGGCCGCGGTGGCGTTCGCCGACCAAGACGACGTTTGGCTGCCGGAGAAGCTGGCCCGCGCGGTCGCGGCGCTGCAGCCCGATCCGCGCCCGGCGCTGTATTGCAGCCGGCAGCTTCTGGTCGATGAGGCGCTCCGGCACATCGGCTTGTCGGCGCGGCTGCATCAACCGCCGGGCTTTCCCGCCGCGCTGACGCAGAACGTCGCCACGGGATGCACCCTCGTGCTGAACCAGGCCGCGGCGCGGCTGGTGGCCGGCAGCCATCCGCCGCCGGCGACGCTGCATGACTGGTGGAGCTACCTGGTCGTCGCCGCCCATGGCGGCCGGCTGGTGGCGGACGCGCCGCCCACCGTGCGGTTTCGCCAGCATGGCGGCAACGCCGTGGGCGCGCCCGCCTCGATGCGCCGGCGGTTCTTCGAGGCGCTGCGGCGCGGACCCGGCGCGTTCATGGCCGTGCTGCGCGGCCACGTGGCGGCCCTGCGGGCGCAGCCGGATTTGCTCACCGCGGACGCGGCGGCGGCGTTGGATGTGGTGCAGGCCGGCTTGCAGGGGGGCGTGCCGCAGCGTTTGGCGGCGCTGCAACTCGGCGGCCTGTCGCGCCAGACCTGGCAGGAGACGCTGATGTTCCGCCTGTGGTTCCTGGTGGATCATCCGCCCGCGTCGTCGCCGGGCCAGCCGCAGGCCAGCAGCGCCGGCCGCATGTGAGGTGGCGGCGGGGCCGTGGCGGCGACCGGCGGCGTCAGCGGCAGGGCGATGGCGCGGGCCAGCAACTGCATCAGCCCGTCGTCGCGCCCCCCATTGGCACGCCCATAGACCGGGTCGCCCACGATCGGGTGGCCCAACGCGGCGCAATGCACCCGGATCTGGTGGGTCCGCCCGGTCCAGGGCTGCAACTCCAGCCAGGCAAGCCCGCCGGCCTGGCCCATCAGGCGCCAGCCCGTGCGCGCCGGGACGCCGTCCGGCCCTGGCTCCATCCGCCACCCCGCCGGGGTGCTGCGCTTGGTCAGGCGGTTGGACACCTCGCCCGACGCCGCGCCGGGCGTGCCGTGCACCACGGCCCAGTAGGTCTTGCGCGCCGACCCGGACGCGAACGCCGCCTGCGCCGCGAGCAGCGCCTGCTTGCGCAGCGCCACCACCAGGCACCCGGCCGTGTCGGCGTCCAGGCGGTGCGCAAGCCACGGGCCGTCCTTGCGGCGGGACAGCGCGGGGAAGCTGTCCTCGACGCTGGCGCCGCCGCCGGGTCCCGGGTGCGCCGGCAGGCCGGCCGGCTTGTTCAGCACGACGAAGTGCGGGCTTTGGAACAGGATCGGGATCATGCCGCCAGGTTGACAGCGGCGCCGGGGCGGCGGAAGCACCGGTATGCCCGATGACCGGATCTGCGGCCTGAACGCCGTCACCGCCCTGTTCGCCTGCCGGCCCGGTGACGTGATCCGCCTGTTCTACAACGAGGAGAGCAAGGCGCGCGTCGGCCCGCTCTGCGCCGAGCTGGCCCGCATGCGCCGCCCTTACCGCCTGCTGCCGCCCGACGAGCTGGAGCGCGCCGCCGGCACCCCGCACCACGGCGGCGTCGTCGCGGTGGCATCGCCCCGGCCGCTGGGCATGCTGGACTTCGTGCGCCCGCCGCGTTTCCCGCTGCTGCTGATCCTGGACAGCGTGGGCAACCCGCACAACCTCGGCGCCATCGCCCGCAGCGCCGCGTTCTTCGGCGTGCGCGCCATGGTGCTGCACGACACGCCGCTGCAAGCCATGCCGTCGGATGCCGCCTACCGCGTGGCGGAGGGCGGGCTTGAGTACCTGGAAGTGTCCAAGACCCGCAACCTGCGCAAGGCGCTGCTGGCGCTTGATCCGTATTACCGCACCGTCGCCGCGACGCTGACGGAGGAGGCCGTGCCCGTCACCGCCCTGCCGCGGGACCGTCCGGTGGCGCTGGTGCTGGGCAACGAGGAGCGGGGGGTCGGCTTCGACGCGCTGGAAACCTGCCGCCGCCGGGTCCGCATCCAGGCCCGCGGCGCCGTGCAGAGCCTGAACGTCGCGCAGGCCGCCGCCGTCCTGCTGCACACCTTGACCAGCCAGATCGCGAGGCCCTGATGCGCATCCACGTCCAGAACCTGCCTGGCGACCCGCAGTTCGCCGTCACCCCGGCCCAATGGGACGCCGCCGCCGCCCGCGCGCCCGACGTGTCGGGCGGCCACGCCGTGAGCTATGGCGAGACGCCCGAGGCGTTCCAGGCGGCGATGGGCGAGGCGGAAGTGCTGGTGTCGCAGACCGGCGCGGTCCGCCGGCTGTTTCCCGCGGAGGCGCCGCGGCTGAGGCTGATCTACTGCACCTCCGCCGGCCTCGATTCACTGGCCCCCTTCGACCGGTTCCCGCCCGGCGCGGCGCTGCTGAACAACCGCGGCACGCACGGCGCGAAGGCCGGCGAGTATGGCATCATGGCGCTGCTGATGCTGGCGTCCGGCCTGCCGGGCTTCGCCACGGCGCAGCGGGCCGGGCAGTGGGCGCCGCGGCACGGCTCCGTGCTGGCCGGGCGGCGGGTGACGGTGGCCGGGCTGGGCACGCTGGGCGGCGCGGTCGCGGGGCAGGCGGCCCGGTTCGGCATGCGCGTCACCGGCATCCGCACCCGGGCCGAACCGCACCCGGCCTGCGCCCGGGTCGTTGCCCTGGACGAGCTGGACGCGGTGCTGGGCGATACGGAGTTCCTAGTGCTGGCGCTCCCGCTCACGGACGCGACGCGGGGCGTGCTGGACCGCCGCCGCATCGCCTTGCTGCCGCCGGGTGCGGGGGTGGCGAACATCGGCCGCGGCGCGCTTTTGGATCAGGACGCGCTGTGCGACGCGCTGGAGGGCGGTCATCTGTCCGGCGCGGTGCTGGACGTGTTCGTGCCGGAGCCGGTGCCGCCAGGCCACCGGCTTTGGGCGACGCCGAACTTGGTGATGACGCCGCATGTCTCGGCCGACGATCCGGATACGTATATTCCGCTGAGCTTGGATATCTTCTTTCAGAACTTGCGGGCGTTCCGTAACGGTGAGGCTCTGCCGAACCGGTTTGACATCGCAAGGGGCTATTAGGTTTCAATGCTGCAACTCGGCCGTGAGCCGTCCATAACATTGTAAGCTCATCCGGCCGGATGTTAGCTGTCCGTTTTGCCGTCCGGCAATTGTCGTGTCCGTTTTCCCGTGCATGTGAGCTGATGAGCTGGACCCCTTGGGTGAGACAGTGAATTACGGACAGCTCGGCTGCGTCATAGCCCTGGGCTGCTGCACAGCAGCCCAGGGCTCGTTGGATTCGAACTCCACTGGCGACAGATAGGCAAGAGCCGAGTGGAGCCTTTGGCGGTTGTAGGCGGTCTCGATGAACTCCCCGATGGCGTCCCTGGCATGGGCGAGATCACGGTAGGTGCCGGCGTCGACTTCCTGGTGCTTGAGCGTCTTCATGAAGCTCTCGGCCATGGCGTTGTCATAGGAACAACTGGACCGGTTCGTGACCGCAGCCGGGCAGCAGCTGGGCGAAGAGGGCGAGCGTGCCGCGCTATGCGTCGCCAGCAGCGGCAGGAGCATGGAGCTGCCCGGCGTCGAACGCGAGCACCAGGCCGGGTTGGACGAGCTGGCGCGCGGCTTTGCCCAGGCGCGAGGGGGAATGGCGCTCAGCTGGGATTGGAGGCGGCGCATCAAGCGGGAGGCGCAGGAGGCCGAGAAGTGGCAGGCGCGGCAGGGGGAGCGCCAGGAGCGCGGACTGCCGCCAGAGCCGGAGCAGGATCGCGAGCGGCAATGGCAAAGCTGTGGGCTGGGGCTGGGCAGATAGTGTCAGCTTAAGCTACAGCATTGCTGTTGATAACCATACAGCAATGCTGTATGAGTATATTATGCTGCATGCGGTTTTGGAAACGTCGATCTTCAGCCGTCGTGCGGATGCGTTGCTGTCGGTGGAGGATCGAGCCGATCTGATCGATACGCTTGCCCGCGATCCGATGGCTGGCGACGTGATGCCCGGTCTTGGCGGGGTGCGGAAGCTGCGCTTCGCGCCAAAAGGCCGGGGCAAGAGCGGCGGGTTTCGGGCGATCTATTACGTGCTGACCGAGAGCCTGCCCATCCTTGCCCTCCTGATCTATGGCAAGAATGAGCAGGGCGACCTCAGCCCGGCACAGCGCAAAGTGGTGGCCGCGTTGGCGGCGGAGATGAAGCAAGGAGCAGGATCATGACCAAGAACGAAGACACCGATTTCGGGCGCGAGCTGATCGCCTCGATGCAGGAGGCCGCCGCCATCGTGCGAGGCGAGAAGGATGCTGCGCGCGTGCACCTTCCGCCCGGGGACATAGACGTGCGGGCTATTCGCGAGCGATTGGACCTGACCCGGCCCGCTTTCGCACAGCGGTTCGGGCTGGCAGTCGCAGCCGTGCGCGATTGGGAGCAAGGGCTACGCCGGCCCGATCCGGCTGCGCGCGTGCTGCTGATGGTCATTGCACGTAACCCTGAGACGGTTGCCGAGGTGGTCGCCGAGAATCAGGCAGCTTGAATAGGGGGCATCGCTGGGTAAGCGAGGAAGCATTAGTGGGCCAGGACGGTAGGCCGCGCCCTAGGGCGTTTTGCTGTTAGACTCACTTCTGCCGATGTCGGCCGGGACTCCCTAATTAGATAGGTAAAACCTCTGCCTCCAGGCACATCGCTCTGGGTCGTTAGGAAAAATGGTGCAACTGAATTTCCGACTGGGATCGAGGAGACCGCACCCTGCTCACTGGTGAAGATAATTTGGCCACTCTGACCAGATGGTATCATGAAGGAGATGGTCGTGTTTCGTACGGCATCTTGCTCGGGGCCGCGCACCGGAACTACCACTTGCGACTGCTCATCCTCGATTGCGCATACGCGAAACTGTAATGGATCTCCACCCACATTTCTGAGAACCTGGAGCGTTGTCGGTGTATCTTGAAGAGTCACAAAGCCGCCCGGTTTATCGATTCCATTCCAGTGACACGAACCTGGATTGACGGTGCATTCCGTCGCTATATCATGCCAGGCGACCGGAGGCTTCTCGGCGTTAACAGTGACGTAAACAGGGCCGACTCGGCTGTTGCGGCCATGATCATTCGTGACTAGACCGCTGCACACCTTTTTAGATGCAGTCACCTGTGTCTCAGTATGACTGAGCTCAAGGGCTAATTTTCCAAGAGTAGTAATCTGGCGAACAGCTAGAGCCGACGCCGACATTCCCTCAGTTGTATTGACTGTGATGGAGCCATTCGAAACAAAATCGTTTATCCACTTACAAGTTATGATAGTGGGTTGGATGCTAGGAATGCGGGTTCCAGGGTGCATAGTTTTTGGAGTAGTACAAATTAGGTTGTCCGCTGTGACGTCACTGAATTTTCGGCTGGGTAAGCCGCTATTAGCGTTCCACGATACCCTCACCAGTACATCGTCTCCGGATGACTCCTCCGAAACCACCAAGGGAAGCTGTGATCTTGCCTCAGCCGTTACAATATCTTTAACGCAGTCAACAAAGTATCCACGAGCCTTGTCGCCGACCGTCGAAGACCAGTATGAAATTTGAACACTTTGGGTGGCGACGAGAGACTTGTCAGAACAAAACTGTGCCCCGTCAACTGACCTTGAATTAGAATGACCGCTCAGGTTTCCCGAGAAAACCTCTAAGTAATTTCCACCTGATGAGAACCCTTGATCGCTACTGTGGTCAGAGTTCCACTTCCCACAAAATGCGTTGCGGAATGCGATATTGCTATCACCGTGGCTCTGGTCTTTAATTTCATTCGGGATTAGAACGGGTAGGCATATTTGCCCCGCATCTCGAGTGTTGGACTGAGCCCAAGCATTCCCCCCTAATACGACGACCATAGCGAGAAGGCCAAAGCTCCATATTTTGAACATGGCCGTCTCACCTCTGTCGATTTAATATATTCATGCACGCTTGCCAGATTTGTCAACTGGGAACGTTTCGTAGGTTTTGCCATATGTGGGAGCCATAATTGGCTGTCCTGCAAACGTGTCGTGATAGGTAGTTGGCAGGCTTGCATTGGCCGGCATCTCATTAGCGTTTGCGCACGCAGCCGTATCATTCTGTCAAACCACCGGATGCCGTTGGCGAAGTCGGTCGATCCACTTCATCGCTCCTTCCAGATGCCGTGCGAGGAGCTTTCGGACCGGGTGAGGGTGGGCTTGCCGAGGCCGTCATAGCGTGAACAAACAACCAACCTCGACTTCGCCAACGGTGTCCGACCGTTTGACGAGGTGGTATACACGTGCCAGCGTTAAGTCCGCTTCTGACGGACAATTGCCACGTCGGCGATCCGGCAAATGCCTAGTGCGGGACCGGTCTAGATACATGCACCGGTCCCGCACTAGCCTTTTGATTTCATGAGCACGTTCACCGATCAGGTGAGTCCACCTGATGCGGTCATGTTCTAGGTGTTGCATTGGGATTTGTTCGCTCAGCCCCGCCTACGGGCCGCCATTGATGGTCAGCACAGTCCCATTCGTATAAGCCGACCGCGAACTGGCCAGGAACGCCACGGCAGCGCCGATCTCCTCCGGCTGCGCCGGCCGCCCA
>CAXUJE010000124.1:0-2879 GCA_964251035.1 uncultured Acetobacteraceae bacterium
CACCCGGAGGCGGTCGCCCTGATCGCCGACGAAATCCTGGAAGGCGCGCGCGACGAGCCAGGCCGGCCGCACGGTCGAGATCGCCCTGCCGCGCGAGCAGGCGCTGTTCGACGGCGCCGTGCTTTGGCTTGCAGAGGATGCTGGTCTTCTGCTCCGCGTCGCGGCCCAGCAGTGGCTGCGCCTCGTGCCGCGGACCCGCGACGACGCCCTGATGCTGGGCTACCACGCCGGCAACCTGCATTGGCGCGTGCGGTTCGAGGACGGCGCCCTGCTGGTCGCGCTGGAAGCGCCGTCCGAGGACTACCTCGCCCGGCTCGGCCCATTGGCGGCGCCGGACCGGCTGGACTGCGGCATCATCGACGCCGTCCCGTGCTGAGCCTGCTCCCGGCCTTGCAGCAGGCGGACGCGGCCTTCCCGAGCGGCGGCTTCGCGTTCTCCAATGGGATCGAGGGGCTGGACGCCATGGGCGTGCGCCTCGACGGCCCGGCGCTCGCCGGGGTGATGGAGGCCGTGCTGCGCCACCGCTGGGCACCCTGCGACCGGACCGCCCTGGCACAGGCTTGGCGTGCAGGGTCGGACGTGGCCCGCCTGGCTGAGATCGGCCGGGCGCTGGAAGCGGCGACCTTGCCCGAAAGCCTGCGTCGCGGCTCGCGCCGCAACGGGGCCGCGCTGCTCGCGGCGCACGTCCGGCTCGGCACGCCGGGAGCCTCGGCGCTCCAGGCAGCGTTGGATGCGGACGCCATCGTCGGCCACTTGCCCCTTCTGCAAGGCGCGTTGTGGCAGGCTTCCGGGCTGGACGAGGACGCGGCGACCCAGGTGTCCGGCTACACGGTGGCGAGCGGCCTCGCCTCCGCGGCCGTGCGCCTGGGCTGCCTCGGCGCCTTGCCCGCCCAAGCCGCCCTGCGCGACGTCCTGCCGATCATCGCGGGGCTGTCCCGCGGTCCGGTGTCGGACATCGACCGGCTCGGCGGGTTCCTGCCTTGGCTCGACATCGCCTGTGCCCGGCAGCAGGGCGCATCCCTGCGCCTGTTCGCGAGCTGACGCGCCATCCCAACCGGAGCCGACCATGCTGCTGACCCCCACCGAGCTGGAGCGCCTGGCGATCTTCACCGCCGCCGAGCTGGCCCGGCGCCGGCGTGCCCGCGGCCTGCGCCTCAACCACCCGGAGGCGGTCGCCCTGATCGCCGACGAAATCCTGGAAGGCGCGCGCGACGGCCGCACGGTGGTTGAGCTGATGGGGCTGGGTTCCACCATCCTGACCACCGCCGACGTGCTGCCTGGCGTGGCGAGCATGGTGCCGATGCTGCAGGTCGAGGGCGTGTTCCCTGACGGCACCAAGCTCGTGACCGTGCACGACCCGATCCGCCCGCGCGAGGGCGATCCCGCGGACACGGTGCAGCCGGGCGAGATCATCCCGGCGCCGGGCAGCATTGAACTCAGCGCCGGCAAGCGCCGCGCCACGGTTTCGGTCGTCAACACCGGCGACCGTCCGGTGCAGGTCGGGTCGCATTACCACTTCTTCGAAACCAACCGCGCGCTGGAGTTCGACCGCGCCGCCGCGTTCGGCATGCGGCTCGACATCCCCGCCGGGACCGCGACCCGGTTCGAGCCGGGCCAGGCGCGGGAGGTGGCGCTGGTGGCCTTCGGCGGCACCGGCGCCGTCACCGGGCTGAACGCGCTGACGGAGGGCGCAACCGACGCCGCGGCGCTTCCGGCGGCCCTGGCGCGGGCGCGGGCGGCCGGGTTCCGGGGCGCATAGGTCCGTGGCCCGCATCACCCGAGCCGAGTACGCCGCGCTGTACGGCCCGACCACGGGCGACGGCATCCGCCTCGGCGACACCGCGCTGATCGCCGTCGTGGAGCACGACCATGCCGTCTACGGGGACGAATGCCTGCACGGCGGCGGCAAGACGCTGCGGGACGGGATCGGCCTCGCCTCCGGCGTCACGGCCGCGGCCGGGGCGCTCGACATGCTGCTGTGCAACGTGGTGCTGATCGACCCCGTGCTGGGCATCGTCAAGGGCGACCTCGGCCTGCGCGGCGGGCGCGTCGCCGGGTTCGGCAAGGCCGGCAACCCCGCCGTGATGGACGGGGTCGATCCGCGGCTGATCGTCGGCGCCGGCACCACGGTGCGCGACTGCGAAGGGCTGATCGCGACGCCCGGCGCCATCGACGTGCACGTGCATTTCGACAGCGCGCAGCTCTGCGAGCACGCCATCGCCTCGGGGATCACCACCATGCTGGGCGGCTCCCTGGGGCCGATCACCGTGGGCATCGATTCCGGCGGGCCGTTCAACACGGCGCGGATGCTGCAGGCGGCCGAGGCGTGGCCGATCAACTTCGGCTTCCTGGGCCGCGGCAACGCGCACCACCCGGACGCGCTGATCGAGCAGATGCGGACCGGCTGCCTGGGGCTGAAGATCCACGAGGACTGGGGCGCGATGCCGGCCACCATCGACGCCTGCCTGCGCGTGGCGGACGCGCTCGACTTCCAGGTGCAGCTCCACACCGACACGCTGAACGAGAGCGGCTTCGTCGAAGACACCCTGGCCGCCATCGGCGGGCGCACGATCCACATGTACCACACGGAGGGCGCAGGCGGCGGGCACGCGCCCGACATCATCCGGGTGGCGGGCGTGCCCAACTGCCTGCCCAGCTCGACCAACCCCACCAACCCCTACACGGTGAACACCTTCGACGAGCACCTCGACATGACCATGGTGTGCCATCACCTGAACCCGCGCGTGCCGGAGGACGTGGCCTTCGCCGAAAGCCGCATCCGCCCGCAGACGATTGCAGCGGAGGACGTGCTGCACGACATCGGCGCGATCTCCATGCTCGGCTCCGACAGCCAGGGGATGGGGCGCATCCACGAGGTG
>CAXUJE010000124.1:2979-13555 GCA_964251035.1 uncultured Acetobacteraceae bacterium
CGCGATCTCCATGCTCGGCTCCGACAGCCAGGGGATGGGGCGCATCCACGAGGTGGTCTGCCGGACTTGGCAGCTTGCCAGCAAGATGCGCGAGCAGCGCGGCCCCTTGCCGGAGGACCGGCTGGGGCAGGGGGACAACGCGCGCATCCTGCGCTACATCGCCAAGTACACCATCAACGCCGCCCGCACCTTCGGCATCGCCGGGCACGTCGGCTCGCTGGAGGACGGCAAGATGGCGGACATCGTCGTCTGGCGCCCGGCGTTCTTCGGCATCAAGCCGGAGCTGGTGATCAAGGGTGGCTTCATCGCCTGGGGCGCGATGGGCGACAGCGCGGCGTCCCTGATGACGTGCGAGCCGCTGATCCTGCGCCCGCAATGGGGCGCGTTCGGCCGGGCCAAGCAGGCGCTGTCGGCGTGCTTCGTGCACCCGAGCGCCATCGACGCCGGGCTGGGCGCGGAGCTTGGCCTGCACAAGGCGCTGTTGCCGGCCGGCGGCACGCGCGGCTTGCGGAAGGCGGACATGCTGCGCAACGACGCCTGCCCGGACATGCGCGTCGATCCGCAGACCTTCGACGTGTATGTGGACGGCGTGCTCGCCACCTGCGAACCGGCGGCCGAGCTGCCGCTCGCGCGGCGCTACATGCTGCGATGACCGCGGCGCGCATCGGCATCGGCGGCCCCGTTGGTTCCGGCAAGACCGCGCTGATCGAGGCGCTGATCCCCGTGCTCACGGCACGCGGCGTCGACCTTGCGGTCGTCACCAACGACCTGGTGACGGAGGAGGACGCCGAGCGCCTGCGCCGGTCCGGCCTGATCGACCCGGCGCGCGTCGCCGCCGTGGAGGCCGGCGCCTGCCCGCACACGGTGATCCGCGAGGACCCGACGCTCAACATCGTCGCTGGCGACACGCTGGAGCGGCGCTGGCCCGGCCTCGACCTGCTGATCTACGAGTCCGGCGGCGACAACCTCGCCTCGACCTTCTCGCTTGATCTTGTGGACTGGTGGGTCTTCGTGATCGACGTGGCTGGCGGCGGCGACATCCCGCGCAAGCGCGGACCCGGCGTGCTGCGCTGCGACCTGCTGGTGGTCAACAAGACCGACCTCGCGCCATACGTGGGCGTCGATCTGCCGCTCATGCTGGCGGAGGCAGGCGCAATTCGGGACGGGCGTCCCGTCGTCGCCACCGACGCGCGGGGCGGGGCGGGGGTCGCGGCCGTGGCCGACAGCCTGTGCCGCGCGGTCCTGTTTGACCGCTGAGGCAAGTGTTCAAGCCGCGCTGGCCTTCGCCGTCACGGGCGGGCGCACGGGCCTGCTGCGCCAGCACGTGCCCTACCCGTTCCACGTCACGCGGCCGTTCCACCTCGACCCCGGGCGGCCGGACCTCGCGACCCTGTACCTGCAATCCGCCTCCGGCGGGGTTTACAGCGGGGAGCGCCTCGGCCTCTCCGTCGCAATGGGGGAGGGGGCCGCGGCGTTCGTCACCACGCAGTCGGCCACGATCGTCCACGACTGCCGCGGCCGGCCCGCGGCGGTGGACGTGCGGCTGTCGCTGGCGCGCGGCAGCCTGCTGGCCTACGCCCCGGACCCGCTGGTGCTGTTCCCGGGGGCGGCGGTGCATGCGACGCTCGACGTGACGCTCGGGCCGGGCGCGGCCGCGGTGTGCCAGGACGGCTTCGCCTGCCACGACCCGCGCGGCGGAGGCGCCCCGTTTGACCATATCCAAACCGAGACGGTTGTCCGTGGCCCGGATGGCGGCCTGTGCGTGACCGACCGCGGGCTGGTTGCCGGCGCGATGCTCGGGACCGTCGCCTCGCCGCTCGGACCCTACCGCGCCGCTGGCAGCGTGCTCCTGCTTGGCCGACTCCTGGAGGACGGCAAGGTGTTGCAGGCCGGGATCGACCGCCTGGGTTGCGTGTCCGGCATCTCCGCGCTGCCCAACGGGGCGGGAACCGGGATACGCCTGCTCGCCCCGGACGGCGGGCGGCTGTCCCTTGCGCTGGCGCTGGCTTCCAAGGCATGCTTCCGGGCTGCATCCGGCGTTGACCCGGCACCCCGCCGGAAGTAGCGCCTTCCCACCACCATTTCACAAAGATCATGGCGCAGCGGCGCCGCGTTTGGGCGCCAAGCCAAAAGGACGGACGCGGTGGCATTCCTGCACGACGGCACCAAAGGCTCCCAGGCCGGCCCAAAGGCGGCAGACGCCTCGTGAACCCGCCTTGGCGCTTCGGCCTGCTCTGCTCGCAGACCGGAGTCACGGCGAAAGTCGAAACAACGCAGCTCAACGCCTCCCTGCTGGCCATCGAGCAGCTCAACCAGGCCGGCGGCGTCGCCGGCCGCCCCATCGAGCCGATCATCTGCGACCCGGCCTCCAACCCCAAGCAGTTCGCGGCCCTGGCTGAGGGCCTGCTCAGCCAAGGGAGCGCCCGCCTGCTCTTCGGCTGCTACATGTCGAACACCCGCAAGGCCGTGCTGCCGCTGGTCGAGGCCTACCGCGGCCTGCTGTTCTACCCGACGCTGTACGAGGGGTTCGAGTACTCGAAGCACTGCATCTACACGGGCGCCGCGCCGAACCAGAACTCGATGCAGTTGGCGAAGTACCTGTTCGGAGCCTACGGCCGGCGCTTCTTCTTCGTGGGGTCGAACTACGTGTACCCCTACGAATCCAACCGCATCATGGCCGAGCTGGTCCGGCAGGCCGGCGGCGCCGTGCTGGACGAGATCTACGTGCCGCTCCTGCCCCAGCCCGCGGATTTCAACAAGGCGATCCGCGAGATCACCCGCACGGAGCCGGATGTCGTGTTTTCAACCGTCGTGGGAGAAGGAACGGCCATGTTCTACGACGCCTTCTACCGGGCCGGCTTCGACGCCGCCCGGCTGCCCATCGCCAGCCTCACGACGGGCGAAGCGGAGGTGGCGGAGATGACGGGCGAGGCCGCCTGCGGCCACGTCACCGCAGCGCCCTTCTTCGACATCCTGCCCGGCCCGGCCGCCGCCGGCTTCGTTTCGGCCTACCGGGCGCGCTTCGGCGCGGACGCGCCGGTCCCTGCGGCGGCGGAGGCCGCGTATTTCCAGGTCATGCTGGCGGCAAAGGCGATCAGGCAGGCCGGCGCCGACGATCCCGGGCTTGTGCAGGCGGCGCTGGCAGGGTGCGAGTACGATGCGCCGCAGGGGCGCGTGCGGATCGACCCCGACAACAACCACACCTATCTCTGGCCCCGCGTCGCCCGCCTGAATGCGGAAGGGCGGTTCGAGGTGGTTTGGAATGCCGAGGCCCCGGTCAAGCCGGACCCGTACCGCGTGACGCAGACCCTCGACGAATGGTCGGGCGGCGTGCCCCGGCTCCCTGCCTGACCGCCGGCCCGGGTCGAGCCTGTGGCGATCCAGATCCTCCGCGACCTGCGCGGCCTGCGCGTCGATGTCATCCACCCGCCGGACAGCGAGGGCGTCAGCCTGGTCGAGCACCTGCGGCGCATCGGCTGCGCCGTGTCCACCGCATGGCCGGTGCCGGAGGCGGTCGCGCCCACCGCCGACATCGTCCTGCTGGCCATCGACCACGACAGCCGCGAGCCGCTGCGCCGGCTGTTCCGGGGCCATGACCGGATCGCGCCCACCCTGATCGCCGTCGTCGGCTACGAGAACCCGTCAGTCCTGCAGCTTGTGCTGGAGGCCGGCGCCCATGCCGTCATCGAGCGTCCGGTGCGCCCGTTCGGCCTGCTGACCCAGCTCGCCATCGCCCGCAGCCTGTGGCTGCAGCAGCAGGAGGCGCTGCGCCGGGCGCAGAAGCTGGAGCGCAAGCTGGTCGGCATCCAGCGCATCCAGCGGGCGAAGTCGATCCTCATGGCCGGGCACGGCCTGTCGGAGGACGCCGCCTACCAAAGCCTCCGCAAGCAGGCGATGAGCAAGCGGATCAGCATGGAGGAGATGGCCGAGGCGATCATCAACGCAAACGAGGTCTTGAACTTCCGCGGGAACGCCGATTAAGCTCAGTCGAACGGCGGGACGACCCCCGCACGCCCCGGCACCAATGACGTTGCCCCGGCAAGGCCACGCGGCCCGTACGCCCCCATTCCTTTGCCCGCAGATCTTGCATCCGGCTGGGCGATCCCGTCCGGCGTCTCGGCACAACCAGGAGGCTTTCGCGCCCATGCACACGACGGCAGGCTTGACGACACGGCGGACGGCCCTGATCGGCGCGGCCGGGGCGCTCGCGGCGCCGTACTTCTTCCACCGCCCGGCGCGCGCGGCAGACGCGATCAAGGTGGGAGTGCTGTTCTCGCAAACCGGCGGCCTGTCGATCATCGAGAAGTCGCTGAACGACGCGACGCTGATGGCGATCTCCGAGATCAATGCCAAGGGTGGCGTGCTGGGCCGGCCGGTGCAGCCCATCGTGGAAGACGGCGCGTCCGACCCCAAGACCTTCAACGAGAAGGCGTCGAAGCTCGTCATCCAGGACAAGGTGCCCTCCGTGTTCGCCTGCTACACCTCGGCGAGCCGCAAGGCGGTGCTGCCGGTGTTCGAGCGGCGGCAGAACCTGCTGCTGTATCCCACCTATTACGAAGGGTTCGAGTGCTCCAAGAACGTCGCCTACACCGGCGCCGTGCCGAACCAGCAGTTGTCGAACTTCATCCCCTGGATCATCAACACGCTCGGCAAGAAGAAGTTCTTCATCGTGGGGTCGAACTACATCTACCCGCGCGAGATGGCCAAGGTCAGCAAGATCCTGATCGAGAAGAACGGCGGGCAGTGGATCGCGGACGAATACTTGGAGCTGGGCGACTCCGAGTGGGGGTCCATGGTCAACAAGATCAAGAACTCCGGCGCCGACGTGGTGCTGTCGAACGTGGTGGGCGACAGCGTCATCGCCTTCTACCGCGAGTTCAAGAACCAGGGCATGTCGCAGGACAAGCTGCCGATCTGCGCCACCGTGACCTCCGAGATCGAGATCGCCGCCATGGGGCCGGAATACGCGGCGGGCAGCTTCACCTCTTTCCCGTACTTCATGGCCATCGACACCGACGCCAACAAGGCGTTCGTCGAGCGCTACCGGGCCTACGTGAAGAACCCGAAGGCGGTGACGCACCACGCTCTCGAATCCTCCTACTTCCAGGTGTTCCTGTGGGCGCAGGCGGTCGAGAAGGCCAAGGAGGCGCAGCCCATCCCGATCCGCAACGCGCTGGCGGGCCAGGAATTCGCGGCGCCGGGCGGCATGGTGAAGATCGAGCCGCAGAACCTGCACACCTGGCTCACGCCGCGCATCGCGCAGTGGCAGCCGGACGGGCAGGGCAAGATCGTCGATGCCTACAAGGCGCCGGTCATGCCGCTGCCCTACGTGGCCTACGGAGAGACCGACAGCGCGCCGTTCTGCACGGGCAAGGGCCTCGATACCGCCAAGCTGAAGGGATAGGCGCGCATGGCAGGAGGACCAATGGCGGGAGGACGGGGGCATGGCTGAAGTCGTGTTCATCGGCCTGAGCCTCGCTTCCGTCCTGCTGCTGGTCGCCCTCGGGCTTGCGATCACCTACGGGGCCATGGGCGTCATCAACATGGCGCACGGCGAGATGGTCATGCTCGGCGCCTACACGGCCGTGCTGACCCGGATCTACCTGCACCTGGACATCCTGGCCGCGATCCCGCTCGCCTTCATCGCGACCGCCCTGATCGGCTACGCCATCGAGCGCGTGGTGGTGCGGAGGCTGTATGGCCGCCTGCTCGACACCCTGCTCGCCACCTGGGGGGTCGCGATCCTGATCCAGCAGGCGGTGCGGCTCGAATTGGGCGCGTCGTTCTTCGGCCTGCACATCGCGGGCCTCGGCCCCGGCCTGCAGAACGTGGCGGTGCCGCCGGAGCTGACTGGCGCGCTCACGTTCGGCCACGTCCAAGTCAACGCGTTCCGCGCCTTCATCATCGTGGTCACGCTGCTGCTGGCACTCCTCACCTGGCTGCTGATGTACCGCACCCCCATCGGCATCCAGGTCCGCGCCATCATGCGCAACCCGGGCATGGCCGCCGCCTGCGGGATCGACGTGGACCGCGTCAATGCGCTCACCTTCGCCTACGGCTCCGGCCTCGCCGGGGTCGCGGGCGTCATGGTGTCGGGCTTCAAGACCGTATTCCCCGACATGGGCACGCCCATGGTGGTCGATGCCTTCCTGGTGGTCGTGGTGGGCGGGGTCGGCAGCCTGGCCGGTTCCATCTTCTCGGCCGGGCTGCTGGGCCAGCTCAACGGGATCACCGCGTTCCTGTCGAACGACATCATCGCCCGCGCCGTCGTGTTCGCCTTCGTGATCGCCGTCATCATGACCCGGCCGCGCGGCCTGTTCGCGTCGCGGACGCGCTGAGCCATGCCGGGCAAGCGGACGCTCGACTATGCCGCCTACGCGGTGTTCATCGGCCTGATCCTGTGCGCGCCGCTGGTGCTGGAGGAGTTCTGGCTCAACCGCATCGCCAAGTTCCTCGTGTACGGCCTGCTCGGCGTCGCCATTGCGCTCAGTTGGGGCTATGCCGGCATCCTCAACCTCGGCCAAGGCCTGTTCTTTGGCTTAGGCGCCTACATGATGGCGATGTCGCTCAAGCTGGCCAGCCCGACGAGCCTGCAGCAGGGGTCCGCGACCCCGGTGCCCGACTTCATGCTTTGGAACGCGGAGCCAGGCGCCAAGACCGACCTGTGCTGCATCAACCACGGATCGTTCCTATGGACGCCGTTCCAGAACCCGTGGTTCGGCATCGCCATGGCTGTGCTGGCGCCGGTGCTGGTCGCAACCGTGATCGGCTGGGTCATGTTCCGCAAGCGCATCTCGGGCGTGTTCGTGTCCATCATCATGCTGGCGCTGGTGCTGTTGGTGCGCTTGGTGGTGATCGACGCGCAGCCGGTCACCAACGGGTTCAACGGGCTGACCGACCTGGGCAATCTCACCGTGTTCGGCGTCGAGTTGGACCCGTACGAGATCGTCACCTACTACGTCGTCGCCGGCGCGCTCGCCTTGGCGCTGATCGCCACGCGCATGCTGGTGGAAACGCGGGCCGGGCTGATCCTGCAGGCGATCCGCGACGACCAGGACCGGGTGCGCTACCTCGGCTTCGACGTGCCGCTGTACCAGGTGTTCTTCTTCGCCGTGTCCGCCGCCATCGCGGGCGTCGCGGGCATGCTGTACGTCGTCGTGGCACAGTTCGCCTCGCCCACCTTCATGGACCTGTCGTTCTCCATCACCATGGTGGTCTGGGCCGCGGTCGGCGGGCGCGCCTCGCTGCTCGGCGCCTGCATCGGCGCCATCGGCATCAACATCATCGAGGCCGGGGCGAGCGAGACCCAGGCGCTCGTGCAGGCCTGGCGCGCGGTGATCGGCCTGATCTTCGTGCTCGTCGTGCTTTACCTGCCCCGCGGGGTCGCGGGCTTCGCGAGCGACGCGGCTGACGCCGTGCTGGCGCGCTTCGGGCGCAAGCGGCCCCCCACCGCCCAATCCGCCGAGGAGCGGGTCGCGTCATGAGCGCGGTGCTGACGGTCGATGGCCTCGGCGTGTCGTTCTCCGGGTTCAAGGCCGTCGATGGCGTTTCGCTGGTCATCGAGGAGGGTGAGCTGCGCGTGCTGCTCGGCGCGAACGGCGCGGGCAAGACGACGCTGATGGACCTGATCTCCGGCAAGACCAAGAGCACGGAGGGCCGCGTCCACCTGCGCGACACCGACATCACCAATTGGGAAGAGCCGGCCATCGCCCGCGCCGGCATCGGCCGCAAGTTCCAGATCCCGAGCGTGTTCCGCGAGCTGACGGTGCGCCGCAACCTGGAAGTCGCCGGGTGCGGCAAGCCCGGCGTGTTCGCCAACCTGCGCTTCGGCCTGCCGCGCGCCGCGCGCCGCCGCTTGGAGGAGGTGCTGGATCTCACCGGCCTTGCCGACGAGGCGCAGACGGTGGCCGGCACGCTCAGCCATGGCCAGACCCAATGGCTCGAACTCGGCCTGCTCGTCATGCAGGACCCGAAGCTGCTGCTGCTGGACGAGCCGACCGCCGGCATGACGGCCGCTGAAACCCTGCGCACCGCCGACATCATCAAGAGCTTGCGCGGCACCCACACCGTGGTCGTCGTCGAGCACGACATGGCGTTCGTGCGGGAGATCGCCCAGCGGATCACGGTGATGCACCTGGGCCAGGTGCTGGCCGAGGGCGACATGGCCGCCATCGAGGCCGACCCCCGCGTCCGCGCCGCCTATCTCGGCTCGAAGGGCATCCATTGATGCTGACGCTCGACGCCGTGGACGCCTTCTACGGACGCAGCCACGCGCTGCACGGGGTGTCGCTCGACATCCCCGCGGACGCGATCACCGCGGTATTGGGGCGCAACGGGGTCGGCAAGACCACGCTGCTGAAGACCCTCATGGGCCTGATGGAGCGCGTCACCGGCACGATCCGCCTGGCCGGCCGCGATATCACCCGCGCGCCCGCGTATCGCCGCGCCCGCGCCGGCATCGCCTACGTGCCGCAGGGGCGGGAGATCATCCCGGACTTCACCATCCGCGAGAACATCCTGATGGGCGCCTTCGCGCGGCCTGGGCGCCGGGTCATCCCCGACTTGGTGCCGGAGCTGTTCCCCTACCTCATGCAGAACCTCGACCGGCCCGGCGGCGTGCTGTCCGGCGGGCAGCAGCAGCAACTGGCCATCGCCCGCGCACTGGCCGCCGATCCCAAGGTGCTGCTGCTCGACGAGCCGACGGAAGGCATCCAGCCCAGCATCGTCGAGGAGATCGAGGCCATCATCATCCGCCTCAACAGCGAGGCGAGGCTGACGGTGGTGCTGGTCGAGCAGAATGTCGCCTTCGCCCGCCGTGCCGGCCACCACTTCGCCATGATGGAAAAGGGCCGGGCGGTGGCGGAGGGCGGCATGTCGGAGCTGACCGATGCGCTGGTGCATCGGCACATGGCGGTTTAACAACAGGAGCTAGCAATGCTGCACGGTGATATTTCCAGTAGCAAGGACACGGTCGGCGTCGCGGTCGTCAACTACAAGATGCCGAGCCTGCACACCCGCGCGGAGGTGCTCGACAACGCGCGCAACATCGCCGCCATGCTGACCGGCATGAAGCGGGGCCTGCCGGGCATGGACCTCGTGATCTTCCCGGAGTACTCGACCCACGGCATCATGTACGACAGCAAGGAGATGTACGACACGGCGTCGTCCATCCCCGGCGAGGAAACCGAGATCTTCGCTGAGGCCTGCCGCAAGGCCAAGGTCTGGGGCGTGTTCTCGCTGACCGGCGAGCGGCACGAGGAGCATCCCCGCAAGGCGCCGTACAACACCCTGATCCTGATGAACGACAAGGGCGAGGTCGTGCAGAAGTACCGCAAGATCATGCCCTGGGTGCCCATCGAGGGCTGGTACCCCGGCAACTGCACCTACGTCTCGGACGGGCCGAAGGGCCTCAAGATGAGCCTCATCATCTGCGACGACGGCAACTACCCCGAGATCTGGCGCGACTGCGCGATGAAGGGCGCCGAGCTGATCATCCGCTGCCAGGGCTACATGTACCCGGCCAAGGAGCAGCAGATCCTGATGTCGAAGTCGATGGCCTGGGCGAACAACGTGTATGTCGCCGTGGCCAACGCCTCCGGCTTCGACGGCGTGTACTCGTACTTCGGCCATTCCTCCATCATCGGCTTCGACGGACGCACGCTCGGCGAGTGCGGCACGGAGGAGAACGGCATCCAGTACGCGGCGCTGTCGAAGTCGCTGATCCGCGACGCCCGGCAGAACATGCAGTCGGAGAACCACCTGTTCAAGCTGCTGCACCGCGGCTACACGGGCATGCTCAACTCCGGTGACGGTGACAAGGGCGAGGCGTCCTGCCCCTATGACTTCTACGCCAAGTGGATCGCCGACCCCGAGGCGACGCGGGAGATGGTGGAAGCCATGACCCGGCCCGCCATCGGCACCGAGGAGTGCCCCATCGACGGCATCCCGACCGAGGCCGCCGCCCACCGCTGAGCCGCCAGGGCCAGGGGCGGCGTCCCTGGCCCCTACCGCCGCGCCAGCCTGAAATACAGTCCCGACAGGCGCGCCGGCAGTTCGGCCAGATCCCGGACCGCAATCGTGTTTGAGGGGCCGAACACTGCCGCCGCTGACCCCACGCCTGCCGGGTCCAGCACGACGCCGAACACGTCGATGCCCGCCTGCTTCAGCCCGAGCGCCGCCCGCCGCGCATCGACCACAAGCTCCCGGCCATGCGCCACGTCGATATCCGATGGCTCCCCGTCCGTCAGCACCAGCAGCAGCCGGCGCCAGGCGCGCGAGCCTTCAAACTCCGACCGCGCGTGGCGCAGCGCCGCGCCCAGCCGGGTCGAAAGCCCTGGCCGCAGCCCGGCCAGGCGGGACAGGGCGCCCGCGTCGAACCGCTCGCCGAACGTCTTGATGCCCGTCATCCGCACGTCCTCCCGCCCGTTCGACGCGAAGGCGCAGAGCTTGAAGGCGTCGCCCCGCTGCTCCAACGCCTCGCCGAGCAGCGACACCGCGAGGCGCTGCACGTCGAGCGCGCTCCGCCCGTCCGGCAGCCGCGCCGCCATGGAGGCGGAGATGTCGAGCATGACGATGG
>CAXUJE010000125.1:0-13461 GCA_964251035.1 uncultured Acetobacteraceae bacterium
CTGGCGAGAGAACACCCCCCATGAGCCAGAGGCAAGCGCCGCTGGTGTCAGTCTGCCCAAATCAACTCCGCCAATGCAGCGTCTGCGCCCGCAGCGGGTTGTTGAACGCCCGGCCTTCCTCCCGCGCGGCCAGGTATTCCTTCTTCAGCCGTTGATACCAGCGCACCTGCGCGTCCGGGTCGCCCACGAACAGCGGCGCGGGCAGGGCCGGGTTGCCGGTCAGCCGCTCGGCCACCTCGCGGTCCTGGTTGAGAAAGTCCCGCGCCATCCAGGCCGCCGCCGGGCGGAGCGGCGCCAGCCACGGCACGGTCCAGTACACGCAGTAGTGCACGTCCGTCTCCGTCGCCGTCACCGGGGTCGCCGCGGCCAGCACGCAGGCGGAGTGACGGTCGCCCTGGATATGCTCGATCCGCACGCCCGGCAGTTGGATGCCGATGTCGATCCGCACGTTGCGGCCCAGCAGGCGGTAGGGGTTGGCGCCCTCCTTCAGGTGGTGGCGCAGCATGCGGAAGCCCATGCCCTCCGGCTCGAACCCCTTGGCTTTCAGCCGCAGGCGGGACGCCGGGTCCTTCTTCCACCAGCGCGAGGTGTGGACAAAGGCCGGGTGGCCGGGATCGAAGAAGCCCCAGGCCGCGAGATCGACGCCGCAGGGAAAGCGCATCGTGGTCGTGACCTGCGGCGCCACCCCCTCGAAGCCCGGCACCGTCGGCACCGGACCCGGCTCAGCCCCGGCCGCGCCGACATAGACCCACACGTTGCCCTGCACGTCTTGGGCCGGATACGTGCGCAGCCGGAACCGGGCCGGGTCGGTGCGGTCGTCGGGCGCCAGCGACGGGATCTCGGTGCAGCAGCCGTCGTCGCTGCGGAATGCCCAGCCGTGGTAGCAGCAGCGCAGCACCTGCCCGTCGAAGGAGCCGTGCCGCATCGGCATGCCGCGGTGCGGGCAGGCGTCGCTGACCGCGAACACCGACCCGTCGGCCCGGCGCCCCAACAGCAGGGCCTCGCCGAGCAAAGTGACCGGATGCGTCCGGCCCGGCTTCAAGCTGCGCGCCGATACGGCGAGGTACCAGAAGCCGCGCAGCATCCCGTCGGTCGCATCAGACTGCAACGGCCGTTCTCCTCAATCCATCACGATGCGGGGCGCCGCCGGGGCGGAAACGGCGAGGCCGTCCCAGACCCGGCGCGCAATGGCGGCAAAGGCCTGGGCCGCCGGGCTGTCGGGGGCGGCGGCGCAGATCGGCGTGCCGGCGTCGGACGTGGTGCGGATGTCCAGCAGCAGCGGCACCTCGCCCAGGAACGGGATGCCCAGTGCCTCCGCCTCCCGCCGCGCGCCGCCATGGCCGAACAGCTCCGTCCGGTGGCCGCAGTTCGGGCAGCAGAACACGCTCATGTTCTCAACGAGGCCCAGCACCGGCACCAGCGTCTTCTCGAACATGCGCACCCCGCGGCGGGCGTCGATCAGCGCGATGTCCTGCGGGGTGGAGACGATCACGGCGCCGCTCAGCGACACACGCTGCGCCATCGTGAGCTGCGCGTCGCCGGTGCCGGGCGGCATGTCGACGACCAGGATGTCGAGCGCCCCCCAATGCACCTGGCCCATCATCTGCTCCAGCGCCTGCATCACCATCGGGCCGCGCCAGATCATCGCGGTGTCCGGGTCGATCAGGAAGCCGATCGACATGGCGGACAAGCCCCAGGCCTGCAGCGGCACCATCATGCCGCCTTGCGTCTCGGGCTTGCGGTCCACGCCCAGCATGCGCGGCAGGCTAGGGCCGTAGATGTCGGCGTCCAGCAGGCCGACGCGATGGCCCTGCTGCGCCAGCGCGACGGCGAGGTTCACCGCGGTGGTGGATTTGCCGACGCCCCCCTTGCCGCTGGCCACCGCCACGATGTGTGCGACCTGCGGCAGCAGCGCCGCCTTGGCCGCCGGCGCGGGGCGGGCAGGCGCTGGGGGCGGCGTCGGCTCGGCGCGGTGCGCGGTCAGCACGGCGGTCACGTTGATCACGCCTGGCTGCTTTGCCAGCAAGGCCTCGGCGGCGCGGCGCACCCCCTCCATGGCGGCGGCATGGGCGCGGTCGGTGCGGAGCGCCAGGTGCACGAGGCCGTCCCGCACCGCCAGGCTGTCCACCAGCCCGGCGGCCACGATGTCCCGCCCGGAGGCCGGGTCCTGCACCGCGCGCAGCGCCGCCCGCAGCCCGTCCGTCGTCAATGGCGCCATCGCTTGTAAACCTCCGATACCCGGTCAATATGCACGCGGTCGTGATGCCGCATATGGCGCACGGACGCCGGACTGCAAACGCAGCCGTCGCCGCTGGCGCACGGTTCTCGTCGCAGTTGGCGGCACAGTTCTACGGGGGCCACTGAACCAGCATGTCTTGGAACAACGGTGGCGGCTCCGGTCCCTGGGGGCCGGGCAACAACAACACGCCGCCGCGTGGGCCGAACCGCGGCCCGTGGGGCGGCGGCGGTTCGAACGGCATCCCGGACCTGGAGGAGGTGCTGGCCCGGCTGCAGGCCTCTGCCCGGCGCTTCGTCCCTGGCGGGCCGGGCGGACGCCGCGGCAGCCCGCGCCTGATCGCGCTGATCTTGCTGGTCGGCGCCATCATCTGGCTGGCCAGCGGTTTCTACCGGGTGGAGCCGGACCAGCAGGGCGTGGTGCTGCGCTTCGGCGCCTTCCAGCGCACGACGCTGCCGGGCCTCAACTACCACCTGCCCTGGCCCATCGAGCAGGCGCTGACGCCGGCGGTGACGCGCATCAACCGCACGGAGGTCGGCTTCCGCATCGCCCCGGACACCGCCGGCGCCGGCCGGATCGGCGCGACCCGGGACCTCGGCCGCGACGCGTCCCCCCGCGACATCCCGGGCCGCAGCACCGCGGCGCGGGAAGTGCTGGAAGAGGCGCTGATGCTGACCGGCGACGAGAACATCATCGACATCAACTTCAGCGTGTTCTGGCGCATCCGCGACGCCGGCACTTTCCTGTTCAACACGCGCAACCCGGAGAACACCGTGAAGTCGGTGGCCGAAAGCGTGATGCGGGAGGTGGTCGGCCGCACCCCGATCCAGCCCGCGCTGACCGAGGCACGCGCCCGCATCGAGCAGTCCGTCACGACGGGCGCGCAGAACGTGCTGGACCAGTACGGCGCCGGGGTGGAGATCACCCAGGTGCAGCTCCAGAAGGTGGACCCGCCCAGCGCCGTGATCGAGAGCTTCCGGGACGTGCAGCGCGCCAACACGGACGCCGAGCGGGCGCGCAACGAGGCCGAAAGCTACCGCAACGACATCGTGCCCCGCGCCCGCGGCGACGCGGCCCGGCTGACCGCGGAGGCGGACGGCGCGCGGCAGGCCAACATCGCCGAGGCTGCTGGACAAGCGCAGCGCTTCCTGAGCGTCTACAACGCCTACGCCGTGGCGAAGGACGTGACGATGAAGCGCCTGTACATCGAGACGATGCAGGACATCCTGACCAAGACGCCCTCCATCGTCGTGGACGACAAGCTGCAGGGCATCGTGCCCTATCTGCCGCTTGATCCCAACGGTAGGCCACGGCCCCCAGCAGCGCCTGCATTGCCCGCCGCGCCGGTGGCGGAGGCTCCGCGGTGAGTCGCCCCGTCCTTGCGGCCATCGCGGCCGCGCTGGTCCTCCTCGTGCTGGCCGGCGCCAGCCTGTTCACCGTGGCGCAGACCGAGCAGGTGCTGATCACCCAGTTCGGCCAGCCGATCCGCGTCATCAGCGCGCCGGGCCTGCATTTCAAGGTGCCGTTCGTCCAGACCGTCATCAGCTTCGACCGCCGCCTGCTGGACTACGAGACGCCCGGCGAGGAGGTGATCCTGGCCGACCAGCGGCGCCTGATCGTGGACAGCTTCACCCGGTTCCGCATCACCGACCCGCTGCGCTACTTCCAGGCCGTGGGTTCGGCGGAGGACGCGATCCGCGCCCGGCTGAACTCCGTCGTGACCTCCTCGCTCCGCCGCGTGCTGGGCAACGAGCAACTGCTCAAGGTGCTGTCGGCCGACCGCGGGCGCATCATGGGGCTGATCCGCGGCCAGGTCAGCGACGAGATGCGGGAGTTCGGCGTGACCATCGAGGACGTGCGCCTGCGCCGGGCCGACCTGCCGGAAGAGAACACCCAGGCCATCCTGAGCCGCATGAAGTCGGAGCGCGAGCGCATCGCCAGCCAAGCCCGCGCGGAAGGCGCCGAGGCCTCTGCCCGCATCCGCGCCGACGCCGAGCGCGACCGCACGGTGCTGCTGGCGGAAGCGCGCGCCACCGCCGACCGGTCGCGCGGCGAAGGCGAGCGGCAGTCGATCAAGATCTACGCCGACGCCTTCCAGCAGGACCAGAAGTTCTATGAGTTCTACCGCACGATGCAGGCCTACCGAGAGGCCTTCGGCAACGGCCAGTCCCGCCTTGTGCTCACGCCCGACAGCGAGTTCCTGCGCATGCTGCGGCAAGCGCCCGGGGAGTGAGGCCCGGTGAACGGCATTCCCAAGCTCGTGAGACGCCCCATCTACCGGCTTGCGAGTGCGTTGCCGGCATGAGCAGAGTCACCATCCGCCTTCCATTCGGGAGTTTTGTCATGCGCCTTCGGACCTTTCGCGCGCTTGCACTCGCCAGCGTGTTCGTGCTGCCGGCGATGTTGCCGCCGTTCGTGCCGCAGGCGGTGGCGCGCGGCGCGCCGGACAGCTTCGCCGACCTGGCCGCAACCCTGCTGCCGGCCGTGGTGAACATCTCGTCCTCGCAGAACGTCCAGGCGCGGGCTGACCGCGGCGGCCCGGAAGTTCCGACGTTCCCGCCGGGTTCGCCGTTCGAGCAGTTCTTCAAGGACTTCCTTGACCGCAATCATCCCCCGGGCGGCCAGGGCGGCCCGCAGCGGCGCGGCCCGAACCGCGGCGAAGGCCCGCAGCCCGGCCCAGATAACGGCCTTGGCGGCGGCCCCGGCGGCGGGCGGTCGGTCAGCCTCGGCTCCGGCTTCATCATCGACCCTGCCGGCTTCATCGTGACCAACAACCACGTCATCGACGGCGCGGACGAGATCAGCGTGACGCTCCAGGACAACACCACGCTGAAGGCGACGCTGGTCGGCAAGGACGACCGCGTCGACCTGGCCTTGCTCAAGGTCGAAAGCGACAAGCCGCTCAAGGCGGTGCCGTTCGGCGACAGCGACACCGGGCGCGTGGGTGACTGGGTGCTGGCGATCGGCAACCCGTTCGGGCTGGGCGGCTCCGTCACCGCCGGCATCGTCAGCGCCCGTGGGCGGGACATCCGGCAGGGGCCATACGACGACTTCATCCAGACCGACGCCGCGATCAACCGCGGCAACTCCGGCGGGCCGCTGTTCAACATGGCGGGCGAGGTCATCGGCATCAACACCGCCATCTACTCGCCGTCCGGCGGCTCTGTCGGCATCGGCTTCTCGGTGCCGGCGAACCTTGCGAAGTCCGTCGTCGCGCAGTTGAAGGAATACGGCCACGCCCGCCGCGGCTGGCTGGGCGTGCGCATCCAGCAGGTGACGCCGGACATCGCCGAGAGCATCGGCCTCAAGGACACCGCCGGCGCCATGGTCGCCGGGGTGAACGAGGGCGGCCCGGCTGACGCGGCGAAGATCCGCAACGGCGACGTCATCCTGAAGTTCAACGGCCAGGACGTGAAGGAGATGAAGTCGCTGCCGCGCATCGTCGCCGAAACGGTGATCGGCAAGGACGTGCCGGTGCTGCTGTGGCGCGACGGCAAGCAGGTCACGGTGCAGGCCTCGGTCGGCGAGCTGCCGGACGAGGTGCAGCAGGTCGCCGCGACGACGGCGCCGGGCCGCACGCCTGGTCCCCGCACGTCGGAGATTTCGGGCCTCGGCGCGCGGCTGGCGCCGATTACCGACGACCTGCGCGACAAGTTCAAGCTGTCGCAGGACCAGAAGGGCGTCGTGGTGACGGACGTGGCGCCGGACGGCAACGCCGCCGGGCGTGGCCTGAAGCCCGGTGACGTGATCGTGGAGGTGCAGCAGGAGCCGGTCTCCAACCCGTCCGACGTGCAGGAGCGCATGGACCGCTACCGCAAGCAGAACCGCAAGACCGTGCTGATGCTGATCCAGAGCGGCGACGGGCTGCGCTGGGTGCCGGTGCCGCTCGCGTCCGACGACTCGAAACAGCCGGGCTGACGTGCCGGGCCTGGTGGGGGACATCAGGCCCGCCGCGGTGCCGCATCCCGAAACCTGGCTCAAGGTCCGGCTGGACGGCTTGTACTGCGAACCCGGCGGTTTCTACATCGACCCGTTGCGCCCGGTTGGGCGGGCCGTGATTACCCATGCCCATGCCGACCATGCCCGGCCGGGCCACGACGCCGTGCTTGCCAGCCCCGAAACTCTGGCGCTCATGGACGTCCGCATGGGCGCGGGCCGGGCCGGCGGCGTACAGCAGGCGCTGAATTACGGTGAGCCGATCCATGTTGGCGAGGTGCGCCTGTGGATGCAGCCGGCCGGGCATGTGCTGGGCAGCGCGCAGGTGGCGATGGAGTGGCGCGGCAGCCGGGCCGTGGTCAGCGGCGACTACAAGCGGCAGCCCGACCCCACCTGCCTGCCGTTCGTCCCGATCCCCTGCGACGTGTTCGTGACGGAGGCGACCTTTGCCCTGCCGGTGTTCCGCCATCCTTCGGCGGAGCATGAGATCGCCAAGCTGCTCGACAGCGTGGCGCTGTTTCCCGACCGCACGCACGTCGTGGGCGCCTACGCGCTCGGCAAGGCGCAGCGGGTGATCGCGTTGCTGCGGCAAGCCGGCTGGGACCGGCCCATCTACCTGCACGGCGCGCAGATGCCGCTCTGCGCCGCCTATGAGCGCCTGGGCATCCCGTTGGGCGAGCTGCTGCCGGCAACGGTCGCGGGCAAGGACAAGCTCGCCGGCGCCATTGTCATCGCGCCCCCGAGCGCCATTGCCGACCGCTGGGCCAGGCGCCTCGCCGAACCCGTGGTGTGCAACGCGTCCGGCTGGATGCGGGTGCGGCAACGGGCGCGCAGCAAGGGGGTGGAGCTGCCCTTGGTCATCTCGGACCATTCCGATTGGGACGAGCTGAACCAGACCCTCGACGACGTGGGAGCGCCAGAGGTCTGGGTGACGCATGGCCGGGAGGAGGCGCTGATCCATGAGGCGGCCAAGCGCGGCATCCGCGGGCGGGCGCTGCGCCTGGTCGGCTACGGCGACGAGCAGGAGGATCTCCCGGAACCCGCGGCGGCATGATCGCCTTTGCCGAGCTGCTGGAGCGCCTGGTGTTCACGCCGGGCCGCCTGGCGAAGATCGCGTTGCTGCGGCGGTACTTCGCGACACAGCCCGATCCCGACCGCGGCTTCGGCCTCGCCGCGCTGACCGGGGAGCTGGCGTTCCAGGCGGCGAAGCCGGCCATGGTGCGAGCCTTGGTCGAGGAGCGCACCGACCCCGTGCTGTTCGCCATGTCGCGCGACTACGTGGGCGACCTGGCCGAGACGGTCGCGCTGATCTGGCCCGCGGCGCCCAGCAACGCCGGGCCGCCCCGGATGACGGAGGTGGTGCAGACGCTGCTCAGCACGCCGAAGTCGGAGCTGCCCTTCGTGCTGGCCGGCTGGCTCGACGCTTCCGACGCCTCCGTCCGCTACGCGCTGCTCAAGCTGATCACCGGGGAGCTTCGGGTCGGCGCGTCGGCGCGGCTGGCGAAGGTCGCCCTGGCCGAGGTCGCCGAGGGGCGGATCGCCGCCGATGAGATCGAGGAGGTTTGGCACGGCCTCGTGCCTCCCTACGCGCCGCTGTTCGCCTGGATCGCCGGCGACGCGCCCCGCCCCGACCCGGCGGGCGCGCCGGTGTTCCGCTCCCCCATGCTGGCCCACCCGCTGGAGGCGCCCGACATTGCCGCCCTGATCCCCTCCGCTTTCCGCGCCGAGTGGAAATGGGACGGCATCCGCGTGCAGCTCGTGGCGACGCCGCAGGGCCGCCGCATCTTCTCCCGCGGCGCCGACGACATCTCGGCGGCGTTTCCCGAGATCGTGGAGGCGATGGGGTTCCACGGCGTGCTGGACGGCGAGCTGCTGGTCATCCGCGACGGGGAGGTGCGGCCCTTCGCCGATTTGCAGCAGCGGCTCAACCGCAAGGCGCCGGGCGCCAAGGCGCAGCGCGACTACCCCGTGGCGGTCCGCCTGTACGACCTGCTGTTCGACGGGGCCGAGGACCTGCGCCCCTTGCCGTTCGACACAAGGCGCAAGCGGCTGGAGGCTTGGTATGCCCAGCACCGCCCGCCGCGCATGGACCTGTCCGAGCTGATCCCGTTCAGCACGGTGGACGAGCTTTCGGCGGTCCGCGACGGCGCCCGCGCCGCCAGCATCGAGGGGCTGATGCTGAAGCGCGGCGACAGCGCCTACGTGCCGGGCCGGCCCAAGGGCCAGTGGTGGAAATGGAAGCGCGACCCGCTCACCATCGACGCGGTGGTGATGTATGCGCAGCGCGGCCACGGCAAGCGCAGCAGCTACTACTCCGACTACACCTTCGGCCTATGGCGGGAGGACGGGGAGCTGGTGCCGGTGGGCAAGGCCTATTCCGGCTTCACCGACGCGGAGCTGGTGACGCTCGACCGCTGGATACGCAACCACACGGTCCACCGCTTCGGCCCGGTGCGGGAGGTGGAGCGCGGCCTGGTGCTGGAGATCGCCTTCGACGCGGCGCAGCTGAGCCGCCGGCACAAGTCCGGCGTGGCGCTGCGCTTTCCCCGGGTCGCCCGGGTGCGGATGGACAAGCCGGCGGAGGAGGCGGACCGGCTCGACACGCTGATGCGGTTGATCGAGCCTGGCGCCGCTCAGGCGTAGCGGCGCAGGCCCACGGCGGCGAAGGCGATGCTGGGAGCGCCGCAGAGCGCGACCACCAGGGACGTGGGCAGCAGTCCCAGCAGCGCCGGGGCGATCACCAAGCCGAGCAGGAAGCCAAGCTGGCTTGCCGCGATGAAGGCGCGGGTGGCGGCCTGAATATCAGCCCGCGGCAGCTCGGTTTGCCGGAGCACCGCCACTGGGATGTCCTGCATGGGGCCGCTCACCGCGCAGAAGGCGGCGATGGCGGCGTAGGCCGGGAGCAGCGCCGCCTGCGGCAAGCCGACGGCCTCGGTCAGCGCGAGCGCGCAGATGCCGGCGCCCATGCACAGGTTGCCGATGAAGATCTGCCGCCCCGGCCGGGCCGGCATCGGGCGGCTGCCGATGACCAGGTTGGCCAGCAGGTTGGTGCAGCCGTAGGCCGAGATGACCGCGCCGTACGCGGCGACGCCCGATCCGCCCGGCCCCACAAGCCCGTTGCGCGCCACCATCAACGGCAGGACCAGGAAGAACACGGCATACCATGCGCCGTTCAACGGGCCGGATGCCGCCAGCACGTAGCCCAGCAGCCGGTGCCGCCGCACCACGCGCACCCCGTGCAGCATCGAGGCGAGTAGGTTGCCCGGCAGCGCCGATCGGGCGGCGGGCAGCCGGGCGTGCCGCTGGATCGCCAGCAGCGCCGCCGCGGAGGCGAGGTATGTCGCCGCATCCACCGTCAGCATGTGGCGGATCGGCAGCACAATGACGAGCGCGCCGACCAAGGCGGGGCCGAGCAGCCGGGCGATCCGCTCGGTCGCATCCAGCAGCGCGTTGGCGGCCGGCAGCGCGGACGGGTCCGCGGCCAGCGCCGGGATCACCGATTGCAGCGCCGGGCGGAACACGGCCTGGCCCGCCCCCAGCACGGCCACCGCCGCAAGCAGCGCCGAGGGCGACGGCCCGCCGCTGGCCTCCCACGCCGCGACGACGCCGAGCAGCGCCGCCGCCCGGGCCACGTCGGCGCCGAGCATCGCCCGCAGCGGCGCCCACCCGTCCGCCAGCCGTCCGCCGAACACCAGCGTCAGCAGCACCACGAGCGGCCCCATCGCCACGAGCCACCCGGCCGCCGGGCCGAACGCCTCGACCGCGATCCAGGTGAAGGCGACGGCATAGGCCTGGTCGCCGACCGAGGACAGCGCAAGTCCGCCCCAGAGCAGCGCCATCGTCGGCTGCCGCAGCGGGCGCACCAGGCCCGGCAGTTGCAGCGTCGGCATCACCGCGCGAGCAGGGGAAGCACCGACAGGACCAGCAGCGCGGCCATCGTGGCGTTGAAGACCCGCCACTGCACCGGCGACCGCAGCACGCGGCCGGCGCCGGCGCCCAGCAGCGCCCAGCTCAGGAAGCACGGCCAGCCTACCAGGGCGAACAGCCCGCCGTGCAGCAGCGCCTGGCCGACGAGCGCCCGTCCCGGCATGGTGTAGGCCGTGCTTGCCACGACAGCGAGGACCCATGCCTTGGGATTGACCCATTGGAACAGCGCCGCGGCGCCGAGTCCCAGGGGTGCCGCACCGGTTCCCCCGCCTGAAGACACAGCCGGGCCGGCGCGGACCATGCCCCATGCGATCCAGAGCATCCACGCGACGCCGACCCAGCGCAGCCCGGCGTGCAGGGCCGGAGAGGCGGCGAGCGGTCCCGCCAACCCGAGGCCGACAAGGGCCACCATGAAGCCGAAACCCAGGCTGATGCCCAGCATATGCGGCAGGGTCGCGCGCACGCCATGGTTGGCCGAAGCGGCGGCTACCATGACGTTGTTCGGCCCAGGCGTCACCGAGGTGGCGAAGGCGAACAGCATGAACGCTGCAAGGTTAGAGGGCATGCTTGCTGTCCAGAAGGCGACGTTGGCATCTGGACCCTATCACGGAACCGCAGGCGCGATGTTGCCCGCATGGCGCCGCGGTAGCCCTCTCGGCGGCCCGCAAGGCGCGAGCCGCCGGGACAGGGCCGTTACTGGGCGGGCGTGGACGACGCGGGCGCGGCGACCGCCGGGGCCGTGCCGCTGCGGGCGCTGTTCAGGCTTTGCTCGTTGAGCGCATCGGTCGCGGCGTTGCCGGCAGTGTCCGAGTGCGCCCGCGCCGAGCGGTGGGCCGCGGCGCGCGAGTGATGCGTCGCCGCACTGGCCACCGTGGCGAACGATGCAGAAACGAGGAGGGTTGCGAAGAGAACGGAGGCAGGCTTGCGAAGGGTCATGGTTTGCTCATCCCGAATGCTGTGCAGGGCTCGGCGGCACCCAACGCGCGGTTATCTCCCGTATCGCAAGATCCAGCAATGTTTGCTGTACGTTTGTCACACTATACTTTGCAAAGTGGTACAGAAAACACGTCTCGCCTGCGGTGCGCTGCTCAGGGGCGGTCTCGCGTCACCACGCGCCCGGCCCGCGGTGCCGTGGCACCCAGGTCCCGCCAGATCGTCATTGCCCTCCAGTGATCAGCCCGTCCCGCAGGTCTTGGGCGTGCCGGGCCGGATCGCGCTGCTCCGGCGCGCCCATGCCGCCGCCGCCGGGCAGCTCCAGGATCAGGCGGTCGCCCGCGGGGATCACCTGGTAGCCCTTGGTGCGGAGCGCCGTGCCGCTCTTCAGCCGCACGACGCCGGGCGCCCCGTCCCGTCCGCCTTCCCGCCCGCGCGGCGCATGGGCGACGCGGTCGAAGATCGCGTTGCAGGCGAACTCCGCGTCGCCCTTTGCGCCGATCTCCATGACCTGGCCGAACCCGCCGCGCGTGCGCCCGGAGCCGCCGCTGTCGGGGCGCAGCTCCTTGCGCCAGAACACCACGGGTGCCACGTTCTCCGTCGCCTCCACCGGCATGGTCCGCACGCCCGAGGGAAACGCCGTGCCGTCCAGCCCGTCCTGGCCCGGACGCGCCCCGGTGCCGCCGGAGTTGAAGGTGATGACCTCGAAGTCCACGAGCGGCGAGTTCTGCCCGCTGACGATGGGGCCGCCGCGCAGGGGCGGGTTCCACAGGCAGGACGACCCCTCCGCCGTCACCCGATCCGGCGCCGCCTGGTGCAGGCAGCCCATCATCAGGTCCGGCAGCAACTGCCCCACCACGTGCCGCACCGAGACCGGGCTGGGCCGCGGCGCGTTCAGGATGCAGCGTTCGGGGATCACCATGCGGAACGGCGCCAGGCTCGCGCTGTTGTTGGGGATGTCGGGCGCCACCACGCACTTGATGCCGAAGCTGGCGTAGGCGCGGGTATAGGCGGCGGGCACGTTGATGCCGCGCCCGGACAGGCCGCTGGTGCCGTCGAAATCGACGGTGATCGCCTCCGCGCCCACGGTCATGCTGGCCGCGAGGCGCACCGGACGCTCGTAGCCATCCGACCAGATCTCCGCGCGGTAGATGCCGCCCGGCAGCTTGGCGATCTCTGCCAGCGTCGCGCGATGGCTGCTGTCCAGGATGAAGGCGGCCAGCGGGTCGATGCTGTCCAGCGCGAACTCCGCCATCATCTGCGTGAGCCGCCGCGCCCCGGCGTCGTTGCAGGCGCACAGCGAGTACACGTCGCCCTCCAGCTCGACCGGCAGGCGGGTGCCGGCGCGCAGGAAGTCGAAGAACGTCCCGTTCGGCCGGCCGGCCTCGAAGCATTTGACGATGGGGATATACAACCCCTCCTCGAACACCGACCGGCCTTCCGGCCCCATGCCGAGGCCGCCCACGTCGATCACGTGCGCCGTGTTGGCGAACAGCGCGACGAGTTGGCCGCCGTGGAACGCCGGCGTCACCACCGTCAGGTCGTGCAGGTGCCCGGTGCCGAGCCATGGGTCGTTGGTGATCAGGTGGTCGCCGGGGCGCAGCGTGTCCGCCGGGAACTTGCGCAGGAAGTGGCCGACGCTTTCCATCATGCTGTTGACGTGGCCCGGCGTGCCCGTCACCGCCTGCGCCAGCATGCGGCCCTGCAGGTCGAAAATTCCGGCCGACAAGTCGCCCGCTTCCCGCACCGTGGTGCTGAAGGCGGTGCGGATCATGGTCTGCGCCTGCTCCTCCACCACCGCCAGCAGGCGGTTCCACATCACCTGGCGCTGGATTTGCTCAAGTACCGTCATGCGTCCTCCCGCACCAGATCGAGGTAGCCGCGCGGATCGACCGTCGCGCGCCAGCCAGGGCCGACGAGGGTGCTGGTTTCGTCCTCGGCGATGATCGCCGGGCCGGGCACGCTCTGGCCCGACGCGAGCGTGGCGCGGTCATGCACGGTCCAATCGCCGGTCTCGCCGGTCGCCGTGTCCCGCACCGGTTGCGTGCGCGTGCTGCCCGGCACCGCCGCCGCGGCAGTCGCGGCCGGCGCCATGTCCGGCACGGTCGCGACGGTCACGGCGTAGCTCATCACCTCCACGTCCGATCCCGGCACCGGGCGGTCGTAGAACCGGGCGTACTCGGCGTCGAACGCGGCGCGCAGCCCGGTCACCTCCGCTTCGTCCAGCCGGCCCAGTGGCAGCGCCACCGGGATCTCATGCCCCTGGCCGACGTAGCGCATGTAGGCGAGGCGCGTTTGCCGGGTGGGCGCGCCGAAGCTGCCCAGCGCCACAACGGCCTCCGCTTCCCGCGCCATGTCGGACAACAAGGCGTCCACGGCGGCGGCGTCGAACCGGCTCAGGCGCTGGTACAAGCTGCGCACGCCCTCGT
>CAXUJE010000126.1:0-13301 GCA_964251035.1 uncultured Acetobacteraceae bacterium
TGCCCGGGTGCGGGAGATGCGTTCCGAAGGCTACCACCGCCGGCGCTTCGCCGCGCTCACCCTGCCCAACGCGCAGCCGCCGGCAGCGCGCACGGCACGCCTGATCGCACGCCGTATTCAAGAATTTTGCACCAAGACTAGGGAAAATTCGTTTGAAGTTCGCGGCGAAATGCATCGAGCGCTTCAGGCGACGTGATCCTACGCACGACCCGTCCGCGTTCCACTGCTGCGATCATCTGCCTGACCCTCGGCATGAAGTGCTGGTCGATGTCCCAGATCATCTTGAACAGACGGGGTGTCACGTCGAGCATGTCGCATCCGTCTGGCCCGTCCGGTCGGCCGTCGCCGCGCGCGCACGCAATTTGTCTTTCAGCCGCCCACCAAAAGTGCACCCATACCGCGTGATCGACGAGGATGATCGTGTCCGCTGCCGCAAACCGCCGTTCGATTGCCGGCCACGGGCCCCAGCCGTCTATGATCCACCGGTCGCCCGATGCGAGCGCATCCAGCTTCGTCGTTACCTCCTCCCTCGGAACCGCGCGCCAGCCCGGTTGCCATTGAACCTTATCCACGGAGTGGACGGGTAAGTTGAAAACCTCGCCTACGGTGCGTGTAAGCGTGGATTTCCCCCCGCCTGCATTTCCAATCACGGCAACTCGTTGCATATCTCATTTTCCGGTTTCGCGCCGCGAACCTTACCACGGTCCCGCTCCGGCAGACTTGCGAAGCGAAAGTCAAACCTTGTGGAAACCCTCATGCAGCGCCTTGCGGCATGCTGGTCAGCGTTCACAGCGCGGCAGGCGAGCCGCAGCAGGCTTCGCGAACTCGGCTCAGGTCATGTCTGTGCCAACGGCGTGAACTGGACGGGACCGTTGATCACCGCCGCAGCCCCACGGGCGAACAGCGGGGACTTGCTGTCATCGCGGGCGGGATGCGCCATTGCTGGCCAGAAGTCCTCAGAGTCGAGAAGCAGTTCCACTTCCATGACAGGCTGGGTGATCAACGTCGGCACGACCAGGCTCAGGTCGAACGGCCGCGTCGTGAGCACACCGTGTATGATGAAGATGTCGTTCTCGACCGTGAAGGCCACGGCGGCATCGTGTTCAGGCACCCAGGACACGGTTGTCGGCTCGCACGTCAGGTTCCACAGGGCGAGCCAGTAGTAGTCGCGGGCCGTCAGGCGCCCTCGGGCCGGCCGCGCCCTCGCGCACAGAGCGGCCAGACGTGCCCGGTCCGAGGCGTTCGACAGGTCGCATCGCGGGGCCTGCACACCGGCCGGATGCAGGGCAGCCGCCGCGACCGAGCGTCGTTGTGGCAGCCGCCTGAACCCGAAGCGAGGGTAGAAGTCGAGGACGCTGCTGTTGGCGAACAGGATGATGGGTTGGTCCACCTGGTCGAGGCTGTCGATTACCCATTCCATAAGAGCGCGTGCGATCCCCTGGCCGCGATGCCGTTCCAGGGTTGCCACTGCGCCGAGCTGGTATCCCACCCGGTCCTCGCCCTCGATCACCAGGTGCATGCGGCTTCGTCCGACCGTGCCGACGATGCTTCCGTCCTCGATGATGGCGAAGACCTCGTAATCCGCTGTCCAGCCACCCCGGTCCCGCCATGCCGTCCAGGTGTCGGCTCGCCCGCCTCGGAAGACCGAGTCCACGAACTGGAAGAACACGGGATGTTGGTTGACGTCGGAGCTCAGGATCTTGAGCCGTTCCATGCGCGGGGTGCCCTCCTCGTGACACGGCAGCCAATTCAGATCGAGGCATCAGACAACGACTGTAAGCCGAACTTCGTGGCATGAAGACCCGAATGAAGGCGGCATCGAGAATGTGGGCCTGAATGTCCGCTTGCCGCCGCCCGGCTCCATCCACTAGGCTGCCTGCGTTCCAACGCCTGGCACACGGGAGGGCCGCATGCACGACTACAAGCAACGCCACCCGCGTGGCCCCGTGTCCGCCCTGCGATAGATCGTCGCAGGGCAGGCCCCGCCCGAAGCCGAGCTGCTTCCGTCCCGGACTGCCCTCCTTTGCAGCCGCCCGGCCCCCGATGGGGTCGGACCACCACCGGGCATGAACATGGCACTCATCAGCTTGCGCGACGTCGGCGTCCTCATGCCGCGGCCACTCTTCCAGGACCTCACCTTCAGCATCGGCCCTGGCGACCGGATCGGCCTAGTCGCAGGCAACGGGGGCGGCAAATCGACCCTGCTGCGCTGCGTCGCGGGCCACGCGCCGGACGTGGGCAGCATTACCCTGTCCCGCGGCCTACGCGTGGGCTATGTCGAGCAGGACGTGCCGAAGACGCTGGAGGGCCTGACCCTGCACGAGGCCGTGCGCCGCGCCCTGCCCCCGGCCGAGCGCGAGCATGAAGCCTGGCGCGTCGGCGCCGTGCTGGACGAGTTCGGCACGCCGGACGAACTGCGGGGGCGTCCGGTCGCGGCGCTGAGCGGCGGCTGGCAGCGCCTGGCGCTGCTCGCCCGGGCATGGGTCGCGGAGCCCGACGCGCTGCTGCTGGACGAACCGACCAACCATCTGGACGGCGAGAGGATCACCCTCCTGGAAACCTGGATCAACGGCCCCGCCGCCCGCACGCCCATGCTGATCGCCAGCCACGACCGCCGCTTCCTGGACAACTGCACCACGCGGACCCTGTTCCTGCGCCCCGATACCAGCCGTTTCCACGCCTACCCTTATTCGCGCGCCCGGCTCCTGCTGGCCGAAGACGACGCAGCGCAGGACCGGAGGCACGCCAAGGACGCAAAGGAAGTGGACCGCCTGCGCCGCAACGCAGGCGAGCTGCGCAACGTCGGCGTCAACAGCGGCAGCGACCTGCTGCAGAAGAAGTCCATGCAGCTCAGGGATCGCGCCGAACGGCTGGAGCAGACGCTGCGCCCTGCCCACAGGGAGCGTCCTGGCGCGATCCGCCTGGCCAGCCGCGGCACGCATGCCAAGGTGCTGGCCGCGTTCCGTAACGTGGCCGTCGCGGCCCCGGACGGGCGCCTGCTGCTCCGCGTGGACAAGCTTGACCTGCACCAAGGTGATCGGCTGGTCCTGCTGGGCCGCAACGGGGTGGGCAAGTCCCGTCTGGTCGCGCTGCTGCGCCGGGCGGCGAGGGAGGCAGTGCCGGGCCTGCAGGTCAGCCCCAGTGTGGTCCTCGGCTACACGGACCAGGGCATGGCCCACCTCCCGGACGAGCAAACGCCGCACCGCTTCGTGTCGGGCCGGCCCGGCATCGGGGACGGGCGCGCGACCGCGCTGCTGGCCGGCGCCGGGTTCGGGGTGGACGCGCAGGCAAAGCGTATCGGGCTGCTGTCGCCGGGCCAGAAGGCGCGGCTGGGCCTGCTGGCGCTCCGGCTGGCGGAACCGAACTTTTATCTCTTGGACGAGCCGACCAACCACGTGGACATCCCGGGCCAGGAGCAACTGGAAGCGGAACTGCTGGCCCAGGATGCGACGGGCGTGCTGGTGTCGCACGACCGCAGCTTCGTGCAGGCGGTGGGCACGCGGTTCCTGCTGATCGAGAACGGCCAAGCGCGGGAGGTTGCCGATGCAGCAGATGCCGGAGCCCGGTGAGACCGACCCAGGCAGCCCGCGGCGCCCCGGCTGGGCAGCGCGCAGCGCCAGCCGCGGAAGGACCGGGCACGGCGGGCGGTCGGCGTGGCACGGAAGCGCCGCCGGACGTGGCGCCGCACTGTCGCGGCTGCACCGAGGCCGGACCGGTGCGCCACCTCGTCGTTCCTCCTCGTCGTCACGTCTGAAGCCGGCTGCAGCGACGTGCCGAGGTCCTGCTCAGCGGCGTCCTGCAGCACCGGCCTGACCGTCGAGCGCGCTCTTGATCATGTGCACCAGCAACACGGCCAGGTTTCCGGTCGGGTCCAGGTCGGGATCGAAGATCGTGGCCGTCATGCCGCAGCAGCGCGGGGCGGACGTGAGCGAGCGCAGGATGGCCACCACGTCCTCGGGATCCATGCCGGGGCTTCCCGGCGTGTCGACGGCCGGCATCACCGTCCGGTCCAGCACGTCCACGTCGAGGTGGACCCAGAACGGCCATCCCGGCTCCTGGTCGAGCGCGGCGTTGGTTCGGTCGAGCACCGCGTGCGGGCCGAGCCGGCGGGCGGCAAAGACGTCGATGCGCGTGATCGCGGTCTCGTTCACGTCGGGCCAGGCGAAGCCGGGATCGCGTCCCTCGCGCTCACCGATCCGGACGACCTGCCGGTCGGGCCCAAGGGAGAGGTCACGCCGGGCCAGTCGGTCAGCAGAACCTCGCCACGGCCGGTCGCAAGCGCCAGGTCCATGCCGGCGACGGCGCCGAGGACTGTCGCGGGGTCGTGGTTTCCGGGATGGCGGAAGTCGCTATGGCCATCCAAGTGGACCAGGGATACGGGACCGGCCCGGCGCACGCCGGCAAGGGCGCCGAGCAGGATCGAGCAATCCCCGCCGACAACGAGCGGGAACTGGCCGCGTGCCGATGCGCCCCCGACAAGATCGGCCAGGGCCAGGTTGAAGGCGCGCACGCGGTGGCCGTTGTAGAGGCGCGTGCCCGGCTCCGGCCTTGAGTCGTAGGTCGGGCGGGCGAGGTCGAGGACAGTTGCCGGCGAGACAGCTTTGATCAGCCCGACGTCCGTGAGGGCCTTCGGTGCCCGCCACGTTCCCGGCTGCCGATCCGGCGCGGGAGGGCGCAAGCCGAGGTTCGAGGGCGCACGTATGAGGCAGAGCCCCGGCATCACGCGCGCCGGAACGTGCCGGGGTAGTCCAGGACCAGCCCGTCCGCGTCCACGGCCAACGCGCCCACGTAGCCTCGGAACAGGCCCTCGTAGCGGTAAAGCCGTCCCGCCTCGATGCAGGTGTAGCGCTGCCGCACCGGCTCCGCGGCGAGCGCGGGCACGGCGACGTAGGCGGCCAGGATCTCGCGCGCCTCACCCGCCGCAAGGGCGAGCCTGCGGATCGGCAGCGTGTTGGTGAAGGGCGTCGCCGAGATGTCGATGTCCACGCAGCCCCGCAGCGCCTCGATCGCCCGCCCGTCGCCGTCCTGCCAGTTGCCCTCGCCGTCGGCGCGCAGGTGCAGGCGGCGGTCCTCGCCGGCCAGCGACAGCACGGCCTCCCGCACGCGCCAGAGGGCGTCGCACGCCACGTGGTAACGCAGGCCATAGGGCGCGCTGCCCCGCGCGCCGACCACCACGCCTTCGGCAACGACGCCCTCGGCGGTGCCGCGCAGGCCGAGGTGCTCCGCGCCGACGCCTTCGGCCGGCACCCAACGGACGACGCGGTTCATGCGGGCCTCGCCACTGCCTTGGCCATGTATATCCGCTCGTAGCCCTTCTCGCTGACCCGGCCCGTTTCGCGGAAGCCGAGCCGCCCGTAGAGGGCCAGGTTCTCGGTCATCAGCACGTTCGCATAGAGCCTCACCTCGCGGCATCCGCGCCGGCGTGCCTCCGCCTCGGCAAAGGCGATCAGCGCCTGCCCGTGCCCCTTGCCCTGCGCCGAGGGCGCCACGGCCACGTTGTCGAGCAGCAAGGTACCGTCGCCGGCGTCTTCCAGCACCAAGGCGCCGGCAAACGCCCCGCCCTCGTCCAGCACCCAGGCCTGCCCAGCCGCGACGCGCCGGGCGTAGTCGTCGAGCATGGGGCCGGGCGGCTTTCCGAGCCGGGCGACGTAGTGGCCGTAGGCGTCCAGCACGAGTTGGTGGATGGCGTCGGCATCCTCGGGGCGGGCGGGGCGGATCATGGGCCGGAGCCTACACCGTCCCGGACTGCCCGACACGGCCGCAGCGCGAGTTCGGCACCGTCCGGCCCGGCAATCATGAGCGGCCTGCGAACGCCGGGAACCAAGCCTCACGCCGCCTGGGTGACGGGGACGCGACCATCCGTCACCGACCCCGGCGCTCCGCCCGTGGCGAACGCGAAGCCCTCGTCGGCCCAGCCTGTCATGCCGCCGAGCATGAGCTTCACGGGCCGGCCGAGTTCGGCCAGGCGCAGCGCACCGCGGTCCGCCCCGTTGCAGTGCGGGCCTGCGCAGTACACGACGAACAACGTGCCTTCCGGCCAGCCCGCCATCCGCTCGGCCGTGATCTCCCGGTGCGGCAGACTCAACGCGCCTGGCACGTGCGAGCGGGCGTAGGCACGAGGTCCACGCACGTCCAGCAGCACGAAGCCGGGTGGCAGGCCGGCCGCTTCCGTCAGGGCCTCGTGCACGTCCGCGCAGTCCGTTTCCAGCGACAAACGGTGGGTGAAATGGGCAAGGGCTTCCGTGGGCGGCGCGGTCGAGGTCTGGGTGACAGGGTTGGGCAGCATGGGACGGCTCCTGTTCAGTGATCCGTCTCCACCTTGCGCCGTTTCACGTCCGGCTGGTCAGCGGCACGGATGCCAGATAGCGTCAAGATCATGCCAACTGTGCCGCATGGCCGCGCCGCAGCTCCGCCCATGAACCCGCTCGTGGTCACAATCGCCTACGACGGGCTGTGTACCTTCGAGTTCGGCTGCGCCGTTGAGGTGTTCGCCTTGCCCCGACCCGAGTTGGGGCCGGGCTGGTACCGCTTCGCGGTCGCCGCGGCAGAGCCGGGTCCGCTGCGCGCGGCGGGCGGCATCACCGTGGGCGTGGACGGCGGGCTGGAGCTGCTCGCCACGGCAGGCACGATTGTCGTGCCGGGCTGGCGCGCGGCGGATGCGCCAGTACCTGAGGCGCTGTGCGACGCGTTGCGGGCCGCGCACGCGGCGGGCGCACGGGTGTTGTCCCTGTGCTCCGGCGCGTTCGTGCTGGCGGCGGCCGGGCTGCTGGACGGCCGTCGCGCGACCACGCATTGGCGCCACTTCGACGCGCTCGCGGCGCGCCATGCCGGTCTGACGCTGGTGCCCGACGTGCTCTACGTGGACGAGGGCAGCGTGCTGACGGCGGCCGGGAGCGCCGCCGGGCTGGACCTGTGCCTGCACCTGATCCGGCGCGACTGGGGGCCGGCTGTCGCCAACCAAGTTGCCCGTCGCCTGGTCGTGCCGCCGCACCGGGCCGGCGGGCAGGCGCAATACGTGGACCGCCCCGTGCCGCCCGAGCGCGCCTGCGGCTCGCGCCTGGCTTCCGTGCTGGACCGGGTGCGGGCGGCGCTGGACGAGCACTGGCCGGTGGAGCGGCTGGCAGCCGAGGCCGCTGTCAGTCCGCGCGCCCTGCACCGGCGCTTCCGCGCCGCCACCGGGCTGAGCCCCGGGGCGTGGCTCCTGGCCGAGCGCCTGAGACGGGCACGCGACCTGCTGGAAGCGTCAGCGTTGCCCATCGACGACGTGGCGGTGGCGTGCGGCTTCGGCACGGCGGCCACCATGCGCCACCATTTCCGCCGCAGCCTGGGCACCAGCCCGGCCCTGTATCGCAGCAATTTCAGGACTGCGGCGTGACGGCGCTGGTGGTCGGCGTGGAAGCGCCGCAGCAGCCCGAGGTGCTGGACCTGCTGCGGCAATCGGACGCCTTCTCTGCATCGTTGTACCCGGCCGAGGGCCGCCGTCCGCTCGGGGTCGAGGCCCTGGGCGCGCCCGGCGTCCACTTCCTTGTCGCACGGCTGGATGGCGTTGCCGTGGGCTGCTGCGCCTTGATCGAGGTGAGCGATGGCACGGGGGAGCTGAAGCGCATGGTTGTGGACGAAGGGGCGCGACGGCAGGGTGTCGGCCGTGCGCTGTTTGGGGCTGCCGAGGCCATCGCCCTTAGGAACCGCGTCCGCCTGATCCGGATGGAGGTGGGCGCGAGGAGCACCGGTGCTCACCAGCTCTACCGCCAAGCCGGCTACCGGGACCGTGGGCCGTTCGGCACGCACAGGCCCTCCCCGCACAGCATCTTCCTGGAAAAGCGGATCGGGCCGGAGGCGTCCTGACCGTATCCTGAAGATTTGGCGGCAGCGCCGGACGCGCCACTGCGATCGGGTCCAGAGCCCGCCACGCGACGGCCTTCTCGAACGTTCAGGCAAGCACCAGAAGCTGCAGGCCAACGGCCCGAGAAGCAGCTATGTGGGCGTGTGCCGGCCAAGCCGGTTCTCGACATACCGGAGCTGGCGGTCGTCGATCCCGTAGACGTAGCGGCAGGCGTGCCTCACAACCTTGTCGTTCATCTGGCCCAACAGCCGGTGCGGGTCGCAGGTCCGCAGCGCCACCTCCATCTCCGGCGTGTTCACGGCGACGAACATCTGCGTCGGCCCAATCGGCAGGATGATCTGCCCCTCCGGGTGATTGATGCCGTTGGTCATGTATACAGGGCGGTCGGAGGTCAGGATCGAGTGCGGCGCGTTTCTGACCGTGACCACGCTCCACCGCATGGCATTGATGAACGTGCCGACGGTCACGCTGTCGATCACGTCCTGCAGCAGCACAGCCCAGGTTTTGTGCTCCGCATCGTGTTGCATACGCGCCCTGAGCTGCGCAAACGTGGGTGGGTCTGAGGGGCTGCGGAACTCGTGGTACACCGGCTCGATCTCGGCCAAGCGTTCGGCCAACACCACGCGGCATTTCTCTTTCAGGAGCGCCAGCCTTTCCGGCGTGCGATGGACGAGCGACAGGATGAAGCGGGACCAGCCGCTCCGCAACTTCGAGGGCATGTCGCCGATGCCATCCTTGTTGGCCAGCATGAAGCACATCGCGTCATGGGCTGCTTGGTCCGTGCGCCGGAAGAAGTCATCCTCAAGGATGCTCTGCCGCTCCAGGGGAAGGCCCGTGACGGTGTACAAACCTGGCTGGTGACCTGTGGCCTTTGGCGATTTACGGCGCGCCTGGACCCGCATGTGAGGACGGCTGAACTCGCAGATCAGGCCGTCTGGCCCTGCCCACTGCCGGAGGTAAAACTGCGGAAGGTAGTGGTGGACGAAGGATTGCTGCTGCATGGTCTACCTACGGCTGAGGGAATGATCGCTGGTTCACTCCGCCTGCGGAAGATACCTCCGTTCTTGCTGCGTTCCTATTTTCGGTGTGCGTGTTTCCGGGACGCCTGCGGCGCCAGCCCCGGCGAATGGCTGCTGCGCGAGGGCACGCGACCTGCTGGAAGGCTCGGCGCTGCCCACCGACGACGTGGCGGCGGCGTGCGGCTTCGGCACGGTGGCCACCATGCGCCACCATTTCCGCCGCACCTTGGGCACCAGCCCGGCCGCGTACCGGAGCCGCTTCAGGACGGCGGCATAGGAACGCGGCCGGGTGGCTGCCGCGAATGGCGCGATATGTCCGCACCTTGTCCGTTCCGGTGCTTTCGCATCGGTTCTCGCGGCACGATGCTGCGGCTCGCCCAACACGCACGAGGCCTGATATGTCCGATACCGCCCTGCTCGTCATCGATGTCCAGGAGTCTTTCCGCCATGCCCCCTACTGGAGCGACGTGGACTTGCAGCCCTTCGCCGACCGCCTCCAGGCGTTGATCGACGGCGTCGCGGCGCAGGGCATGCCCGTGCTGCAGGTGTTCCACACCGCGCCCACGGGCCACTTCTCCCTTGCTTCCGGCCACGTCCGCACGCTGGCACCCATCGCGGTCCAGCCCGACGCGGTGTTCCACAAGAGCAAGCACAGCGCGCTGGTCGGCACTGGCCTCGACACCTGGCTGACGCAGCACGGCATCCGCCGGCTGATCGTGTCCGGCATCCGCACCGAGCAGTGCTGCGAGACGACGACCCGGCACGCCTCCGACCGCGGCTGGGCCGTGGATTACGTGACGGAAGCGACGCTGACCTTCGCGATGACCAGTCCCGACGGGCAGCGCTACAGCCCGGCCGACATCAAAACCCGCACGGAGCTGGTGCTGGCCGGCCGCTTCGCCCGCATCGCCACGGTGGAGGAGGCGCTGGCCCGCCCGGCGCTGGCCGACGCGGCGTGACGGACGCGCGGCGGCGCATTCCCGTGCTGGTGGTGTTGCCGCCGCGCGCCCTGCTGCTGGACCTCGCCGGGCCGCTGGAAGTGCTGCGGGTCGCCGGTGCCGCGCAGGACCGCGTCAGCTTCGACGTCGCCTATGCGGCGCCGGACGCAGTTACGCGGTCCTCGGTCGGGCTGGAGCTGCACGGGGCCGGCCCATTGCCTGGCGTGGTGGAGGACGGTGCCGTCGTCCTGCTGCCCGGTTCGTCTGGCGGCACGCTGGGGCCGCCCCGGGACAGGGACGCCGACGCGCGGGCAGAGGCGGCGATCGTCGCATGGCTGCGCACCGCGGTGCGGCCCGGCCACACGCTGGTCACGGTCTGCGAGGGCGCGCTGCTCGCGGGCCGTGCCGGGCTGCTCGACGGCTATGCCTGCACGACCCACCATGCGAGCTGCGCCAAGCTGGCCGAAGCGGCGCCACGGGCACGGGTGCTGGAGAACCGGCTGTTCGTCGAGGACCGCGACCGCTTCAGCAGCGCCGGCGTGACCACGGGCGTGGACCTGATGCTGCACCTCGCCGCCCGCTGGGCGGGCCCGGTGGCAGCCTTGGCCGCGGCTCGCACCCTGGTGGTCTACACGCGCCGCGGGGCGAACGACCCGCAGCTTTCGCCGTGGCTGGAAGGGCGCAGCCACCTGCACCCGGCAGTGCATCGCGCGCAGGACGCCATCGCCGCCGACCCGGCGCGGAACTGGTCGCTTCCCGAACTGGGCCGGGTTGCGGGCGCCAGTTCGCGCAACCTGTCGCGGCTGTTCGCGGCCCATGCCGGCATGACGGTCGCGAATGCCGTCAACCGCGCGCGGGTTTCCCTGGCGCGCGACTTGGTCGAGCGAACCGGCTTCGGCATGGAGCAGGTCGCCGAGCGGGCGGGCTTCGGATCGGCCAGGCACATGCGGCGGGTCTGGCGGCAGTTCCACCCGATGCCGCCTTCCGAGCTGCGCGAAGCGTCGTCCGATCATCCCGTGCTGCGCGCGAACTCCTGATTGCAGCCGGCGGAACAGGCAAGCGAAGCCCATGTGCCGTAGCCGCCCTTCGGCCCGAAGAAGATCACCCAGGTCTGGAAGTCGGGGCTGAACGCCTCGAAGGCGTGCGGGACGCCTGCCGGCACGAACAGGAAGTCGCCCGGCCCGAACGGCACCCGCTCGGCGCCGCGGCGGAACACGCCGCTGCCGCTGGCCACGATGTAGATCTCGTCCTGCGCGTGCGGTTGCTGGGTGTCCACCTCGTGCGGTGCGAACAGTTCGACCGACACGTCGCCGCGCTTGAACAGCACCGCGAACGGCTCCGGCACGCGGGCCAGCAGCTCGCCCGCCTCCGGCAAGGCGATACACAGCCGGTCATCCAGTTCAGCGTGCATCGAGCGCGACCTCCAGGCCAAGGGCGATGAGCAACGTGCCGAGCACCCGGTCCACCGTCCACCGGACCCGCCGGTAGCCCGCCCGCACCGGCCCGGACGCCAGCGCGAAAGACACGGCCGCATACCAGGCGACCTCGATCACCGCGCCGGCTGCAAGCACGGCCAGCTTGGCCCACAACGGGGTCGCGGCCGGCACCGCCGCGGCGAACAGGCCCAGGAAGAAGGCGATGCCCTTGGGGTTGGTGATCTCGGTCAGGAAGCCCACCCGCACGCCGTGCAGCAGCGACGGCGCGCCCTGGCCTGTGCCCGTTCCGGCAAGCTGCAGGTCGTCCGGCGCGGCCCGCCATGCCTGGATGCCGAGCCAGACCAGGTAGGCGCCGCCCCCAACGCGGACGGCATCGCCGAGCCAGGCGAAGCGGAGGATCAGCACGCCGAGGCCGAACAGGGTCAGGGCGGCGTAGACCAGCGACCCGGCGGCGATCCCGAACGTCGCCCCGATGGCCGATGCGCGCGACCGCGACAGCGCGAGCCGGGACACAACCAGGAAGTTCGGCCCGGGACTGACCACGGCGGCAAGCCAGATCAGGGTTGCACCGAAGATGACGGCGTAGGCGCTCATGCTTCCTCCGATCCGGCAGCAGGGGACGTCGGGAACTGCGGCAACCCGTCCCCGATGCGATCCCAGCCGACCTTCTCGCTGACCCAGACGCGGCACGACGGAACGACTGAGCCCGGGTCGTCGAGGCTGCAGGTCATGACGTCGATCTGGTCGGGAGCGTCGGCCGTGCGATAGGTCAGCGGCGAGCCGCACGTGCCGCAGAACGTCCGCGTGACCCGGGGCGAGGACTTGTATTCGCTGGCCTGGCCCTTGCTGAAGCCGAACCGGGCGGACGGGAACACCGCGTATGGGAGCGATGTCGCCGACGCGGCCCGGCGGCAGGTCTCGCAGTGGCAGATGCCGCTCGCATCGGGCTCGCCCTCCACGCGGTAGCGCACCGCCCCGCACAAGCATCCACCCTCACGCATCGCCATTCCATCCTCACAGCCTGCCCATGATCACGCCGGCTCCATCCCGGACCATTACGGCGAGAAGCCCACGGCAGGCCGGGCAGCCGGCAACCTCGTTGTCGGCAACGAGGGGTGCCAGGACATCCTGCCGCAGCGCAGGGTCCGTGTCGCTCTCCAGCGTCACCGGCCATAGGCTCTCCATCAGGTCCTACGAAGTCAGCGTCAATCTTCGAGCATGGGCAGAAGCGACAGCACCAGCAACAGCGCCATGCTGATGTTGAACACGCGCACCCGCCCCGGGTGCGACAGCCACGGCCGCAGCGCCGTGCCGAAGCCGGCCCACATGCAGATGCTGGGCGCGTTCACCAAGCCGAGCAGAACGGCGAGCACGACCACGCTGCGCCCGAAGTCGTCGCACGGAGCGTAGGTGCTGGCAGCGCCTACGACCATCACCCAAGCCTTCGGATTGACCCATTGGAATGCGGCCGCTTGCCAGAATGTCAGCGGTCGGCCGCTGCCCATGGCGTGGTCCTTCATCGCTCCAGCAGTCGCGATCCTCCACGCCAGCCACAGCAGGTAGGCGGCGCCCGCCCAGCGCAGCACGTCGTAGAGCCACGGCACGGCGGCGAACGCCTGCCCCAGCCCGAGGCCGACGAGCAGCAGCATGGCCATGCAGCCCAAGCTGATGCCGGCGATGTGCGGCACGGTGCGCCGGAAGCCGTAGTTGGCGCCCGACGCCAGCAGCATTGTGTTGTTCGGGCCCGGCGTGACGGAACTGACGAACGCGAACCCGGCAAAGGCCAGCAGCAGCGCGGGGGTCATGGCGGCGACCCGCGGCGTGATTGCGTTACACGGGCCGGAGCAGTAGCGTTATCTTGTGTTCTCATGAAAACAGATAACAGCACCGCCCGCGTTTCACAACACCTGCGTGGCCTCGCGGACGCGCAGCCACCTGGCGCGCGCCTGCCCTCCGTCCGCGTCCTGATGGCCGAGCTGAGGGTCAGCCCCGTCACCGTGCAGCGCGTGCTGGACAGCCTCGCGCGCGAGGGCGTGCTGGAAGCCCGGCCCGGCCAGGGCACCTT
>CAXUJE010000127.1:0-13209 GCA_964251035.1 uncultured Acetobacteraceae bacterium
GGCGCGCGCCGCGGCCGTGCGCGTTTCCATGGCCGGGTCGACGGGGCTGCCGACGAGGTGGCGTCCGGCCAGGGTGAGCACGGACGTCGCGCCGTCCTGCGCAACGGAGTCGGCCGGCAGCGTGAAGCGCCGAGGGCGCGCCAGCGGCCGGTCGAGGACCACGCCGGTCGCCGGCGCCGTTGCCGTGACGGCCCAGCCTCCGATGGTGAGTACCGGATCGCGCTCCGGGTCGGCAGGATGCCAGGCCCAGCCTTGCAGGCCGCACTCCTGGGCCTCCACCGTTCCCTCGACCGCGGTGATCGCGGTGACGCTGAGCGGGCTGCCCAGGCATGGCGTGCCGCCGCAGTCCACGTCCAGCACGCTGGCGGCGCGCCACCCTGTGGGCAGCCGGCCCTTGCCGCCGGACCACGCCGGCCGCACCGCCATGCCGTCCAGCCTGAGTTGAACCTTGCGGGCCATGCCCACGTGCACCCGGCCGTCGCCGTCCAACCCGCACCATCCCGGCAATCCCGCCGTGCGCGCCACCGCTGCCGCCAGCGCCCGAAGCGTCGGGGTGGGAACGCCCGTCCGGAGCGCCGCGGCGGTGGCCAGGACGGACCGCTCGGTGTCACCCAGCAGGCGTGCGCAAGCGGCCAGCCCGGCCCACGCTTCGGATAATGCGTATCGGCGCCCCAACTTCTCAAACAGGCCGCACGCTTGGGGCAGATCGCCGGCTTGCATCAGCGCGCTGGCCAAAGCCAACGCCACCATGCCGTCATCGGGCAGCAGGCGATAGGCGCGCTGCAACCAGCGCAGCGCCTCGACCGCGTCGCCGGCCGATGCCGCCTCACGACTGCGGTTCCAGGCGGATTGAGCCAGTCCCTGCCATTGTTGGTCGGGGGCCTGGCGGCGGTGCGCCTCTACCCGGGCCTGGCCATCTGACAACGGGGCGTTGCTCACGAATGCTAGGGCCTTCTCAGCATCCGGCCCTTTGACGGCCGTTCAGTGGGCGGCGACGGGCTGCCCTTGCCTTTGCGGCGCCGACTCGCTGGGGACCGGCGCCAGGGGCAAGGCTGCCAGATCTTTCTCTGCCTCAGCAATGCCCGCCTTGCGCGCGTGTTCTAACAGGGCACGCGCCTGGGCCAAATCAGTCTTCCCTGCCGTGCCGCGGGCGAGGTAGCGGCCCAGCATCAGCACCGCATATGCGTGGCCCTTCTCCGCCGCTTTGGCATACCACCCCTGGGCCGCGATCCGGTCGACCGGGATGTCATGGCCGCCGCCCAGCATCGCACCCATGGCGAACTGCGCGCCGACATGGCCCTTGTCGGCCGCTGCCTGGAACAGCTTGTGCGCTGCCGCGTGGTCGCGCGGCCCGCCTTTCCCATTCACCATCATCTCAGCCACCGCGACCTGGGCATCGACCATGCCCGCATCGGCCGCACGCTGCATCCAGACCCGGCCCTCATGCAGGTCGGCGTCTACGCCCCGACCCTCCGCAAGCATGCGGCCATACCAGTACTGCGCGTTCACCACGCCGTCCGCAGCCCGGCGCAGCCATTGCGCGGCCTTGGCGTCGTCACGGTCGATCCCGACGCCCTCAGCGAGGCAAACGCCGAAATTGAACGCGGCCACCAGGTCGCCGGAAGTTGCCGCCGCCTCGAACCACTCCCGCGTGCGCACCCGGTCTTCCGAGCTTCCGCCGCCCGTTATGGCGATGTTCGCCAGGTCAGCCTGCGAGGACTTATCACCCTTCTCCCCAGCCAACCGAAGCCAACGCGCGGCCTCGTTCGCGTCGCGGGACACGCCTGCCCCGGTCAGGTAAAGCATGCCGAGCGCCCGGGCGGCCCCTCCGTGCCCCTGCTCGGCGGCACGATGGAACCATGTGGCGGCTTCGGCATAGTTCGGCGGCAAGTCGCCGCCCTTGGCGTAGAGATCGCCGACAAGGGCCGCCGCTTCGGGATCTCCCGCCAGGGCCGCCCGGCGCAGCCAGCTTTCGCCGCTCACGAGGTCGCGGTCCACTCCGCGACCCTCCATCAATGCCAATCCCCAGCGCGCCTGCCCGGAGCGGACGCCGCGCTCGGCAGCCCGGCGGTAAAGTTGGGCGGCTGCCGCCGGATCGCGGTCCACGCCGGTGCCCTCCGCGGTCAGGACGCCGAGCAGGTAGAGACCCAACGGCAGGTTTGCCTCGGCGGCCTTCGCGATCTCGACAACGGCAACCCGACGCTCTGGGTCGGTGGTCGCGGTCCGTAGCAGCGCCAACCCATGGCCCAGCGACCCTTGAGCGCAGCCACCCTGCGCCGAGCGCCGATACCACTCATCCGCTGCCGGCAGGTCACGCAAGGTGTCCGGCCCCGAGGTCAGGACGTAGCCCAGCAACGCCTGCGCATCGGCCGAACCCGCCTCGGCTGCCGGCCTTGCCCAGCGGACGGCTTGGGCGAAATCCGGCTCGCCCGGCAGTGCCTCCGCGAACAGCCCACCCGTCGACGCATCGCCGCGGCCGGCACCCGTGAGGTAAATCGCCGCCAGCGCCGCCTGAGCCTCGATCTTGCCGCTTTCCGCCGCACGCTGCAGCCAGTGCGCCGCCATAGAGCGGCTGGGCGGCACGCCGTTACCATCTAGGTAGGCGCGCCCGACGCGGTATTGCGCCTCCACATCCCCCCGCTGGGCAGCCTTGGCAACCACCGGAAAACCGAGGTGCCGTTCATCGCCATCCATCTGCCGGTAGGCAAGCTGCAGCCGGGCTGTGGATGAAACGACCGACCGGACACGATCAAACAGGCCGGCCATGGCTAGGGTGCCCCGAGACGTCGCGTCACGGCTCGCGCATTCCTTCCATGGTCACAGGGAGCACACGGCTGAGCAGGTAGCCGACGACCGTGCGCTCGCCGACCTTGATGTCCGCCGTGATCGGCAGGCCGGGCGTCACACGGAACCCCGGCGGCGTCCCATGCAGTTTGATCTCGTCGAGCGAGATACGACTGCGGAAGAAGGCTGGGCCGGTCCCAGGCGACGCCTGCTGCACGCCGCGCTGCTTGTCGTCGGGATTGCTCGTGAAGCTGTCAGGGCTGACCACGCGGACCTTGCCCTCCGCCGCGCCATACTGGGTGAATGGGAAGGTGTCGAATTTCACCGTCACCGTGTTGCCCGGATGCACGAAGCCGGCGTCCATGCCGGATATGTTGGCCTCGACCTCAAGCGGCGCGTCGACCGGCACCAGGGTCAGGAACTGCTCGCCCGATTGCAGCACCGAGCCGGGCGACACCTTGGCAATGTTGAGCACGATCGAGTCCTGCTCCGCCCGCAGCTCCACCAACTGACGGCGCAGGTCCGCCTTGTTCAGGTTCTCCTGCGCGTCGCTCAGCTTGCGGCTCTGCTCGGTCAAGTCCTGGCTGACCTGGCCGCGCCATTGCTGGTTGTAGCCGTCGCGCTCGGCCTGCATGGCCTGCAGGTCGCGCGCCGCCTGTTCCACCTGGTTCGTCGCGTTGCCCAGGCCGCGCTTGACCTCCAGCCGGCTGTCCGTCGCCGCCAGGCGGTTGATCTGGCTGCCGACCTGCAGGCGCTCCAGCTCGATGCGCTTGTGCTCCAACTCCTCGGCGACCTTCAGCCGTTCGGAATAAGCCTCTTTGTCGGAAATCGCCCGCTGGATCTGGCTCTGCAAGCTGTTGATCTTCTGGGCGTAGTTCTCGTTCTTGAAGTTGCGCTCGGCCTGATGCTGGAGGAAGATGGCCCCCTGCAGCACGGCAACCGGACTGGCGTCCTTCGGCGTGTAGGTCCTGCCGGTCGCCTCAGCCTGCAGACGCTCGACCTCAGCCGTCAGGCTGGCGACCTGCGACTCCAGCGCGCTGGCGTCGGCGGTGGCGAAAGTAGGATCAAGACGGGCGAGCACGTCGCCCTTGTGCACGACCTGCCCCTCCCGGACATCGATCGAACGGACGATCGCCGTCTCCAAGGGCTGCACGACACTGGTTGCCGATTGGGCTACGACCTTGCCCTGCGTAGTCACGACTTTGTCGATTGGGATCAGGGCCGCCGCGCCGATGCAGGCCGCCGCCAAAGAGCAAACCACCCAAATGGTGCCGCGTGCGCCGTGCAAGGCCGGAGCCACCGTGAGCGCAGCCGTGGGCGAGTGGAACTCCAGCAGCCCCGGCAGGGCGATGGCGTTCGCCTTGTCCGAACTGCGCAGGGTCAGTTGAGCCATTGGATTCTCCGTCTAACGGCCGAGCAGGCCGTCTCTGTTCTTTTCGCCGGGTGCGGGCCGGACGGTCCCTATGGAAGCCTCCAGCCCGCAAGACAAATCCGGTGCCGCTTAATCGCCTTGCGCGAGCACGGGCACGAGCGGCGGCGGGCGGCCCATGGCTCCATCGAGGTGCCGGTTCTGCTGCGACCACAGCATCTTGTAGATCGCGCAACGCTCCAGCAGGACGCGGTGCGGCGCCAGGTCGACCACGGTGCCCTTGTCCATCACCAGGATCAGGTTGCAATCGACCAAGGACGACAGGCGGTGGGAGACGATGACCATCGTGCGTCCCTTGCCGAGGCGGGTCAGGTTGGCGTTGACCAGCGCCTCGCTCTCAGGATCGAGGGCGCTGGTGGCTTCGTCCAGGATCATCAGCCGCGGGTCGGCAATCACCGCGCGGGCGATGGCCAGGCGCTGCCGCTGCCCGCCGGACAGGTTGGCTGAGCCTTCCTCGATCCAGGTGTCATAGCCCTGCGGCAGCCGCTCAATGAACTCCTCCGCGCCCGCCAGCCGCGACGCCTTGATCACGTCTTCCAACGTCAGCCCTGGGCGCCCGGCGGTGATGTTGTCCCGCACCGTGCCGCGGAACAGGAAGTTGTCCTGCAGCACGACGCCGAAGCTCCGGCGCAGGTGCGTGAGGTTGATCTCCCGCAGCTCGACGCCGTCGATCTTGAGGAAGCCGCTGTACTCGCGGTTTATGCCCTGCAGCAAACGGGTGATCGTGCTCTTGCCCGATCCACTGCGCCCGACGACGCCCAGCATGGTGCCGGCCGGGATCTCGAAACCGACCTTGTCGAGCGCCGGAAGCTTCGAGCCGGGATAGGTGAAGGTCAGGCCCTCGAACGTCACGTCGCCCTTGAACTTCGGGCGCAGGCCGCCCTGCATCGCCGCGGTCTCGCTGGGGTTGTTCAGCACCGTCGCGACCTGGCCGATCGAGGCGCGCACGTCCTCGAAATCCTCGATCAGGCGCGCCAGCCCGACGAGCGGCTGGGTCACCCGGCTGCCCAGCATCATGAACGCCACCAGGCCGCCCACGGCGATGCCTGTCGTGTCCTGCATGGCGATATAGGCGCCGATCATGATAACGCCGCGCTGGATGAACGACTCGATCGGGTTGATGATCGTCTGCGGCCAGTTGGCAAGGCGGCCAGCCTGCAGCTTGAGCTTGCCAGCCTTGGCGGTGCGCTCGTCCCACTCGGACCGGCGCTGCGGCTCAAGCGCCAGCGACTTCACGGTGCGAATGCCGTGCACCGTCTCCACCATGGTGCTGGCCTTTTCCGACTCGGCCGCGGTCAGCTTGCCGATCACCTTCCGCAGCGCGGGCAGGAACGCCATGATCACAAGTGCGATGAGCACGGCGCAGACCAGGACGATCCACGCCAGAGTCGGCTCCATCCAGAACAGCAGCGGCACCAGGAACACCAGGGTGAACATGTCGAGAAAGGTGCCCATCAGCTTGCCGGTCAGGAACTCGCGGATCTTCCAGACCTGCATCAGGCGGTAGTTGATCTGCCCAGCCGGGTTCTTCTCGAAGTAGTCGAGCGGCAAGCCGAGCAGCCGGTTGAACACGTGCAGGTGCAGGCGGGCGTCAACCCGGGTCGAGACGACCTGCACCAGCTCGCGCCGGGCATAGCCAAGCAGCGTCTCATACATCGTCGTGATGAGCAGGATGGAGCTGAGCAGCACCAGCGTGGACAGGCTGTGGTGCGTCACCACGCGGTCCACGACCGTCATCACCAGCAGCGGCGGGATGATGGTCAGCGCGCTCAGCGTGATGGAGCCGACGCTGATGTCGCGCAGCGAACGCTTTTCCTTCGCGACCAGGCCCATGAGCCAGCTGAGCGAGAAGCGCTGCTCCCCCTCCGACTCGCCGCGCAACCGGCGGATCAGCAGCACCTCGCCGTTCCAGGCCTGGGACAGCCGCAGCTCGTCCACGGGGATCGCGGGATCGCTTGACGAGGCCGCGGGGTCCCTGATCCAAATCACGTTGCGGCTGGCGTCGCTGCCGACCAACAGTCCGGCACCGCCATCCTTGAGCAGCAGAACCACGGGCGAGGCCGGGCGCTCGCTGCCCTGCAGCTTGAAGAGCTGCTTCCAGCGCACGCGCTCGGCCTTGGCCGACAGCCCCTGGTCGCGCGCCCAGGCGGCGAGCGAGGCCGGCGACGGCGTCGTTTCGTTCAGGGCGGGTCGGAAGTCCTCAAGGTGCAGGTCAAGCCCGTGATGGCGCGCGACGGCGATCACCGCCATCAGGCGGGTCTGCGCGCCGGCGCCGGGCTGGCCGCCACTGATCGTTCCGGTGTTGATCAGCGAGGACGCATCGTTGTTGGGAGCGGTCGAGGCGAGTTGATCCACAAAATATTCCTTGTCTCACACGCGCCTGCATGCGGCGGACCGCCTGCCAGACGCCGACCGCATAGCACACGGCCACACGGATTTGGGAAGAAATGATGCGGCGAAATCTCCTTTGCGCCGTCAAAATAAGTTTTTCCGGGTTTAAACTTTGTTAAAGCGCGCCTGGCTCGCGGTGCGATAGCCCGCTAAGACGGAACAATGGACATCCGCCCCGCCACCTCCGCCGACATCCCCGAGATCCAGGCCATCTATGCCCATCACGTGCTGCATGGCGCCGGCACGTTCGAGGAGGTGCCGCCGTCCGTCGAGGAGATGCAGGGCCGCTATCAGAACATCGTTGGCCATGGCTGGTCATTCCTGGTCGCGACCGAGGCGACAGGCGTGCTCGGCTACGCTTACTTCAATCAGATACGGGAGCGGTCAGCCTACCGCTACACCGCCGAGGACAGCATCTACGTGCGCGAGGACGTGCGCGGCCAGGGAGTCGGCAAAGCTTTGGTGCAGCAACTGCTCGCTGACGCGGAGGCCGCAGGCTTTCGCCAGATGATCGCGGTGATCGGCGACTCGGAAAACGTCGGCTCGATCGGGGTACACGCCTCGCTGGGCTTTCAGCGCGCCGGGCTGCTGCGGGCGTCGGGCTTCAAGTTCGGGCGTTGGGTCGATACCGTCTACATGCAGCGCGCGCTCGGCCGCGGCGATACGGACATCCCCGCCTAAGCCAGGCGGAACCGCGCCGCTGCCACCGGGTCTGAGGCCAAGGCTGCCCTGACCGCCGCCTCTGCGTCGTGCCCGTCAACCAGGACCCGGCGGAAGAAGGCTACCTCCCCCCGCGCCCGCTGCATGAACAAGCGGCTCAGCGCCTGCGCGGCCGGGGTGCGCGCCATGCAGCAAGCGCAGCCAGCGTCATGCGCAAGCGCGCCGTCCAACACGCCAGTCAGCACGGCATCGCTTTCTTGGGCATCCCGGCTGTTGCCGAACACGACGGGAACGCGGGCATCGAGCATCAGCGCCATAACGTGGACATAAGGATGTCTTTATATTAAGGTCAAGCGATGGATGCCCTTCTGACCGCATTGCGTGCTGCTGCCGAGCCGACCCGGCTACGGCTGCTTGCCTTGGCGGCGCGCGGCGCGTTCTGCGTGATGGACTTCACCGAAATCCTCGGCCAGAGCCAGCCTCGCCTGTCCCGCCACTTGAAGCTGCTCTGCGACGCCGGGCTGCTGGTGCGGGTGCGAGAGGGGGCCAATGTCTGGTTCGGGCTGCCGCAAGACGCCGGGCTGATCCATGATTTGCTGTCCCGCTTGCCGGAGGATGACCCGGTGCTGGCCGCCGACCGCCGGGGCGCCGCCCGCGTGCTGGCGGAGCGGGCGCGCATCGCCTCCGAGAGCTTCCGGCGGCAGGGTGCGGATTGGGACGAGATGCGGGCCTTGGACCTGCCGGCTGCCGACGTGGAGGCGGCGGTGCTGCGGCTGTTGCCCGGCCCGCGGCTCGGCCGGATGCTGGACATCGGCACCGGGACCGGGCGGATGCTGGAGCTGTTGGCGCCGCGGATTTCCGCCGGGCTTGGGGTGGACGCCAGCCGGGCGATGCTGGCGTTGGCGCGGGCGCGCCTGGCCAAGGCCGCGCTGGCGCATTGCGCCGTCCGCCAGGCGGACATGTACCGCCTCCCGCTGTCCGGCAGCTACGATGTCGTGCTGCTGCAGATGGTGCTGCACTACGCCGAGGACCCGGACGCCGCCCTGGCCGAGGCCGCCCGCGTGCTGGCGCCGGGCGGCCGGCTGGTCGTGGTGGACCTGGCCGAGCATAGCCGCAACGATCTGACAGATCGCCTGGCGCACCGCTGGCCCGGCTTCACCGATGTGGCCATGCAGGTGGCGTTCGACCGGATGGGCCTGCTGCCGGCCGTCCCGCTGTCTGTGCCGGGTCCGCTGGAAGTGCGGCTCTGGTCCGGCGTGATGCCGGCGCCCAGGACGGACGCACACCTGGCCGAACACGCCCACCAACCTGTTTCCGAGGACGCCTGATGACCCGACCCCATTTGCTCGACGCGCTGCGTGACCGGGTGCTGCTTTGCGACGGCGGCATGGGCAGCCGCGTGCAGGCGCTGCCGCTCGATGTCGAGCGCGACTACTGGAACCAGGAGAACTGCACGGAGGTGCTGAACCTGTCCCGCCCGGACCTGGTGCGCGACATCCACCGCGGCTACTTCGAGGCCGGCGCTGACATGGTGGAGACCAACACCTTCGGCGGCTCGCCCATCACGCTGGCCGAGTTCGGACTGGGCGAGCGGGCGCGCGAGATCAACAAGACCGCGGCGGAGCTGGCGCGGGAAGCGGCGGAGGGCTTCTCGGACGGGCGGCACCGCTGGGTGGTCGGCAGCGTCGGGCCGGGCACCAAGCTGCCGTCGCTCGGCAACATCGCCTACGACCCACTGGAGGCGGCACTCGCCGAGCAGTCGCGCGGCCTGATCGACGGCGGGGTCGATGCGATCCTGGTCGAGACCTGCCAGGACACGCTGCAGATCAAGGCGGCGGTGAACGGCGCCAAGATCGCCCGGGCGGAGGCCGGCACGGACACCCCGATCTTCGTGCAGGTGACGGTGGAGACCACAGGCACGCTGCTGGTCGGCCCGGACATCGCGGCGGCGGCCACGGTGGTGCATGCGCTCGACGTGCCGCTGATCGGGCTGAACTGCGCAACGGGGCCGCAGGAGATGTCGGAACACGTGCGCTGGCTCGCCGCCAACTGGCCCGGCCTGCTTTCGGTGCAGCCCAACGCCGGGCTGCCGGAGCTGGTGGACGGGCGGACGCGCTACCCGCTCGACCCCGAGCAGATGGCGAGCTGGATGGAGCGGTTCATCCAGGAGGACGGGCTGAACCTGATCGGCGGCTGCTGCGGCACCGACACGCCGCATATCCAGGCGCTGGACGCCATGCTGCGCCGCCGGGGCGAGGGCTTCCGCCCGGCGCCGGCCGCGCGCAAGCCGGTCTGGGTGCCGAGCGTCGCAAGCCTGTATGGCCAGACGGCGCTGCGCCAAGAGAACAGCTACTTCTCCATCGGCGAACGCTGCAACGCCAACGGGTCCAAGAAGTGGCGGGAATTGCAGGAACGCGGCGACTGGGACGGCTGCGTGTCGGTCGGGCGCGAGCAGGTGGCGGAAGGGTCCAACAGCCTGGACGTTTGCACCGCCTTCGTCGGCCGCGACGAGGTGGCCGAGATGAACGAGGTCGTCACCCGGTTCACCAGCAGCGTGAACTCGCCGCTGGTGATCGACAGCACCGAGACACCCGTGCTGGAAGCGGCGCTGCGGCTGCATGGCGGCAAGCCGATCATCAACTCGATCAATTTCGAGGACGGCGAGCAGGCGGCGCATGACCGGCTGCTGCTGGCGAAGAAGTTCGGCGCGGCGGTGATCGCGCTGACCATCGACGAGACCGGCATGGCCAAGACGCCGGAGGCCAAGCTCGCCATCGCCCGGCGGCTGGTCGAGTTCGCCTGCGATAAGCACGGCCTGCCGCAGTCGGACCTGCTGATCGACCCCCTCACCTTCACCGTCGCCACCGGCAACGAGGATGACCGCAAGCTCGGGCAGTGGACACTGGAGGGGATCAAGCTGATCCGGGACGCCTTCCCCGACATCCAGATCATCCTGGGCTTGTCCAACATCAGCTTCGGCCTCAACCCGGCGGCGCGCGCCGTGCTGAACTCGGTGTTCCTCGACCACGCCGTGCGTGCCGGCATGACCGGCGCCATCGTGCACGTAAGCAAGATCAGGCCGTTGCACCTGATCGCTCCCGAGGAAGTGCAGGTCGTCGGGGATCTGCTGTTCGACCGGCGGCGGGAGGGCTACGACCCGTTGCAGCGGCTCCTGGAGCTGTTCGCCGACCGCAAGCTGGCGGACGTGGCGAAGAAGGCGCGGGCCGACACGGTGGAGGGCCGCCTCAAGGACCGCATCGTCGATGGCGACCGCAAGGGCCTGGCGGAGGAGCTGGATGAGGCGATGCGGACCCAGCCGCCGCTCGACATCATCAACAACGTGCTGCTCGACGGCATGAAGGTGGTGGGCGAGCTGTTCGGCGCGGGCAAGATGCAGTTGCCGTTCGTGCTGCAATCGGCCGAAACCATGAAGGCCGCGGTCGCCCATCTGGAGCCGCACATGGAGCGGGTCGCCGGGCAGGAGAAGGGCACCATCGTGCTGGCCACCGTGAAGGGGGATGTGCACGACATTGGCAAGAACCTGGTCGATATCATCCTGACCAACAACGGCTACCGGGTGGTGAACCTCGGCATCAAGGTGCCTCTGGCCGACATGGTCGCCGCCGCCAAGGAGCACCAGGCCCACGCGATCGGCATGTCAGGGCTGCTGGTGAAGAGCACCGTCGTGATGCGGGAGAACCTGGAGGAGATGGGGCGGCAGGGGCTGGAGATCCCCGTCGTGCTGGGCGGCGCCGCGCTGACCCGCAACTACGTCGAGGACGATTGCGTGCGGGCCTATGCCTCCGGGCGCGTCGCCTATGCCCGGGACGCCTTTGACGGGCTGAGCCTGATGGACAAGGTGACGGGCAACGGCTTCGACGACTACCTGGCGGCCGTGCAGGCGAAGCGGGCCGGCAAGGCGCGCAACACGCAGCGCACGCTGGGCCAGGCCGACCAGCGGGCCTTCCGCCCGGTCGATGTCGCCGCGGTGCAGGCGCGCCGTCGCCGCCTGACGGCCGACATGCCGCCACCGACGCCGCCGTTCTGGGGCGCCCGCATGATCGAGGCGGCGCCCAAGGCGGTGATCCCGTTCCTGAACGAGCGGTCGCTCTACCAGTTCCAGTGGGGCTTCCGCAAGCAGGGCAAGACGCTGGAGGACTTCCTGGGCTGGGCCAAGCAGGAGCTGCGCCCGGTGATGCGCCGGATGCTGGCGATCTGCGAGGCCGACAGCATCCTGCGTCCGCAGGCGATCTACGGCTACTGGCAGGCCGCCGGCCAGGGCAACGACCTCATCGTGTTCGAGCAGGACGGGCAGACCGAGCTGTGCCGCTTCGCCCTGCCCCGCCAGCCCAAGGAGGATGGCGAGTGCATCGCCGACTTCTTCCGCGACGTGGACGACGCGGAGCGCGACGTGATCGGCCTGCAGGTGGTCACCGTCGGGCAGAAGGCGTCCGACACGGCGCGGCTGTGGTTCGAGGACAACCGCTACCAGGATTATCTCTATTTGCACGGCCTCTCGGTCGAGGTGGCGGAGGCGATGGCCGAATACACCCACAAGCGCGTCCGGGCCGAGCTGGGCTACGCCGGGGAGGACGACCGCGACATCGAGCGCATGCTGTCCCAGCACTACCGCGGGTCGCGCTACTCCTTCGGCTACCCGGCCTGTCCGAAGCTTGAGGACCAGGCGCCGCTGCTGCGCCTGCTGGATGCCGAGCGGATCGGCGTGTCGCTGTCGGACGAGTGGCAACTCCACCCGGAGCAGTCGACCAGCGCCATCGTCGTGCTGAACCCGCGGGCGAAGTACTTTTCGGTGTAGCCCTCCCCTGCTAATCCGGTGCGGCGAAAGGCGCAGGGGCAGCATTGGACCAGTTGGGGCGCATCGCCGGCACCACGATCCTCGTCGGCGTCGCCGTGCTGGCGATGAAGGCGGCGGCGTGGTGGCTGACCGGCAGCGCCGCGCTGTACTCCGACGCGCTGGAGAGCGTGGTCAACGTGGTGGCGAGCCTGGTCGCCTTTGGGGCGCTGCGCCTGGCAGCCCGGCCAGCCGACGCGAACCACCCGTACGGGCATGACAAGGTCGAGTTCTTCGCCGCGGTGATCGAGGGCGTGCTGATCATCGTCGCCGCCGGGTCGATCCTGCAGAATGCGTGGGCGAGCTGGAACCAGCCCGCGTCGTTGCAGCAGCCTTGGCTGGGCTTGGGGATCAACGCCCTGTCCACCGCGGTCAACGCGGGCTGGGCCGCCATGCTGGTTCGGGCAGGCAGGCGGCACCGCTCGCCGGCGCTGGCGGCCGATGGGCGGCACCTGTGGACGGACGTGGTGACATCGGTCGGCATCACGGCCGGGCTGGTGCTGGCGGTGCAGACCGGGCTGCACTGGCTGGACCCGGCGCTGGCCGTGGGGGTGGCCGCCAGCGTGCTGTGGTCCGGCGTGCGTTTGGTGACGGACAGCGTCGGCGGCCTGATGGACGCCGCGCCAGCGGGGGTGATCGTGGAGCGCATCCGCCTCTTGGTCGGCCAGCACGCGGACGGGGCCATCGAGGCGCACGACCTGCGCACCCGGCATGCCGGGCGGCTGACCTACCTCGAATTCCACCTCGTGGTGCCCGGCGACATGCGGGTGGCGGAGGCGCACGCGATCTGCGACCGCATCGAGGCGGCGCTGAAGGCCGAGGTCGAAGGCCTGGTCATCACCATCCACGTCGAGCCGGAACTGAAGGCCAAGCACAGCGGCGTGCTGGTCCTGTGATGGCGTCCTTCCTGTGAAGGGTTGGGTCCTGCCGGCGTCAGCGACGCTGCACCTCGCGGTGATTGCGGCGCTGCTGCCCTGGCCCGCCGGGCAGGCCGGCGGCACGGCAGAGGCGCCCGCCCGCGGGGGGGCGCGGGTGGGGCGGCCCGCTGCCCCCCAGGGCGGGCCGGCCGTGGGCGCCCGGGCGGCGGCCGCCC
>CAXUJE010000128.1:0-13129 GCA_964251035.1 uncultured Acetobacteraceae bacterium
CTCCACGTCCTGTCCGGGTTCTTCGCCCTGCTCGGCGTGGCGCTGGCTGCGGTGCTCGGCGCGGCCGCCATCCTGGCCGGCATTGGTGCTGCGCCCGCGGCGCCCGCCCAGGCCGTGGCCGAAGGCGCGGAGCGGTTTTCCGCCGCGCGACTTTCCGCCCTTCGCGAGGAGGGCCGCCCAGTGTTCGTGAACATGACCGCCGCCTGGTGCGTGACCTGCCTGGTGAACGAGCGCGTGGCCCTGTCCCCAGCCCCGGTCCGCCGCGCCTTCGCCGACCACCACGTTGCTTACCTCAAGGGCGACTGGACGCGCGGAGACCCGGAGATTACCGTGTTCCTGCGCGGGCACGCCCGCGACGGCGTGCCGCTCTATGTGCTCTATCCGCCGGGTCCGGCTGCCCCTTCGGTGCTGCCGCAGATCCTGACGGAGGGCGCGATGCTGGACCAACTCGGCAAACTCGGCGGCTGAGCCGTAATACCTATTCGGTCCCGCCCTAAAATTGCCACGCGGGCCGCCCAATTTATGGATTGTTGGGGCATCAAGCCCTGTCCCGAACTCTAGGTGTCATCATGACCCGCATCGGTCGCATCGTTACGGCGCTTCCCGTCCTCGCCACCATGGCGCTTGCGCCCGCGGCGGCAAACGCCGAGTTTTACCGCGGTGGCTACGGTGGTTATCACGGTGGTTATGGCGGCTACGGTGGTTATCGCGGCGGCTATGGGTATGGCTATGGCCACCGCGGCTTCGGCGTCGGCCCGTTCATTGGCGGGGCCGTGCTGGGCCTCGGCTTGGGCGCTGTGATTGCGGGCGCGCCGCGCTATTACGCGCCGCCGCCGGTGGTGTATGCGCCGCCGCCCGTGTACTATCCGGCGCCGGTCTATGCGGCGCCCGCATATCCTGCTCCGGGCTACTACGCGCCGGGCTACTACCCCCGCTGACCCGAACGGCCGGATCTCCCGATCCGACCGTCGTTCCTTAGGCGATGCGGACCCGCACGCCGCCAACGCCCTCCACCATGCCTTCCAAGAGGTCGCCGCGCTGCACCGCAGCGACCCCCTCCGGCGTGCCGGTGAAGATCAGGTCCCCGGCCTCAAGCCGGACCAGTTTCGACAGGTAGGCGATCGTCTCGGGGATGCTCCAGATCAGCTTCCCGACATCGCTGGATTGCCGCACCGCGCCGTTCACCCGCAACTCGATGCGGCCCGGCGTTGCGCCTTCGGCGGGCACCAAGTCGCCGATGGGCGCCGAGTGGTCGAAGCCTTTGGCCATATCCCAAGGTCGGCGGGCCTTCTTCGCGGCGTCCTGCACGTCGCGCCGGGTCATGTCGAGGCCGGCCGCATAGCCCCAGACGTGGCGCATCGCCTCGGCCTCCCCGATGTCCGCGCCGCCGGACTTCAGCGCCACGACGAGTTCCATCTCATGGTGCAGATCCGTGGTCATGGGAGGATATGGCATGTCCGCGCCGCCCGTCAGCAGGGCGTCGGCGGGTTTGGTGAAAAAGAACGGCGGCTCGCGGTCCGGGTCGTGGCCCATCTCCCGTGCGTGCTCCGCGTAGTTGCGGCCGACGCAGTAGATGCGCCGGACTGGGAAGCTGCCGCCGCCTGCGACGGGCACGGCGGCCTGGGGCGGCGGCGGGATGACGTGATCGGGCATGGCTGGTGTCCTGGCGTTGCGACGGCGCAGCCTACCCGCATGGAGCGGCGTTAAAAAGGGTCGCCAACCCCGCACGCTTCCGGTATCGCCAGGGTCGATCAAGGGAACGTCGCATGGTCGTCACAGGCTCAAAGTCGCTTTACATCCAGGTGCTGGTCGCCGTGGCGGCCGGCGTCGCGCTGGGACACTTCTACCCCCAGCTCGCGATCCAGATGCAGCCGTTGGGCGACGCCTTTGTCCGGCTGGTCCGGATGCTGATCGCGCCCATCATCTTCCTGACCGTCGTCGTCGGCATCGCCAAGCTGACCAACACCGCGGGCGTCGGGCGCATCGGCCTCAAGGCCATCGTCTACTTCGAGGCGCTGACGACGGTCGCCATGGTGATCGGCCTGCTCGTCGGGCACTTCGCAGCGCCGGGCGCTGGCGTGAACGCCGATCCCAAGAGCCTCGGTGCCGGGTCGGTCGCCCGCTACATCGACCCCAAGGCCAGCCCGAGCACCACCGAGTTCCTGATCAACATCATCCCGGACCAGGTGTTCAACGCCTTCGCCAAGGGCGAAATCCTGCCGGTGCTGTTCTTCGCCGTGCTGTTCGGCGTGGCGCTCGCCAAAATGGGGGAGCGCGCGTCCGGCCTGGTCAAGGGATTGGACCAGGCCAACGCGGCGTTCTTCGGCATGGTGTCGCTGATCATGCGGGTGGCGCCGCTCGGGGCGTTCGGCGCCATGGCGTTCGCCATCGGCCGCTACGGCATCGGCACGCTCGGCAACCTCGTGTTCCTGATGCTCGCCTTCTACGCCACCTGCGTCCTGTTCGTGTTCGTGGTGCTGACCGCCGTGATGGCGTATTGCCGCCTCAGCCTGTTCCAGTTGCTGCGCTACCTGAAGGAGGAATTCTTCATCGTCCTCGGCACCTCCTCCTCGGAGGCGGCGCTGCCGACGTTGATGGAGAAGCTGGAGACCCTCGGCTGCTCCCGCCCGCTGGTGGGCCTGGTCGTGCCGCTCGGCTACGCCTTCAACCTCGATGGGACCAGCATCTACTTCACGATGGCCATCGCCTACATCTCGCAGGCGCTCAACATCCCGCTCAGCCTGGAGGAGTGGGGCGGCATCCTGCTGATCCTGCTGCTGACCTCCAAAGGGGCGGCGGCGGTCACGGGCGGCGGCTTCATCACGTTGGCGGCGACGCTCGGCACCCTGGCAGGCAAGATCCCGGTGGAGTCGATCGCGCTGGTGTTCCCCATCGACCGCTTCATGTCGGAGGCGCGGGCCATCACCAACCTGTTCGGCAACGCCGTCGCCACCATCTTCGTCGCCCGGTGGGAAGGCCAGCTCGACCACGCCCGCGCCCGCATCGTGCTGGCCCGGCACACCGCGCCGGAGGTGCTCAGCCGGGTCTAGCGTCGTGCATCGAGGTGGTAAGTCTGTCGAGTTTGGCTCCGGTGTGCTGCAGAGGCCGACCGACCGGCGTGGCCGTTGCCATGGCGCCTGGATGCCGCATCCAGCCCCATGACTGAAACTTGCGCGGCCAGCAAACTGTCAATCAGGCTGTCAGTATCGATATTGGATAAGATATAATTTAATACAAAATAGAAATGCGAATTTGCCGGATAAATTTACATTGTAAACCGCATCATTTTTCCCATAATCCGAACGAGCTGTGCGTGAGTGAAAACTTCTATACGAGTGCTGTCGGCGTGCGTCTTTCGGTGGTTTGCACAAGCTCGAACGTGTAAAGGACTGCAAGATGTCGGGTAGCTTGACCTCCAATTACGACTTCAGCGCATTTGCTGGCAACTCAACCAACGGCAGCCAGGGCGGGCTTGCAGCAAGCAGTCAGGGTGGAGGCATGTCGTTCCTCGGCGGCAGCACCGCCCCGGTATCCGGCGGCAGTCCGGCCAGTGCAGGCGCGGCAGCAAGCAGTGTCGTTCCCACTGCGGCCAGCAGCCCCGCCATGGGTGCGGCCGCCGCTCCTGCAGGCTCAGGCATGGATGCGGCGTCCCTCATCAGCCAGAGCCCGTTCGGCTCCCTGCTGAACCTGCCCGGCGTCACAGCGGACAATCTGTTCAGCAACGTCAATCCGGCCAATTACGGCGGCAGCAACCCCTTCGCTGTCCTTCAGCAGCGTCACGTCCGGGGCCTATGGCGGCAACCCATTCGCTGCCATCGATCCTTTCGTGAGCCAGGCTGTTGCGAGTGGCACCTCGGCGATCACCGCTGCTCCGAGCCAGCCGTAAGCCAGGCATCCGACGGGTTTGGCGGCGCGCGCGTGGCCACCGCTGAACTCCGTTGTTCCAGGCTGCATGAGCTGGGCTGATGAGGCCGTACGCTCATGTCCCAAATGCCGTGAACGCCACCAGCAGGTTGTTGGCGGGCATGGCGGTGACGCCCGGCAGCCCGAACCCGGCCGCCGTCGCCAAGGCCGCAACGTCCTCCAGCCGGCGCAGGCCCCAGGCCGGGTCGCGCGCACGAAGGCCCTCGTCGAAGGCCGCGTTGCTCGGGGCAGTCGGCACGCCATCCTGCAGGAACGGGCCGTAGAGCGCCAGCACCCCGTCCAAACGCAGCACGCGGCCGGCGCCCGCGACCAAGCCCTGCGCCGCCGCCCAGGGCGCGATGTGGATCATGTTCACGCACAGCACGGCGTCGGCTTGTATGGCCGGCCAGTCCGGCGCAGCCGCGTCCAGGTCGAGCGCCGGGCGCACGTTGGGCAGCCCGCCGCACCAGGCGTCGATGCTGGCCCGCGCCTCAGGATTGGGATCGCTCGGCTGGAACGTCAGGCCCGGCAACGCCGCCGCGAGGTGCGCCGCATGCTCGCCGCTGCCGCTCGCGACCTCCAGCACCAGGCCGGTCGGCGGCAGGAGCGGGCGCAGCGCCGCCAGGATCGGGCCGCGGTTGCGCTCCACACTGTGCGACGACCGCCTGGCGTCCATGGGAACCCCCGAAGTTTGGCCCCGGACCTTGTGCCGGCCTGGCGGTGCGTGTCAAACCGCGGCATGACCCCTATCCTCGCCGTCCATGGCGGCGCCGGCACCATGCCGCCCGGCAGCATGGACCCGGACGCCGAACGCGCCCACCGCGCCGGGCTGCACCGCGCCCTGGTGGCCGGGCACGCGGTCTTGGTCGCGGGCGGGCCGGCGGTCGAGGCCGTGACCGCCGCTGTCATCGCGCTCGAGGACGATCCTTTGTTCAATGCCGGACGCGGCGCGGTGCTCACCCGTGACGGCCGGCACGAGATGGACGCGGCCGTGATGGACGGCGCGACGCTGGCCGTGGGCGCGGTCGCGGGCCTTTGCGGCCCGCGCAACCCGGTGCTGGCGGCCCGCGCGGTCATGGAACGGTCGCCGCACGTCCTGCTGGCTGGCCCCGGCGCGCTGGACTTCCTACGCGCCCAAGGCGTGGCGTTCGCAGAGCCTGAATACTTCGACACGGCCCGGCGCCGGGACGCGCTGCGGGCGATGCTGGCGGCCGAAGCGGAGGTCAGCCCCGACATCGACGACGCCGACCGCCACGGCACGGTGGGCGCGGTGGCGCTGGACGGCGCCGGACGCCTCGCCGCGGCCACCAGCACCGGCGGCATGACCGGCAAGCTGCCCGGGCGCGTCGGCGACACGCCGCTCGTGGGAGCCGGCACCTGGGCGGACGCGGCCTGCGCCGTGTCGGCGACCGGGCACGGCGAGAGCTTCATCCGCATCGCCGCCGGGCACGAGGTCTCCGCGCGGATGCGGCTGGCGCATGAGGATCTCGACGGCGCCACGGTGGCGGTGATGGCGGCGCTGGAGGCGGTCGGCGGCACCGGCGGCCTCATCGCGGTTGACCGCGCCGGGCGCGTGGCGCTGCCGTTCAACACGCGGGGCATGTACCGCGGGACCGTGGACGCGGATGGGGTGGCGCACACTGGCCTCTATCAGGGACCGTTGCAGCCATACCCTTCTGGGGAATAACCGGTTCCTTCGGCGCTTGCGCTGCGCTATCCTGCCGCTTCATTCTCGTTAAGTTACAAACAAGCAGGGGTTGAATGATGGGGTATCGGGTCGCGGTTGTCGGCGCCACGGGTGCGGTCGGGCGCGAAATCCTGAAGACTTTGGCCGAGCGGGACTTTCCGGTTACTGAGGTCGCCGCCGTCGCCTCCGCCCGGTCCGCCGGGCAAGAGGTCAGCTTCGGCGAGAAAACCGTGCTGAAGGTCAAGAACCTCGACACGTTCGACTTTGCCGGCTGGGACATCGGGCTGTTCAGCCCCGGCGCCAGCGTGTCCGCCCTGCACGCGCCGCGCGCCGCCGCGGCCGGGTGCCTGGTGATCGACAACACCAGCCACTTCCGCATGGAGCACGACGTGCCGCTGGTGGTGCCGGAGGTGAACCCCGGGGCGCTGCGCCGCATCCGCCGCGGCATCGTCGCCAACCCGAACTGCTCGACGATCCAGATGGTCGTGGCGCTGAAGCCGTTGCACGACCGGTTCCGCGTCAAGCGCGTGGTGGTCGCGACCTACCAATCCGTGTCCGGCGCCGGCAAGGACGGCATGGACGAGCTGTGGGCGCAGTCCCGCGCCATGTACGTGAACGACCCGGTGACGGCGCAGGAGTTCACCAAGCCCATCGCCTTCAACTGCATCCCGCACATCGACAAGTTCATGGAGGACGGCTCCACCAAGGAAGAGTGGAAGATGGCGGTGGAGACGCGGAAGATTCTGGACCCCGACATCCTCGTGCACGCGACCTGCGTGCGGGTGCCGGTGTTCATCGGCCACAGCGAGGCCGTGAACGTCGAGTTCCACGAGCCTGTGTCCGCGTCCGACGCCCGCGCCATCCTGCGCGACGCGCCCGGCGTCGTGGTGATGGATACCCGCGACGACGGCGGCTACATCACGCCCGCCGATTGCGCCGGGGAGGATGCGGTGTTCGTGAGCCGCGTCCGCCGCGACCCGACGGTGGAGCACGGCCTGTCGTTCTGGTGCGTGTCGGACAACCTGCGCAAGGGCGCCGCGCTGAACGCCGTGCAGATCGCCGAGACCGTGGTGGCGCAGGGATTGCTCAAGAAGGCGGCCTGACAACCGAAGGACAATCCAACACCGCGACCAATCCAAAGGCAGCCCTCACATCGGGCCGCAGCAGGCTCCGTGCGAGGACTTGGCGCAAGTCGTCGCCATGAGCCACGCTGGCCCTCTGAAGGGCTGACCCCAAGAAACATTCCCTTCCCGCTTGCATGGCGTTCCGAACAAATAGAGAACGTCGGTTGATGAACAGGCGAGCGGCAAAGGGGCTTAAAGATTTCAGGATTGAACGAGCTCCGGGAGCGTTTGGAACGCTTGCGACCCGAGGAGGTAATAGCTATGGACGCTGGCCGAGCAGGCGCAACGCATGGCGACCAGGGTGCAGGAGGGGTTGTCAGAGCAGCCGGGCGCGGCCGGGCACGACGAGCCTTGGCTGCAAAGCGGCGCGTTGCGGGACAGCATGGGCGCGCGGGCGGACGGGTTGCAAGCCGTTGTCGGCAGCAGCGGCCCGGCGGCCGTGCCCCAGGAACTGGGCACGGCCCGGATGCCGGCCCGCCCGTTCCTGGCGCCGGTGGCGGCAGGCATAAGCGAGGAGACAGCCCGGACGGGTTCGATCCTAACGACGTTCGGCTCGTTTCAAAAACAGGCGAAGACCCCGGGGACATTGAGGGTGAGAAGCCGCCTGGGCACGAGCACACCCACCATGGAGTGCATGTGCCCGAGATCGTCCCGGGCCTTCATGGGCCCGATACCTCCTCGAACATTCCCCACCTCCCCATCCCACTTTTGGGTAGCGGCCGCAGCCCCGCTTCTGCCGGGGCCGGCGGGGGCAGGCCCACCCTGGTCGGACCCAGCACAGAGAGCCTCGCTTCCGAAAGCGGCATTCTTAGGTCTGTCGCTCAGGGCAAAGGCAATTTCGGTATCGGACAGGCCACGGAGGCCGCAGCGGACCGGCTTGGTCGAGCGTGGGTTGGAAGCAATCCCATCCTCGCGAGCGATGGGCGCACGTTGATCAGCCAAGACGGGTTGCGCCAGTATCGGCCCCCATCGTTCAAGCCTAATCTGGGCAAAATGCAAGCTAACTTTGAGCAACGACTCGTTTCTCAGGGACAATGGCAGTCGAACGGGCACTTGAACATTGTCAAGTAAGACTTGGTGCTTTTACGGAGCAGCAACATGAGAGCCGAACTCAAGCGGATGCACAGCCCAGACGTTGACGATCTGGCATCCTACCAGCCTCAGGGATCGTTTGGCATCCTGGTTCAACTAATGATCGGACCTGAAGGTATGCCTGGTGAAGAAGCGTTCGACACGATTGTTTGTTCTCCCGACTGGCTGGCCGAGCACGCTAAATCGTTCAATCTAGTCGGAGATCATAAAATTGTAATGAATAAGTACGATTACCAGATTCTTCTAAGTACAATGCAAGATTTTTGTCGTTCCCTTGAGGAGAATGACTGGCAAGAGCTGGTTGCTAAGCTCAGTACAGTAGGCAGATGGGAGTTCATAGACTATGCAGAAGTCTAAGCCATGTTGAAGCGCAGCGCGCAGCGAGGAGCCAATGACGATCTGGCGTACCGTGTTCGTTGAAGCAGAGGTGGGCATCGTAGGCCTGGCCCGTGGCCTTGCAGGCGCCTTGGACGTGGGCGCGGCGCAGGTCGCAGCCGTGGCAGACACGCCCGACGTGTGGCCCGCATGGGTGAAGGGATACGAGGTCGTGGCCGAGACCCGGCCCGCATGCGGCGGGGCACGGCTGTTGGCGACGCTGTTCCTGTTTCGTGATCCTGCGGCGGTGCAGCGGACGGACGACGGGGCCGTGATGCAAGCCTTGGCCGACCGCCTGGGCTGCGCCGTGCTTCTGCCCGACGAAGCCGATACAGACCCGTTCAACTACCTGCGCTTCCGCCCGGGGAGCGCTGTGGATCGGGTCAGCCTCGATCCAGACGCACTGGACGAAGATCTCCCGCGCGTGGTGGTGTTCGGCCCCGCCCGCCCCTCGGCCGAAGCCTAAGCATCATTCTGCGGAGCGTGCCCACGCGCAGCAGGCAAAATGATGCGTCTTCAACGACTCCTAAGCAGGCATTCGTGGCGCAAGCTACGAAAGCCTGCTTTAGCTATGGCGAAAGCTGCTCTCGGTTGACGGTCCGTTGACCCTGCCCACCTCAAGCCATAGGAACATGCCGACACTCATCGCTTGGAGCTGACCACCCCATGGCCGCACTATGAAGGATGTCCGGGACGCGCTGATGGTGGCGTACACCAGCGACGGCAAGACGGTGCGCCGCCCGCTTTCGCCGCACTTGCAGATCTACGCGCCGCAGATGACCTCGATCCTGTCGATCATGAACCGCGTGACCGGGATCGCCGTGTCCGTGGGCACCCTGCTGCTGGTCTGGTGGCTGGTCGCCGCCGCCAGCGGGCCGGGCGCGTTCGCCACAGTGCAGGGCTTCATCGCCTCGCCGGTCGGGCTGTTCGTGCTGTTCGGCTGGACCGTGTCGCTGTTCTTCCACTTCTTCAACGGCATCCGGCATTTGGCCTGGGACGCCGGCTTCGGGTTCGACCTGCCGCAGACCTACGCGAGCGGCTGGGCCGTGGTGGCCGCGACCGCGGTCAGCAGCGTGCTGGTCTGGGCCATCGGCCTTTGGCTGCTGTGAGGGGCTGAGCTTATGCGGGAAAGCATTTCCATCGACGTGCGCCGCAGTCAGCTCGGCCGGGCGCGCGGCGTCGGCGCCGGGCACTCGGGGGTCGGGCATTGGCGCGCGGAGCGGATCACCAGCATTGCGCTGGTGCCGCTCACGCTGTGGTTCATCTATGCGATGCTGCACTTGGTCGGCGCGCCGCAGCCCATTGTCGCGGCGTGGGTCAGCAACCCCATCAACGCGACCCTGCTCCTGGTGCTGATCGCCATAACGTTCCAGCACATGCACCTGGGCCTGCAGGTCATCTGCGAGGACTACGTTTCCAACAAGTGGCAGATGACCTTGATGATCCTGGGCGCCAAGGCGGTTTCGCTCGTGCTCGGGCTGCTGGCCAGCGTTGCGGTGTTGAAGCTGGCGCTGACCTAGGCGGCGTCTGGCCGAATCCGGGTTCGACGCCATATCGACGGATATCTCTACTGAGGCGAGCCACATGAACGCGATCACCATGCCGTCGGCACGGGCCTACAATGTCATCGACCACACCTATGACGTCGTGGTGGTGGGCGCAGGCGGCGCCGGGCTGCGCGCGACGCTCGGGATGGGTGCCGCCGGGTTGCGGACCGCGTGCCTGACCAAGGTGTTCCCGACCCGCAGCCACACCGTCGCGGCCCAGGGCGGCATCGGCGCGGCGCTGGGCAACATGGGGGAGGACGACTGGCGCTGGCACATGTACGACACCGTGAAGGGGTCGGACTGGCTGGGCGACCAGGACGCCATCGAGTACATGTGCCGCGAGGCGATCCCAGCCGTTTATGAGTTGGAGCACTACGGTGTGCCGTTCAGCCGGACGGAGGACGGACGCATCTACCAGCGCCCGTTCGGCGGGCACATGAAGGATTACGGCAAGACCCCGGCGATGCGCGCCTGCGCCGCCGCCGACCGCACCGGCCACGCGATCCTGCACACGCTGTATCAGCAGAGCCTCAAGCATGAGGTCGAGTTCTTCGTCGAGTACATCGCGCTCGACCTGATCATGGACGAGGAGGGCGCCTGCCGCGGGGTGATGGCCTGGTGCCTGGAGGACGGCTCCATGCACCGCTTCCGTGCGCAGAATACCGTGCTCGCGACGGGCGGCTATGGCCGCGCCTATTTCAGTTGCACCAGCGCGCACACCTGCACCGGCGACGGCAACGGCATGGCGATCCGCGCCGGCATCCCCATGCAGGACATGGAGTTCGTGCAGTTCCACCCCACCGGCATCTACGGCTCCGGCTGCCTGATCACCGAGGGGTCGCGCGGGGAGGGGGGCTATCTCACCAACTCCGAGGGCGAGCGGTTCATGGAACGCTATGCCCCGACCGCCAAGGACCTGGCCAGCCGGGACGTGGTGTCGCGGTCCATGACGCTGGAGATCAACGCCGGGCGCGGCGTGGGCGCGAACAAGGATCATATCCACCTGCACCTTGAGCACCTGGGCGCCGAGTTGCTGCACGAGCGCCTGCCGGGGATCAGCGAGACCGCCAAGGTGTTCGCGGGCGTCGATGTGACCAAGGAGCCGATCCCGGTGCTGCCGACCGTGCACTACAACATGGGCGGCGTTCCGACGAACTACCGCACGGAGGTGCTGCGCCCAACCGCGAAGGACCCGGACGCCGTGGTGCCCGGCCTGATGGCGGTGGGCGAGGCCGCCTGTGTGTCGGTGCACGGCGCGAACCGGCTCGGCACCAACTCGCTGCTGGACCTCGTGGTGTTCGGCCGCGCCGCCGCGCACCGGGCCGCCGAGATCATCAAGCCCGGCTCCAGCCAGGCGCCGTTGCCGCCGCGCGCCGGGGAAGCGACGCTGGATCGGTTCGACCGCACCCGCAACGCCAGCGGCGACACCAAGGTCGCCGCCATGCGGTTCGAGCTGCAGAAGGTCATGCAGTCGCATGCGGCGGTCTATCGCAACAGCGAGAGCCTGAAGGAGGGCGTGTCGAAGATGCAGGGCCTGTGGTCCGGCATGGCCGACATGCAGGTGAGCGACCGCTCACTGATCTGGAACAGCGACCTGGTCGAGGCGCTGGAGTTCGACAACCTCATGGGCAACGCCATGACCACCATGGTCAGCGCCGAGAACCGGCACGAGAGCCGCGGCGCCCATGCCCATGACGACTTCCCCGACCGCGACGACAACGAGTGGATGAAGCATACGCTTGCGTGGTGCGATCCCCAGGGCCGCGTGGACCTGGGCTACCGCGAGGTGAAGATGCAGACGCTGACCAACGAGGTCTCCGTGTTCCCCCCGAAGAAGCGCGTCTACTAGACGAAAGAAGCGAAACGATGGCCACCTTCACGCTGCCCAAGAACAGCAAGATCGGGCAAGGGCAGACCTACAAGGCTGCGCCCGGCGCGACCCGGACCAAGGAGTTCAAGGTCTATCGCTGGAACCCGGACGACGGCGCCAATCCGCACATCGACACCTATGAGCTCGACCTCGACAAGGTGGGGCCGATGGTGCTGGACGCGCTGATCTACATCAAGAACGAGGTCGATCCGACCCTCACGTTCCGCCGGTCTTGCCGGGAGGGGATCTGCGGAAGCTGCTCGATGAACATCGACGGCGGCAACACCCTGGCCTGCCTCAAGGCGCATGACGAGGTGGACGGTGCCGTGCGCATCTACCCGCTGCCGCACATGGCGGTGGTGAAGGACCTGGTGCCCGACCTGTCCCAGGCCTACGCCCAGCTTCGCAGCATCGAGCCGTGGCTGAAGTCCGACACGCCCCCGCCGCCGGATGCCGAGCGGCTGCAGAGCAAGGAGGAGCGCGCCAAGCTTGACGGCATGTGGGAGTGCATCCTGTGCTTCTGCTGCACCACCTCCTGCCCCAGCTACTGGTGGAACGGCGACCGCTATCTCGGCCCCGCCGTGCTGCTCCAGGCCTACCGCTGGATTGCCGACAGCCGGGACGAGTACACCGGCGACCGGCTGGACGCGCTGGAGGACCCCTATAAGCTGTACCGGTGCCACACGATCATGAACTGCACCAAGACCTGCCCCAAGGGCCTCAACCCCGCCAAGGCGATTGGGGAGATCAAGCAGCTTCTGGTTGACCGGAAAGGCTGACCGCTTCTCCGCGGGTTCTCCGAATTGGCATTCAATGGGTCATTGGACACGAGGCTTGGCCGCACGGACGCATGGCGTGACAGCCTTTTGGTGGATCACGCCGTGTTCCGCACGGTGTGGACCAATTTCGCCGAGGTGATTCCCGGGCGGCTCTACCGCTCCAACCACCCGACGCCGGGCCACTTGGCGACGACCGCCCGGCGGCTCGGCCTGCGCACCGTGGTCAACCTGCGCGGCCAACGGAAATGCGGGTCGGATGCCTTGTCACGCTCCGCCGCGGCCCGGCTCGGCCTGGTGCACGTCGATATGGCATTTGAAAGCCGCGGCGCCCCGCACCGGGACCGCATCCTGCGCTTCGCCGACATCTACCGGACGCTGCAAACCCCGGCGCTGATGCATTGCAAGTCTGGCGCTGACCGGGCTGGCCTGGCCTCCGGCCTCGCCATCATGTTCGAGGGCGGCACGGCGGCGGAGGCGCTGAAGCAGTTGTCCTGGCGCTTCGGCCATTGGCGCCGGGCACGCACCGGCGTACTCGACGCGTTTTTCCTGCGCTACGCCGCGGATGCCGAGGGCCGCCTACCGTTCATGGATTGGGTCCGGACGGAGTACGACGAGGCCGCGCTGAAACGCGACTTCGTGGCGGGCGGTTTCAGCAGCTTCGTGACCGACCGAGTGTTGCGGCGGGAATAAGTAAGCGACCTCGACTTTGCCCATTCCTGCTGGGCTGATCCGGGCATGGCTCACCGTCACTG
>CAXUJE010000129.1:0-13039 GCA_964251035.1 uncultured Acetobacteraceae bacterium
GCCCGGCGCGGCGCGGGCGCACCTCCGCCTGGCCGGGTTCGGCCTTTCGCCCGACGAGGCGGAGGCGTTGGCGGAGCAGGCGCTGGCCGTCCTCGCCCATCCGGACCTGGCGCCGCTGTTCGGCCCCGGCAGCCGGGCGGAGCAGCCGTTGACCGGCACTGTCGGCGGCGTGGTCGTGACCGGCGTGGTGGACCGCATGGCTGTGCTGCCGGACGAGATCAGGTTGGTGGACTTCAAGACCAACCGTGCGCCGCCCGCGGACGTGGCCGACACCCCCGTGCGCTACCTGCGCCAGTTGGCCGCCTACCGCGCCGTGCTGCGCGGCATCTATCCGGACCGCCCCATCCACTGCGCCCTGGTCTGGACGGACCAGGCCGCCGTCGCCGCCATCCCCGGACCGCTGCTGGACGCGCACCAGCCCGGCACTTGATCGGCCAGCGCTTGATCGAGATACCGCCGCGCCCCAACTTCCTTACACGAAACAGGAGGCATCCATGAGCGAGAACACGGTCGCGGTCGGCGACGACACCTTCAAGGCGCAGGTCCTAGAGTCCAAGGGGCCGGTGCTGGTCGATTTCTGGGCCGAGTGGTGCGGCCCCTGCAAGATGATCGCCCCGGCGCTGGAGGAGATCGCGAAGGAGTACAAGGGCCGCGTGACCGTGGCCAAGGTGAACATCGACGACAACCCGATGTCGCCCAATGCCTATGGCGTCCGGGGCATCCCGACGATGATCCTGTTCAAGGATGGCAAGCCCGCCGCGACCAAGGTCGGCGCCGCGCCGAAAAGCGAGCTGAAGCAGTGGGTCGCCAGCCAACTCGCCTAGAACGCGGAGGTTGGGCCGCAGGCGTCAGGACAGCGAGTACTTGTAGCGGATGAAGCCCGAGTGCCTGGCGATGCGGTCATAGAACTGCCGGGCCGCCGCGTTGTGGTCGCGCGGCTAATCCATAAAGTGTCGTGCCGTCCAGCATGCGACGCCAGGTATGCTCGAAGACATCGTCCGGCAGGGACGTTTCGTAGAACGGGAGGCAGGCGCGCCAAAGTTCGGTCCACCGTAGGCGGTCCTGCGGCATCAGGCTGGTAATCCCCATTGCCTCTCAGCCTCCAAGCATCAATGGCGCTCGCCGCCCTCCGGACCATAAAAGACGACCCAAGTCGCGAAGTCGTCTGAGAACTCCTCGAAGCGGTGCACAGTGCCGGCTGCCACGAACAGCGCGTCGCCTGGACCGAACCGCACGCGCTCCTCGCCTTGCACCGGCAGCGTAGTGTCGTCGAAGGGAAGGCTCTCCACGGCGCGCATGAACACCCCAGTGCCCGACACGATGATGTAAAGCTCATCCCGGTCATGCGGAGTCTGCGGGTCTTCCCGCTTCGGCGCAAACCAGCGCAGTTCCATGGAGCCATGGGCGAGCATAAGCGCGGTGGAGCGGCCGACATCGTTGGGCGTGGTCTTGGCGTCTGCAATCGTGACACGTAATTTTCCCGGCGCCGGCGCTTCGGGACCGTCCATGACCAGCTCCACGATGTCGGAGGACGCGGACTAACCGCCTTGACCCTCAGTGTTGGGACGTTCTGCCGGACGCCAAGACCCCATTGCACCTTATTCCTCATCATCCGACTTCAAAATCTCACCAGCCAAGTACAAGCTGCCGCAAATCAGCACGCGGGCGGTCGAAGAGGCCGGTAGTTTCCTGAGTGCCTGGGCGACCGTGGGGCCGGACATTGCGACGCCTCCGGACGCCGCAATGATCGCCTCGACCGGCAGCGCCAGGTGCTGCCCGGGTTCCTGCACTGCGAAGACCTGGGCCGCGTGCGGCAGCAAGGGCCGCAGGAACTCGGCGGCATCCTTCGCCTGCTTCATGCCGACGATCAGATGGAGCGGGCAGTCCGCCCAGCCCGCCGCGTGGCGGGCCAGGGCCGCGCCGGCGCCAGGATTATGCCCGCCGTCCAGCCACACCTCCCAATCGGGCGGCACCAGCCGGGCCAGCCGCCCGCCGAGCCGCTGCAGCCGTGCCGGCCACTCGGCCCGCGCCAGCCCGGCCCAGGCGGTCTCGGGCACCGGCATCGCCGCCCGCAGCGCCGCCACGGCGATGCCGGCATTGTCCATCTGGTGAGCGCCGGGCAGTGACGGGCGCGGCAGCATGACCGATCCTTTCGCGTCGGTGAACCGCAGCCCGGCGCCGGCCTCGGCAATCTCCCAATCGCGGCCACGCGCCGAAAGCGGAGCGCCGGCCCGTCCGGCAGCGTCCGACAGCGCCGCCAAGGCTTCGGCCGGCTGCGCCCCCGTCACCAAGGGCACGCCGCGCTTCGCGATGCCGGCCTTCTCCGCCGCGATCGCCGCCAAGGTATCGCCGAGCAACTCCTGGTGGTCCATCGAAATGGAGGTGACGGCGCAGGCCGCCGGGGCGCGGATCACGTTGGTCGCGTCGCCGCGGCCGCCCAGCCCGACCTCCAGGATGCAAAGCTCCGCCGGCGCCTGCGCGAACAGGTGGAACGCGACGGCGGTGATCACCTCAAACACCGTGATAGGGGCGCCGTCGTTGACCTGTTCGATATGTTCCAGCGCATCCGCCAGGGCGGCGTCAGACACCAGATGGCCGGCGATGCGGAACCGCTCGTTGAACCGCACCAGATGAGGCGAGGTGTAGGCGTGGACCCGCAGCCCGGACGCTTCCGCCATCGCGCGCAGGAAAGCGCAGGTGCTGCCCTTGCCGTTGGTGCCCGCGACGTGGATCACCGGCGGCAGCCGGCGCTCAGGATGGCCCAATTGCGCCAGCAGGCGTTCCAACCGTTCGAGGCTGAGGTCGATGAGCCGCGGGTGCAGGCCGTGTAGCCGGTCGATGATCGGCTCGATCCGGTTTGGGGGCCGGCTTCGGGGCTGGACCTGGCTCACGCGGTGGCTGGCTCCGGCAAGGCTGGGGGCGGCAGCGCCGGCACGGCGGGCGCCTCCATCGGCACGCGCAGCAGGCCGATCAGCCGGGCCAGGGTGTCCCGCATCTCGGTGCGCGGCACCACCATGTCGAGGATGCCGTGCTCGTGCAGGTACTCGGCGCGCTGGAAGCCGTCCGGCAGGGTTTCCCGCACCGTCTGCTCGATGACCCGGCTGCCGGCGAAGCCGATCAGCGCGCCGGGTTCCGCGATCTGCAGGTCGCCCAGCATGGCGAAGCTCGCGGTGACGCCGCCGGTCGTGGGATCGGTCAGCACGGTGATGAACGGCAGCCCGGCCTCCTTGACCAGCCGGGCCGCAATCGTGGTGCGCGGCATCTGCATCAGGCTGACGGCGCCTTCCTGCATGCGGGCGCCGCCGCTCGCGGTGAAGGCGATCAAGGGTGCCTGCTGCAGCACCGCGAGCCGGGCGGCGGCGACGATGGCCTCCCCGACCGCGGCGCCCATGCTGCCGCCCATGAACTCGAACGCTTGCGCCGCCACCACGGCACGGTGGCCGCCGATGGCGCCATGCGCGACCAGGATGGCGTCGTCGAGGCCGGTCTTCTCCCGTGCCTCCTTCAGCCGGTCGGCGTAACGCTTGCTGTCGCGGAAGCGCAGCGGGTCCAAGGGCACGCGGGGCAGCTCGATGCGGGTGAAGCCGGGGTCGGCGTCGAAGGTGTAGGCCAGGCGCTCCGCCGCGGTCGGGCGCATGTGGAAGCCGCAGGCCGTGCAGACCTTCAGGCTGCGCGCCAGGTCGCTGGCGAACAGCATCTGCTGGCAGTTGGGGCACTGCACCCAAAGGTTGTCCGGCACCTCCCGCCGCCCCAACAGGGTGCGGATCTTCGGACGGACGTATTCGGCAAGCCAGCTCATGCCCCGTCATACCGCACCGCCCGGCGCCGGTCACGTCCCCCGGTTTTTTGGCCGGTTCTTTGGGATGCGCCGCCGTCCATGGTCAGGGTAAGATGCGGCATGCTGTACCTGAACGCCGGCCTCGCCCCCCGCCGCTCCTTCCAGCCGCATGCCGAGCCGCCGGGGCCTGCGCCCGTCTGGATCGACCTGCTGAACCCGACCGACCAAGAACGTTCCGCCGCGGAGCGGCTGACCGGCCTGCGGGTGCCAGCGGAGGCGGACCTGGCCGAGATCGAGAGCAGCAGCCGGTTGTCAAGCGAGGGCAAGACGCTCTCCCTCAGCACGCCGATGGTCTACCGCGCGGCGGACGGGCTGTCGAAGGTGGCCCCGCTCGGCTTCGTGCTGTCGCCGGAGCACCTGATGACGGTGCGGTTCGCCGACCTGCCGGTGTTCGACCAATATGCCGAACTCTTCGTCGGCAGCGCCGCGCACTCCTGCAGCGTGGCGGCGTTCCTGGGGCTGCTGGAGGCGATCATCGACCGCCTGGCGGACGTGCTGGAGCACGTGGGCGGGGACCTCGACGCCATCTCGCGCCGGGTGTTCCGGCCGGAACGCGACGGCACGCAGAACGCGGCGCGGACGGACCTGCAACTTCGGGCGACGCTGCGCGCCGTCGGCACCGCCGGGGAGCGCGTGTCCAACATCCGGGACAGCCTGCTCGGGGTGAACCGCATCGTGCAGTATGTCAACGACGTCGCCGCGGACTGGACTCCCGCGCACCTGCGGCCCCGGTTCATGACACTGCGCCAGGACATCGCGTCGCTGTCGGACTACGACGTGCAACTGACCAACAAGGTGCAGTTCCTATTGGATGCGACGCTCGGCTTCATCAACATCGAGCAGAACAACGGCATCAAGATCCTGACGGTCGTCTCCGTGGTGGGCGTGCCGCCGACGCTGATGGCCAGCATCTACGGCATGAACTTCAAGCAGATGCCGGAACTGGAGTGGCACTACGGCTACGCCTACGGCCTGGCCGTGATCATCCTGAGCGGGGTCTTGCCGTTCCTGTGGTTCAAGCGGCGGGGCTGGATCTAGCCCGCGCGTTCCTGACAAAGGCCTGGATCAGCCCGGCATCCTTCACGCCGCGGCTCCGCTCCACGCCGGACGACACGTCCACTGCCGAAGCGCCCGAGATGCGCACGGCCTCCGCGACGTTGCCGGGGGTGAGGCCGCCGGCCAGCAGCCAGGGCGCCGGCGCGGTCCAGCCGCGCAGCATGGACCAGTCGAACGTCCGGGCATTGCCGCCGGGCAGCACGGCGCCGGGCGGCGCCTTGGCGTCCAGCAGCAGGGCATCCACGCCTCCAGCGCCGGTCGGCAGGTCGGCCGCGTCGGCGACGCCCGCCACGCCCCAGACCGGCGCCCCGAACCGTGTCCGGAGCTCGGCGGCGCGCTCCGGCATGCCATGCACCTGCAGCACGTCCAGGGCCAGGGAGGCCAGCGCCTCTGCCACGTCATCGTCGGTCGGATCGACGAACAGCCCTACCCGCGCCGGGCCGCCGGGACGGTGCGCCGAAAGGGTGGCCGCCTGGGCCGGCGTCACGGCGCGTGGGGAGGGCGGGAAGAACACGAAGCCGATGTAGTCGGCCCCGGCGTCCGCCGCGGCGTCCAGGGCGTCGGGCGAGTTGATGCCGCAGATTTTCACGAGCGTTGTCATGCGATCTCCGAGGCGATGGCGGCGGCGGCGGCGGCCGGGTCGGCGCTGCCGGTGATCGGGCGGCCGACCACGATCCAATCGGCGCCGGCGTCCACCGCAGCCCGAGGGGTGACGGTGCGCGCCTGGTCGTCTAGGCTGGCGCCGGCCGGCCGGATGCCCGGCACTACCAGGACTGGGCGCGACCCCAGCGCATCCCGCAACATGGGCGCTTCCTGCGCGCTGCACACCAGCCCATCGGCGCCGGCGTCCATCGCCAGGCGGGCCAGCCGCAGCACCTGCTGACGTGGCCCGCCGGCGACGCCGGTCGCGTGCAGGGCGCTGCTGTCAAGGCTGGTCAGCACGGTGACGGCAAGCAGGAGCGGGGGCTGGGCGGCCGTGTCGGCGGCGCGCCGGGCAGCCGCCAGCATCGTGCCGCCCCCGCCCGCATGCACGGTCAGCATGGCCGGGCGCAGCGGCAGGACGGCCTGCACCGCGCCCGCGACGGTGTTGGGAATGTCGTGCAGCTTCAAATCCAGGAAAACCGGGCGCGGCGTGATGCCGCGGGCCCCCGCGGGGCCTTGCGCCAAGACGAACTGCAAGCCCAGTTTCAGGATGCCGCAATGCGGCGCCACCGCCTCCGCCCATGCCGCCGCCTGTCCAGCGTCCGCGGTGTCCAGGGCGATGATCAGCCCCGCCATTACGCGCCGGGCGGCGGCAAGGCCATGGCGTTGCCGGCACTCCCGGGCTGCACATTCCTAAACTGCGCGTTCCTGGGCTGCGCCTTCAACGCCCGCACCTCGGCCTCGAGCTGCCGCACGGTGCGCTCGGCCTGGCGGGCGCGGCTGGCCGTGAGCACGCCGGCGCCCCAGGTCATGAGCGCGCCGATGATGAAAAACAGCCCGGCCGCCACCAGGATCGTGACCGACAACGGCGCGTCGATCATGATGTCGGTGGGCCACAGCCCCAGTTGGACCACCTGCCGGTTGGACAGCGCGAAGGCAATCAGGATGATCAGCACAGGCACGACGAGCAGGATGCGCATGGGCTAGGCCAGCACGCGTTCGGCGCGCGAAGGCGCGCGGGCCGGCTTGCCGCCGTGGTCAACCCGCTCCCGCAACTCCTTGCCGGCTTTGAAGAACGGCACCGCCTTCTCGTTGACCGGGACCGCTTCCCCGGTGCGCGGGTTGCGCCCGGTGCGGGCGTCGCGCCGCTTCACCGTGAAGGCGCCGAAGCCCCGCAGTTCGACCCGGGTGCCGCGGGCCAGGGCGGCGGTGATCTCCTCGAAGATGGTCGATACGATCAGCTCCACATCCCGGCTGAGAAGGTGCGGGTTGGCGGACGCAAGCTCTGCGATCAACTCGGATTTCGTCATTGCCTCGATTGCCGTAATGCGTTGGAGTTGTTGGCCCGCGTACGGGAATGCGCGCCGAACGATGCCGGACACGCCGCCGCGCGTCAACCGAATGGCGCAACTTCGCTGTTAATATCGGGCATCTCGGGGGCAGTCGGTCCAAGGTTCTTCCGCTGTGCGATAGCTCATGCGACAAGGGACAGCCCGCTCAAGAAGTCAGCGGAGTCGCGGGGGCAACCGGATGGCACGGCCGAGTTTCATCGAACTTCCGGTTGCAGACACCGGCATGGCGAAGGCATTTTATTCCAACGCATTCGGGTGGGAACTAACCGACTTCGGCCAGAGCTACGCCTGCACCATGACCGGCGACGTCGACGTCGGCCTGCAAGGAGATGCCAACGAGGCGACAAAGGCCGTGCTTGTCGTCATCGCCGTGGAGGACGTCGAGGCCGCGCTTCGCTCCGTGACCGAGGCGGGCGGCGTCGTGACCCGTCCGGTCTTTGCGTTCCCCGACGGGCGGCGCTTCCATTTCCGCGACCCGAGCGGCAATGAACTTGCCGCCTACCAAGCGGACTGATCACTCCGCGGCGGCGCCCTGCCAAATGGCCCAGGCTCCGGCCTGTGCCACCGACGGCGCGAAAGCGCCCGCGACCGCCTGTTGGGCGAAGCCGGCCAGCGTCGCCCCGATCGTGCGGCCATACAGGGTGCCGGGCTTCATGTCCTCGGCAGGCACCGTCGCCGGCACGCCGCGCTCCCGCGCCAGCCATTCCCGCGCCTCGACCTCGCCGCCGATCTCGTCCACCAGGCCCAGCTTCTGCGCCTGGCGTCCCGTGTAGGCGCGGCCATCGGCCAGGGTGCGGACCTGGGCCGTGTCCATATGCCGGGCTTCCGCCACCATGCCGACGAACTGGTCACACATGTCGGCGACCAAGCCGTTCAGGTAGTCCCGCCCCTGCGTCGTCAGCCCGCGGGTGAGGCTCGGCTGGTCCTTGAGCGGCCCGGAGGTGATCGCGTCCGCCGACACGCCCAGCCGGTTCAGCAGGCCGGAGACCTCCCCGGTCTGCAGGATGACTCCGATGGAACCGGTCAGCGTCGCGTCGCGGGCGAAGATGCGGGCCGCGGGCAGGGCCACCATGTAGCCGGCGGACGCCGCGGTGCCCCGCATCACCGCCACCACGGGCTTGGTCGCCGCGACCCGCAGCAACGCGCCGCGCAGGCTCTCGCCCCCAGCCACGGAGCCGCCGGGGCTATCGATGGAGACGATCACCGCGGGCACATTGCCGTCCTTCGCCAGCGCCGCGACGCTCTCGATCAGCTTGCGGTCCTCGGTAATGACGCCGGTCACGTTGACCCGCGCCACGTGCCGGCCCAACCCGCCTGACGTCCGCGGCGCCACAACCGCGATCAGCGCCAAGGTGCCAGCCGCCACCGCCAGGACGCGCCAAAGGTTCAGGCGGCGTTTGAGGCGCCGCCTGTCCAGGATCAGGTCGGTTTCGAGCGACAAGGACTAGCCGTCGCTCTGCTGGTTCCGCCGGCGGATGGCGGCGCCCAGGATGTCGCCCAGCGACGCGCCGGAGTCGGCGGTGCCGAAGTCCTGGATGGCCTGCTTGTCCTCTTCCATCTCCCGGCCCTTGATGGTCAGGCTCAGCTTGCGGGCGGCGCGGTCGATGGCCGTGACCTTGGCGTCCACCTTCTCGCCCACCGCGAAGCGGTCCGGGCGCTGGTCGGACTTGTCCCGCGCCAGCTCGGCCCGGCGGATGAAGCCGGTCAGCACCTCGTCCACCTTCACCTCGATGCCGTTCGCCTGCACCGCCGTGACCACGCAGGTCACGACGTCGTTCTTATGCACGCGGCTCAGCACATCGGCGGCGGGGTCGTCCTGCAGCTGCTTGACGCCCAGGCTGATGCGCTCCTTTTCCGCGTCGATGTCCAGCACCTTGGCCTGGACGACCTGGCCCTTCTCGTACTTGGCGATGGCCAGCTCGCCCGGCTCGTCCCAGGACAGGTCGGACATGTGCACCATGCCGTCGATGTCCGCGGTGATGCCGATGAACAGGCCGAACTCGGTGATGTTGCGGATCTCGCCCTCGACCGTGCTGCCCACCGGGTGCTCGTCCTGGAACTGCTCCCACGGGTTGCGCTGCACCTGCTTGAGGCCGAGGCTGATGCGCCGCTTGCTGCTGTCCACGTCCAGCACCATCACGTCGACCTCTTGGCTGGTCGCGACGATCTTGCCAGGGTGGACGTTCTTCTTGGTCCAGCTCATTTCGGACACATGCACCAGGCCCTCGACGCCCGGCTCCAGTTCCACGAAGGCGCCGTAGTCCGTGATGTTGGTGACGCGGCCGGAGAACTTGGCGCCCGGCGGGTACTTCGCGGCGACACCTTCCCACGGGTCGGCCTCAAGCTGCTTCATGCCGAGGCTGATGCGCTGGGTCTCGCTGTTGAAGCGGATCACCTGCACGCGGACGGGCTGGCCGATCTGCAGCGCCTCGCTCGGGTGGTTGATCCGGCGCCAGGCGATGTCGGTGACGTGCAGCAGGCCATCGACGCCGCCGAGGTCGACGAACGCGCCGTAGTCCGTGATGTTCTTCACCACGCCGTCGAGGATCATGCCCTCCTTGAGGCCCTGGATCAGCTCGCTGCGCTGCTCGGCGCGCGTTTCCTCCAGCACGGCGCGGCGGCTCACGACGATGTTGCCGCGGGCACGGTCCATCTTCAGGATCTGGAACGGCTGCGGCGTGCCCATCAGTGGGCCGACGTCGCGCACCGGACGGATATCGACCTGGCTGCCCGGCAGGAACGCCACGGCGCCGCCGAGGTCCACGGTGAAGCCACCCTTGACACGGCCGTAGATCGTGCCGTTCACGCGCTGCTGCGCCTCGAACGACTTCTCAAGGTTGGTCCAGGCTTCCTCGCGCCGTGCCTTCTCGCGCGACAGCACGATGGCGCCGTCGCGGTCCTCGTATCGTTCGACGTAAAGCTCGATGTTGTCGCCGGGCTTGACCTCGGGCTTCTGGCCGGGCTGCGCGAATTCCTTGAGCGCGACGCGCCCTTCGCTCTTAAGCCCGACATCGACGATGGCGTATTCTTCGGTCAGGCGGACGACGCGCCCGGTGACGACCGAGCCTTCGAAACCGGCCTCGCGGCCCATCGATTCATCAAGCAGCGAGGCGAAATCCTCGCTCATGTCGCCATGAGACGGACGGTCGAGAAGGGCAGTGGCGGATGATGCCATGTGTTGAATAGGTTCCTGTGCACGAATCCGGCCCTGTGCCAAAGTCGCTGGGCCGGAATCATCGAATGCGCGCTCCGTCCCAACGGGACCGGGGAACGTCTGGTCCGCAGGGCGGACTGGGTGGAAAACAGCAATGGGCCCATGCCAAGTGGCTGGACCCTGTCCATTTCGGGTAGCATGGGCAGACATACGGGCCGGGTAGCAGGAGTCAAGTAAAACCAAGCCGGCTCTGAACAATTTCCAGCGCCCGCGCGAATGCGGCGTCGGCGTCAAGCTCCGTCGTGTCCAGCACCACGGCGTCCACCGCCGCTCTCAGCGGTGCGGCCTCCCGCGCCGCGTCTTGCGCATCCCGGGCCTGCATCTCAGCTTCGACGGTTGCCAACGATGCTGCGGCGCCTCGGCCTTGGAGTTCCAGCCAGCGCCGGCGCGCCCGCGCTGCGAGGGCTGCGGTGACGAACAGCTTGATGGAGGCGTCGGGCGCCACGACGGTGCCGATGTCGCGTCCGTCCAGCACCGCGCCTTCCGCGGCGAAACGGCGCTGGAACGCAAGCAGCGCCGCGCGGACGCCGGGCAGCTTGGCAACGAGGCTCGACGCCCGGTCCGCCTCGGGGCCGCGCAGGTCGGCGCGTGCGAGGTCGGCGGCGACCAAGCCGCGCGCGGCGGCCTCGGCGACGGCCGGGTCATCCGGCGCTCCTCCGGCGTCGAGCACCAGCCGTCCGACCGCCCGATACAGCAGCCCAGTATCCAGGTAAGCGAGGCCGAGCGCCGCCGCGAGCCGCCGGGCGAGAGTGCCTTTGCCGGCCGCGGCCGGCCCATCGATTGCGATGACGGGCTTCACGCGAGCGGAGCGCCGATTTGGCGCAGCAGCGCGAGGATGCCCGGGAAATCATCCTCGATCACCGCGGCTTCGTCCACCCGTGCCGGCGCGGTGGCTGCAAAGCCGAGGACCAGGCCGCACAAGGCGACGCGCGAGACCGCGCCGGACCCGATCCGAACGCTGCCGGCCGGCGCGACGCCGGCGCCATGCACCACGAAGCCGTCGCTCTCGTCCTCCACCTGAACTCCGCTGAGCCGCAGCATCGCCAGCGTGGCGGACAGCATGCTGCTGTCCTCTGCCCGGAGCGCCGCACGCCCGCCCATCCGTGTCGGGCCGGCGGCGCAGGCGGCCGCGACGGCCAGGATGGGGTAGTCGCCGGCCATGCTCCCGGCCCGCGCTGCCGGCACGTCCGTGCCGCGAAGTCCGGTGTAGCTCGCCGTCACGTCGGCCACGGGTCCGCCACTCTCCAGGCGCTTCCGCGTGATCTCCAGGTGTGCGCCCATTTCTTCCAGCGTGGAGAACAGCCCGGCGCGCCGCGGCCCCATGGCCACGCCGCGGACCGTCACGGCCGAACCCGGCACGATCAGCGCCGCCACCAGCGGAAAGGCGGCCAGGGACGGGTCGCCCGGAACAGCCAAGTCCACCGCCCGCAGCTCCGGCTGGCCCATGACGCTGGTCATGCAGCCGTCGCCGCACGGTTCGACCGTGACGCTGGCGCCGAAATGGCGCAGCAACCGCGCGGCGCGGTCGCAGGCGGGCGCCTCCTCGGTGACGCGGGTCCAGCCCGGCGCATTCAGGCCAGCCAGCAGCAGGGCCGACTTCGCCGGCGCGGTCTGCATGGACAGGCGGCGCTCGATCGGCACGACGTTCCGGGCGCCCTGGACGGCCAACGGCAGCCAGGCATCTGCGGGGTACTGGAAGCGCGCGCCGCAATCCTGCAGCATGTCCGTCAGCCAGCGCATTGGCCGGCGGCGCAGGGTGGCGCTCCCGGTCACGGTCGCGAACAGGTCATGGCTCGCCAGGGTGCCGCAGATCAGCCGCGCCGCGGTGCCGGAACCGCCGAGATCCAGGAGGCTGTCAGGCTCACGAAGCCCGCCGACGCCGCGGCCGGCCACGCGCCAAGCGCCCGGCGCTTCCTGGATGACCTCAGCGCCAAGGGCGCGCAATGTGGACGCCATGCGCAACAGGTCGCCGTGTTCTGGCAGCCCCGTAATCTGACTCTCGCCGACTGCGAGCGCCGCGAGCAGCAGGGCGTGGTGGCCGATGGCCTTGTCGCCGGGCATGCGGATGTCGCCCGAAAGCGGCCGTATCGGGCGCATTATGGCTAAGAAAGGGTGAGCGAGGCTCATGCAGGGATCTTCGGGAACGGTATGCGCCGCATAGCATGGCGCAGCAGTGTTTGACAGCGAGGCGCTGCGATGGCATGGGCCGCGCCCTTTGCCGTCCACGTGTGGCGGATGGAATTGAGGGACTTGATGGCGAAGCCTGAACTCGGCATGAAGCGCGTCTGCGTCGCCTGCGGCACGCGCTTCTACGACTTGACCAGGACCCCGGCAGTCTGCCCGAAATGCGGCACCGAACAGCCGACCGAGCAGCCGCGCGCCCGTCGGACCGGGGGCAATGTGGCCGATGAGAAGCGCTTGAAGAAGGTTCCGGCGCCGGGGCTGGAAGACGCGGACGTCGAGATCGAAACGGCGGAGGAGGAGGCAGAGGAGGACGTGCTGGAAGATGCCTCGGACCTTGAGGACGATGCGGACGCGATCAGTGGCGACATCGAGGTCGAGCCGGAGTCTGACGAGAAAGAGATGTAGGCTGAGCGTCCGCTCGCTGGGCCAGAAATCCCAGGCTGGTTATGCGCGAGGACGGGTCACTTCGAGAATTTTGGCTTTTCCCCGCTTGACGTGGTCCTCTTATCCTCCTAACTCCCGCTGACCGATGCGGGATTGCCCTTGACGTTTGGTTCTGTGTTGGTTTAGGGTTTTTCTCCCGTTGTGGTGCGGGGTGTTTTTCGACAATGGGACGCGGGTCTGACCTCTGGCTTTGGGGTTGGGTGGCTGTCCTGGTGTTGTGCGTTGGGGCTTTGCTTCGGCGGGTTTTCCGGCGTTTATGTTCATTGATTTCTGAATCGGGTAATGGAAGGGATATGTTGGCGGCGCTTC
>CAXUJE010000130.1:0-13034 GCA_964251035.1 uncultured Acetobacteraceae bacterium
GTCCCGTCCTGGCCAGCTTCGCCGCGGGCGCGGCCCATGCCGGCGCGCCGCAGCACCTGACGATCCGGCTCGATCCCATGGACCTCGGCCGCGTGCAGGTGCGCATCGAACGCTCGCCGGACGGCAGCGCCCGGGTGGACCTCAAGGTCGAGAAGCCGGACACGCTGCTCTTGCTGCTGCGCGACCAGCCGCAGCTCCACCGCGCGCTCGACCTCGCCGGCGTGCCGTCCAGCGAGCGCACGCTGCAGTTCCACTTGGCGCCGCCCGACGCCCCAACGCCTGCTTCCTCAATGCCTGGCGGGATGGCGGCGCAGTCCAATGCCGACGGTGGCCATGGGCAGCAACGGCCGGGGCAGCCGCAATCCGGCCGCTTCGCCACGAACGGAACCGCGCCCTCCTCCGGCGAACCCATCCCCGGCCCGGCGGCGTTCCGCCGCGCCGGCGTCGATATCACGGCTTGAAAGGACACTGCCCATGGACTCTCTCCTCACGCCCCCCACCCTTGCGACCCCTTCCAGCATCGCGCCGCCAACCGCCGCGGCCGCGTCGGCCACCTCCGCCCCGGGCGGCGCGCAGGCATCGCTGACGAGCAACTACAACGATTTCCTGAAGCTGCTGATGACGCAGCTGCAGAACCAGGACCCCACCAGCCCGATGGACACCAACCAGTTCACCAGCCAACTGGTCCAGTATTCCAGCGTCGAGCAGCAGATCGCCACCAACACGAGCCTGACGCAGCTCATCCAGCTCACCCAGGGTGGCGAGGTGCTGCAATCCTCGTCCCTGGTCGGCAAGCCCGTGACCGTGACCTCCGACCACATTCCCCTGCAGGACGGCAAGGGCGCCGTGCAGTTCAACACCACCTCCGCCGAGCCGGTCAGCATCGGCATCTACTCCGACTCGGGCGCGAAGCTGCGGGACGCCACGGTCACCAGCCAGCCGGGCCAGAACACCTGGTCCTGGGATGGAACGGATAACCAAGGCAACACCGTGGCAGACGGCTCGTACCGCTTGGTCGTCCAAGGCCAAGTGGGCGGCGCGGCCCAGGACCTGCCGTTCACCGTCAACGGCACGGCGACCGGCGTGCAGAAGTCCGGCAACACGCTGCAGGTCGAGCTTGGCGCCTTGAAGGTGGACCTGTCGGCGGTGCAGTCGCTTGCGCCATAAATTGTCTTTCGCCTAGCCCGGCAATTTCTGCCGGGTTATTAACCTTTTCGGAAGGTGTCTGGGCGCATCCTGCACCCATGGCACTTTGGCAACGGCGAAGGCAAGGCGGGTGGGTTCGATGACGGCGCTGCTGCAAAGCCTCCGCGCGCTCGGCGCGAAGAAGCTGGGGGCGATGGCGGCCGTGGCGCTGGTCTCGCTCGGCCTGCTGGGGTTCCTGATGATCCGCGGCGGCGAGGGGCCGATGGCGCTGCTGTATGCGGATCTCGACTTGCGGGAGGCCGGGCAGGTCGTCGACCAACTGGACCGCGCCCGCATCCCGCGCCAGATCGAGGCCGGCGGCACCCGTATCCTCGTGCCCCCGGACCAGGTGGCCCGTGCCCGGATGCTGCTGGCCAAGGAGGGCCTGCCGTCCGGCGGCTCCATCGGCTACGAGATCTTCGACCGTAGCGACAACCTGACGGCCAGCGGCTTCCAGCAGGGCATCAACCAGACCCGGGCGCTGGAAGGGGAGCTGTCCCGCACTATCCGCATGCTGCAGGGCATCAAGGCGGCCCGGGTGCATCTTGTGCTGCCGAAGCGCGAGCCGTTCGCCCGGGACCGCCAGGAGGCGCAGGCCAGCGTGGTGCTGACCATGGCCGGCGCCGCGCGTCTGGACCGGGAGGGCACGCAGGCGGTGCTGAACGTGGTGGCCGCCGCCGTGCCGGGCCTGCGCCCGCAGAACATCGCGGTCGTGGACAGCCGCGGCAACCTGCTGGCCCGCGCCGGGCAGCCGACCGACGCCGTGAGCGCCGCGCAGTCCTCCGAGGAGATGAAGCGCGCGACCGAGCAGCGCCTGTCCCACGCCGTCGAGGAGATGCTGGAGCGCACGCTCGGCCCCGGCCGCGTGCGGGCGGAGGCGGCGATCGACCTGGACTTCGACCAGGTTCGGGAAACCCAGGAGCGCTACGACCCCGACGGCCAGGTGGTGCGCAGCCAGCAGAGCACGACCGGCAACAGCCGCACGACCGAAGCCGCGGCGAGCGTCTCGGTGCAGAACAACCTGCCGAACGCCGACGCCGGCGCCAACCCGTCGGGATCGCAGGAACAGAAGCAGGAAGAGACGACCAACTACGAGATCAGCAAGACCGTCCGCACCCTGGTGCGCGAGCAGCCGCAGCTCCGGCGGATCAGCTTGGCCGTGATGGTGGACGGCGCGGCCGTGCGCGGACCCGACGGCGCGCTCACCTATGCCGAGCGCACGCCCGACGAGCTGGCGCGGATCGCCACCCTGGTGCGCGGCGCGATTGGCTTCAACGAGGGGCGCGGCGACCGGGTGGACGTCGTGAACATGCGCTTCGTCGCCGAGGACGCCGGGCCGGAGGCCGCAGTGCCCGGCAGTTGGATGCGCCTGGAACGGTCCGAGATCCTGCGCTTGGCGGAGACCGGGTTCCTGGCCGTCACGGCGCTGCTGGTCCTGCTGTTCGTGCTGCGGCCGATGGTCCTGCGGCTGACGATGGCGCCGCAGCCTGCCCTGGCCGCGGCGCTTGCAGGCCCGGGCAACGTGGGCAGCGTGGGCAATGCGGGCAGCCCCACGGCGCTCGACGCGCCGGCGCAGGACGACATGATGCAGATCGCCAACGTCGAAGGCGCGATGCGCGTCGCCTCGATCCGCCGCGTGACGGAACTGGTGGACAGCCACCCGGAGGAGAGCCTGGCGATGCTGCGCAACTGGATCACCCCGGAGGACAGCTAGATGGCTGCGATCACAGCGCTTCAGGACGTCAACGGGCGGCAAAAGGCCGCGATCCTGATGCTCGCCCTGGGGGAGGACCAGAGCAGCAAGCTGCTGAGCGCCATGCACCCCGACGAGATCAAGGACATATCGGCCGCAATGGCGCAGTTGGGAAGCGTGCATGCCAGCGTGGTCGAGGAGCTGTGCCTCGAATTCTCCAGGAGCATCGGCCAGCAAGGCGACCTGATCGGCAGCATGGCGAGCACGGAGCGCCTGCTGCACCGCGCCCTGCCGCGGGACCGCGCGGCGCAGATCATGGAGGAAATCCGCGGGCCCGCCGGCCGGACCATGTGGGACAAGCTGGGCAACGTCAAAGAGGAAGTGCTGGCCAACTATCTCAAGAACGAATACCCGCAGACCGTCGCCGTCGTGCTGTCCAAGGTGAAGCCCGACCACGCCGGGCGCGTGCTGACCCTGCTGCCGGACAGCTTCGCCATCGAAGTCATCATGCGCATGCTCCGGATGGAGAGCGTGCAGCGGGACGTGCTGGCCGGCGTCGAGCAGACGCTGCGGCTGGAGTTCATGTCGAACCTGGCAAGCTCCAGCCAGCGGGACAGCCACGAGATGATGGCCGACATCTTCAACAGCCTGGACCGCCAGAGCGAGGCCCGCTTCGTGGCCGCCTTGGAGGAGCGCAACCGGGAGGCCGCGGACCGGATCAAGGCGCTGATGTTCACCTTTGACGACCTGCAGCGCCTGACGTCGGCCAACGTGCAGATCCTGCTGCGCTCGGTTGAGAAGGACAAGCTGCCGGTGGCGCTGAAAGGCGCGTCCGAGAAGCTGCGCGAGCTGTTCTTCAGCAACCTGTCCGAACGCGCCGGCAAGATGCTGCGCGAGGACATGGAGGCGCTGGGGCCGGTGAAGCTGCGCGATGTGGATGACGCCCAGGCGGCGATCGTCACCTTGGCGAAGGACCTGGCGGCCCAAGGCACGATCGAGATCAGCGAAGGCAAGAACGACGAGATGGTGCTCTGATGATGGACGGCATGGCTTCCCGCTTCGTCGGCATCCTGTATGCCGAGGACTTCGACGACCCGGAGCTGCCCCCGGCCGCCGACCTGCCGCCCGTGTCGGCAGCAGAACCGGCGCCGCCCAGCTTCACGCTGGCGGACCTTGAGGCCGCCCAGCAGATCGCGCGCAGGGATGCGGTGCAGGCCGCGCGTGCGGAGTGGGAGCGGTCCGCGCTGCATGACCGCACCCAGTCGCTCGCGGCGATCGCGTCCGCGGTGGCCGGCGCACAGGGGGAGGCGCGTGCCCTGACCGACGCGGTGGCGGACGGCACGGCCCGCACGATGCTGTCCATGTTGGCCGGGCTGCTGCCGGGCCTTTGCGCGCAGCACGGCGGCGCCGAGGTGCGCGCGCTGCTGCGGCACCTGCTGCCGACGCTTGCGCAGCAGCCGCGCATCGCCGTGCGCGTGGCTCCCGCCGTGCTGGACGGGGTGCGCGAGGATCTGGCCCTGCTGGACGAGGACTTGGCGGCCGCGGTCGAGCTGACCGCCGCCCCGCTCACGCCCGGCGATGCCCGCGTGACCTGGACCGACGGCTCGCTGGTCCGCGACCAGGCCGCGATCCGCCAAGCCATCACGGCCGCCCTCACCGAGCTTGGCCTGCTGGAACCCGTCGCCGTCGCCCGCACCCATCAAAGGAGCATGGCCCATGCCGAATAAGCTGGAGTTGTCGGAGCTCGCCGAGCACGGCCTGGCCGACCCGGTGCCGTCCCGCGCGCCCCGCGACATGGAAGCGGTGTACGACATCCCGGTCACGGTCAGCGCCGTGCTCGGCAAGGCGACCATGCAGGTGAGCCAACTGCTGAAGCTCGGCCGCGGCGCAGTGGTCGAGTTGGACCGCAAGCTGGGCGAGGCCATCGACATCTACGTCAACAACCGGCTGGTGGCGCGCGGCGAGGTGGTGATGGTCGATGAGACCCGGCTGGGCGTCACGATGACCGAAATCGTCAAGGCCGACCGGGCGTAGCCGGCGATGCACGTCCTGATCATCGGCTCCCTCGGCGGCGAGCTGGGCAAGGCCGCCCGCATCGCCGCCGCCCGCGGCGCCAAGCTGCACCAGGCGGACGACGACGGGAGCGCGCTGGCGCAGCTCCGCGCCGATGCGAAGGTGGACCTTCTGCTGGTCGAGCTGCCGCATGACATCGGCACGCTGGTGCAGGCGCTGGCCGCCGAGCGTATCGTGGTGCCCGTCGTCGCCTGCGGGATGGAGGCCGACGCGCCCATGGCCGTGCGGGCGATCCGGGAGGGCGCGCGGGAGTTCCTGCCCTTGCCGCCCGACCCCGACCTGATCGCCGCCATCCTGGAAGCGGCGTCGGGCGAGACCCACGCCCTGGTCGCCCGCGATCCCGCCATGCTGGCCGCGGTGCGCCGGGCCGAGCAGGTGGCGGCGTCCGAGGCGTCGATCCTGATCACCGGCGAGTCCGGCACCGGCAAGGAAGTGCTGGCCCGGCACATCCACCGCCGTTCCCGCCGCGCCGCCGGCCCGTTCGTGGCGCTGAACTGCGCCGCGATCCCGGAGAACCTGCTGGAAAGCGAGATGTTCGGCCATGAGCGCGGCGCGTTCAGCGGCGCCGTCGCCCGGCGCACCGGCAAGTTCGAGGCAGCCGAAGGCGGCACGCTGCTGCTCGACGAGATCAGCGAGATGGACGTGCGCCTGCAGGCGAAGCTGCTGCGCGTGATCCAGGAGCGCGAGATCGACCGGCTGGGCGGCACGGCGCCGGTGCGGGTCAACGTGCGCATCCTGGCCACCAGCAACCGCGACCTCCTGGCCGAGATCGCCGCCGGGCGCTTCCGGGACGACCTGTACTTCCGGCTGAACGTCGTGAGCCTGCGCCTGCCGTCCCTGCGCGAGCGGCCCGGCGACGTCGCGGCGCTCGCCGACCATTACGCCCGCCGTTATGCCGACGTGAACGGCATGCCGGTGCGCCCGCTGTCCCGGGCCGCGCACACGCTGCTCGCGGCGCATGGCTGGCGCGGCAACGTGCGGGAGCTGGAGAACACGGTGCATCGCGCCGTCCTGCTGGCCCAGGGCGAGGAGATCGGCGCGGAAGCCATTGAGCTGGCGCCAGGTCCGGGCGCCTCGGCCCCGAGTTCGGCTCAAGCTCCGGCTGCAACCCCCGCGCCCGGCGTCTCGGGCCTGGTCGGCCGGACGATGGATGCGGTCGAACGCGACCTGATCCTGGAAACCTTGAGCCACACGCTCGGCAACCGCACCCACGCCGCGACGATCCTCGGCATCTCCATCCGGGCATTGCGCAACAAGCTGCGGGACTATGCGCAGGCGGGCGTTCCGGTGACGCCGTTCGGCGTGCATCCCAACGAGGCCACCTGACGGATGGCGGTCCCGCTCACCCTCGGCGGCTTCGGCGAGCGCCTGCGCGGCTTTGTGCCCGGCAGCGACGTGGGCTTGGCGCTCGGCATGCTGGCACTGCTGGCCGTGCTGGTGGTGCCGCTGCCGACGATGCTGCTGGACGTCGGACTGGCGCTTTCCGTCACCGGGTCCGTGCTGGTGCTCATGGTGGCGATGTTCCTGGCACGCCCGCTGGACTTCACCAGCTTCCCGACGCTGTTGCTGCTGACGACGCTGCTGCGGCTGTCGCTGAACGTCGCCACCACGCGGCTGATCCTGTCCCATGGCAACGAAGGCTCGGCCGCGGCCGGCCATGTGGTGCAGGCGTTCGGCGGCTTCCTGATGGGCGGCGACGTGGTGATCGGCGTGATCCTGTTCGCGATCCTGCTGGTCGTGAACTTCATGGTGATCACCAAGGGGTCGGGCCGCATCGCCGAGGTCGCGGCGCGGTTCAGCCTGGACGCCATGCCGGGCAAGCAGATGGCGATCGACGCCGACCTGTCCTCCGGCCTGATCGACGAGGCGAAGGCGCGCGTGCGCCGGCGGGAGCTTGAGGAGGAGAGCGGCTTCTACGGCGCCATGGACGGCGCCGCCAAGTTCGTGCGCGGGGACGCGATCGCCGGGCTGCTGATCACCGTGATCAACATTTTCGGGGGGCTGGCCATCGGCCTGCTGCGCCACGGGATGCCGTTCAGCGAGGCCGCCGCCACGTTCACCACGCTGACCGTCGGCGATGGGCTGGTGTCGCAGATCCCGGCGCTGCTGGTCTCCACCGCCGCCGGCGTCGTGGTGACCAAGGGCGGGGTCGAGGGTCCGGCCGACGCGGCGCTGATGCGGCAGTTGGGCGGCAGCCCGAAGCCGCTGGCGCTCGCGGGCGGCGCGGCCGTGGTGCTGGCGCTGATGCCGGGGCTGCCGGCCTTGCCGTTCCTGGGCTTGGCCGGGCTGGCGGGCGGCGCGGCGTGGATGCGGCACCGCAACCCGGTCGTATCCTCCGAAGCGGAGCCGGTTGCGCCGGCGCCCCCGTCCGAGCCGCCGATCTCCGACTCGCTCCGCATCGACAGCATCCGGCTTGAGCTTGGCTACGGCCTGCTCTCGCTGGCTGGCGGAGACGGGCCGCGGCTGACCGAGCAGATCAAGAGCCTGCGCCGCTCCATCGCCGCCGAGATGGGTTTCGTGCTGCCGCCGGTCCGCATCCAGGACAACCTGCAGCTTGGCGCGGAGTGCTACTCGATCCGGCTCAAGGAAATCGAGGCGGCGCGCGGCGAGATCCGCCCCACCATGCTGCTGGCCATGGACCCGGCCGGCGGCATCCCCGACCTGCCGGGCGAGCGCACCGCCGAGCCGGCGTTCGGCCTGCCGGCCCTCTGGATCGACACGGGGCGGCGCGACGAGGCCATCTTCCGCGGCTGCACCGTCGTCGATCCCGCCAGCGTGCTCACGACCCATCTGACCGAGGTCGTGCGGGAAACCATGGCGGAGCTGCTGTCCTATGCCGAAACCGCGAAGCTGCTGGACGAACTGCCGCGGGAGCAGCAGAAGCTGGTGGCCGACCTGATCCCGGCGCAGATCACGGTCGGCGGGGTGCAGCGGGTGCTGCAGGGCTTGCTGGCCGAGCGTGTCTCGCTCCGGGACCTGCCCACCATCCTGGAAGGCATCCACGAGGCCTGCGGCGGCCAGCTCCGCGCCATCCCCGCGATCATCGGCCACGTCCGCGCCCGGCTGGCCCGGCAGATCAGCGACAGCAACACCGGCCCTGGCGGCTACATCCCGCTTGTCACCCTGTCGCCCGACTGGGAAGCGGCGTTCGCCGAGAGCCTGGTCGGCCCGCCCGAGGACCGGCAGCTTGCGATCGCGCCCTCCCGGCTGGGCGAGTTCATGCAGCGGTTCCGCGTCGTGTTCGAGGCCGCGACGGCGGCGGGCGAGGCGCCGGTCCTGCTCTGCTCCGGCCCCATACGCTCCCACGTCCGCGCCATCGTCGAGCGCCTGCGCCCGGCGACGCCCGTGCTGGCGCAGGCCGAAATCTTCCCGCGCGCGCGCATCCGGACGGTCGGCACGATCTAGCCAAGCGCCAAAGTTCTTAACTTCCCCGCAACGTTTAACCGCTAAAACTGCCGTCATGCGGCTCAAGCTCTTCCAAGCACCCAACATGACCGAGGCGATGGCGCTGGTGCGCAGCAGCCTCGGCCCGGATGCGCTGATCCTGTCAACCCGCCGCGTCGCCGGCGAGGTTGAGGTCACGGCCGCGTTGGAGCCGGCGCTGGATGAGCCGCCGCCACCGCCGCTTGCCGATCCCGCGCGGGACGCGGCGCTCGCTTGGCATGGCGTGCCGCCGGGCCTCGTCAAGGCGCTTGCGCCGGGGCGGCTTGCCGATGCCCTGCCCGGCACGCTGCTGTTTGGCGCCCTGCCGCTCGACGGCGCGGCGCCGCTGCTGGTGGCCGGCCCGCCCGGCGCCGGCAAGACCCTGACGGTCGCGAAACTCGCGACGCGCATGGTGATGGCCGGACGGACCCCTTTGGTTGTGACCGCGGACGGGCAGCGCGCTGGGGCGCCCGAGCAGTTGGCCGCCTACACCCGGCTTCTGGGCCTGACGCTCGTGGTCGCCAGCACCCCGGCGCCGCTCCGTCGAGCCTTGGCCCGCGGCCAGGACGCGCCGGTCCTGATCGACACGCCGGGCTTGGACCCGTTCGATCCATCCGCCCGCGACGATCTGCTGGCCCTGGCCGCCGCGTCCGGCGCCGTCACGGCGCTGGCGTTGCCGGCAGGGCTTGATCCGGCCGAAGCGCATGAGCTTGCGGAGGCGTTTGCCGAAGCAGGCACCAGCTTGCTGATCGCGACACGCCTCGACCTGTCCCGCCGGCTTGGCGGCGTGCTGGCCGCCGCGTCGGCCAGGCTGACGCTCACGGAAGCCGGCACCGGCCCGGGTGCGGCTGACGGGCTTCAGCCGCTGACGCCCGAACTGCTTGCCAGCCGTTTGACGATCCCGCCGGGCGTTCGCGCGCCCGCCCCCCAGGACACCGCATCATGACCCAGCCTGCCCGCGCCTTCCCGCTGTCCCTGGCCCGGCCGGACCGAGCGGGCCGGTCTATCGCCGTGGCGTCCGGCAAGGGCGGGGTCGGCAAGACCTGGTTCGCCATCACGCTCGCGCACGCGATGGCGCGGAACGGCCGGCGGGTGCTGTTGTTCGACGCCGACCTCGGCCTTGCGAACGTCGATGTTCAGCTCGGGCTGATGCCAGCCCTGGACCTGGGGTCCGTCGTGTCCGGGGCTGCGGCGCTCTCGGACGCGATCGCCGGCTTCGCGCCGGGCGGGTTCGACGTCATGGCGGGCCGGTCCGGCTCCGGGAGCCTTGCCGCGCTCGATCCCACGGCGCTGGAGGGCCTCCTGGCGGCGCTCGCCTCGGCCAGCGCGCAGTATGACGTCGTGCTGCTCGACCTCGGCGCCGGCGTTGACCGTGCGGTGCGGCGCATTGCGGCCTGGGCGGACACGCTGCTGGTCGTCGCGACGGAAGAGCCGACGAGCCTGACCGACGCCTACGCGACGGTGAAGCTGCACGCAGCCGACCGGCCCGGGGGCGATGCGCGTTTGGTGGTCAACCTGTGCAGCACTCCGGCTGCCGGCGAGCGCACCGCCGCGACCTTGACCCGGGCCTGCCATGCGTTCCTCGGCCGCACGCCGCCGCTGCTCGGCACGATCCGGCGGGATGCCCACGTGCAGGACGCGATCCGCCGGCAAAGCCTGCTGCTGACGCGGCATCCCAATTGCCCGGCCAGCCAGGACGTGGAGCAGATCGCGGCAGGGATCGGTGACGCCGGGCCGGCAGTGTGAGATCCACCGGCCAACCCAAGAAGCATGGGGTGTCATTGTCTCCCCGAAAGCCTATTTACACGTAAGGTCGGCCTGGCAGCCGGGCTTTGCAGGGGGCGGCATGGTCCTGATCGGTTCCAACCGCGACTTGCGGATCGATTTCTTCCGCGGCGTCGCGCTGTGGTGGATCTTCATGGATCACATTCCGGACAACTGGCTGGCGCAGTTCAGCCTGCGGAATTTTGCGTTGTGCGATGCGACCGAGATTTTCGTGTTGCTCGCCGGCTATGCCGCTGGCCTGGCTTATGGCCGCAGCATGGACCGCCACGGGTGGCTGTTCGCGGGCGCGGACGTGCTGCGGCGGGCCTGGGTGCTTTATGTCGCCCACATCTTCCTGTTCGTGGTGTTCAGCGCTCAGGTGTCATACTCGGCGACGGCATTGGACCGGTCTGAATACTTGGATGAAATCCACCTCGACGTTCTTGCTGAGGCGCCTTATCGAGCCATGCTGGAAGCTTTGCTGCTGACGTTTCAACCGGCCTACTTGAATATCCTGCCGATGTATGTTGTGCTTCTTATGATGTTCGCGTTAGTGATGCCTTTGCTGCGTACGCCATTGCTGCTGCTTGTTCTATCGCTTGCCGGTTATACCGCCGTCAGGATCACCGGATATAATTTCCCATCATGGGTCGGCGGGGGATGGTATTTCAATCCGATCGCCTGGCAACTGCTGTTTGTCATTGGATCCATTCTCGCCTATGCGCCGCCAAGATTGCCGGTTCGCCCCATTTTCATTGATATCGTTTCCATATTGGTTGTCCTGATAGGAATAAGCCTATTGTGGCTGGTCTGGCCCTATCCCGAGATCACCTCGCAGCTTTCAGCCGGCGCGGCGCGCATCCTTTTGTCGGTGGACAAGGAAGGGCTGCATCCGATGCGGCTGCTGTCCATACTCGCGCTGGCCTGGCTGGTGTCCCGGACCATCCCGGCCCATGCGGCCTGGCTCCAGAAATGGTTTGCCCGGCCCATCGTGCTGTGCGGCCAGCACTCGCTTCCCGTGTTCTGCGCCGGCATCTTTCTCTCGTTCTTGGGCCGGCTGGCTATGGAGGAGCGCTCGGACTGGGCCGTGCAGGCCGGGGTCAACGCGACGGGCATCGCCGCCATGGTGGCCGTCGGGGCTTTGGCGGCATGGTATCGGCAAAAAGGCCGGGTAAGCCGCGCGATATTGCCGGATTTGCCGAAATCCGGTAACGCAGGTGTGATATGAGCATTCCCCTGGTTGGCCGATTGCTGATGCTTGCCCTTGTGTTCTGCACGGGGCCAGCGATGTCGATGATGCCGCCGGAAGCGTGCCAGGCCGCGGACGAGCTTGCCGGCACGGCCACCCCAATACCAAAAGTCGCAGCCGCGCTGCACCCCGGTGCCATTCTGGACATCTTGGCCATTGGTTCCGCCACGATGTTCGGACCTGAGGCGAGCCTCACTCCCGGCACGATCACGAGCCAGGCTGTCGGGGACGGAGGCAAGCTCTCGTTCCAGACCAAGCTGTTTACCGGACCCGCCTCTGAACGGGCGTTTCCGCTGCAGATGGCCAAGGAGTTGCGAAGCTCCATTCCAGGCCTCGACATCAGGATCACTGTCCGAGGCGGCCGTAACCTGCTGGCGACTGACATGCTCGACCTGCTTCGATCCGAACTGGCCACCCATCATTATGACCTGGTGCTGTGGCAGACGGGAACCGTCGAGGCAGTGCGCAACATCCCGCCGGGCGAGTTCAGCCAGACCCTGTCCGATGGCGCCGAGGCCGTCACAGCCGCCGGCGCCAACCTCGTCCTCGTCGACCCGCAGTTCAGCCGCTTCCTTCAGACCAGCAGCAACGTCGAGCCATACGAGCAGGCGCTTCAGCAGGTTGCGGCCATGCCGGGCGTCGTGTTGTTCCGCCGCTATGACCTGATGCGCGCCTGGGCGAATGACGGTCAAATCGATCTGGAGCGTACGCCGCGGTCGGACCGCCAGAAAGTGATCGAGACCCTGCATACCTGCCTGGGCAAACACTTGGCGCGCCTCATCATCGACTCTGCGCATTCATAACGATATCAAATGTTTAATTACTTGGGTTGACAAAGGGCGTTGGTCATCAGTTCGACCGGAACCGAATGCTTCATCAGGCATTAGGACGGTATGGCATTCCATAGCGAACTTTCAGTGGCGGACGTGGGCACTGCCGGCCATGCGGCATCTACCATATGGATACAGAGAAACCTGTCTCAAACATTCGACGTGGTCCTGCACGAACCGTTGCCCCCAGCCCTGCTGGCCATTCTTGATGCCAGAGCCGAGGCTGATGCCGCCTCAACATCTGTTCAAGACGAACTCAGTCACCTCAGGTTCTGAAACTGGATGCTGGCCATGGGTATCAAGGCTTGGCATGCGTAGGCAAAGTATTTAGCGGTTCCATACGGCTTTTCCCGCCATCTCATTGGCCGCAGGATCCCACGGAACAGCACCCAGCCTTGCACAATGGCGTCCTGATTTCGGACAAACGGCGCTATGCCGACGCGCCGAAGCCGATCTGCCCGACACCATGACGGTGTGTGCCCGCCACGGCGGGCATTGGACAGCGTTGGTTCCCGCTCCGCGACGAAGCTGGCATCCAGACCGGCGATGTCACGGTCCAAGGCTGCACAAACTACCGGTGCGCTGATTGCCATGCTGTGTTAGAAGGCCGCCAATCCATCAACGTTCGGTAGGCTCAGGATGCCGGATCGGCGCGCGAAACAAGGCGGCCGGCACGGTTGCCCCACGTTCTCATCGGAGTGGCAGATGCCTGTTTACGACAAGCCCGTCCCATCGCTGCAAGCCGCTGCCCTGCTGATGACCGTTGCCCTGTTGGGGAGCGGATGCGCGACCCGCCCGCCCGCCACCGACCCTGAGG
>CAXUJE010000131.1:0-11385 GCA_964251035.1 uncultured Acetobacteraceae bacterium
CTTCGTGAACGTGCCGGCGTGGCCCGGGCGCTTCGACATCGAGATCGACTGCGTCGCGGCCGTGTAGCGGGCTGGGGGGAGGACGGCGGAGCCGGAGGTCAGCGATGTTCTCGGTCATCTTCGAGGTGCATCCCGGATCGGACCAGTGGGACGCCTATCTGGGCCATGCCAAGATGCTCCGGCCGGAGCTGGAGCGCGTGGACGGCTTCGTCGACAACGTCCGCTACCGGAGCCTCAAGCGCGAAGGGTGGATCCTCTCGCTCTCCGGCTGGCGCGACGAGAAGGCCGTCGTGCGGTGGCGCACCGCGATGCGCCACCACCTCGTGCAGGAGAAGGGGCGCTCCGAGATCCTCCTCGACTACCACCTGCGGGTCGGCCAGGTCACGCAGGACACCCGCGTCCCGGACGGCCACGTGCTGCGCGAGCAGCGGCTCGACGAGACCGAGGTCGGCGAGGGAACCGCGGTTGCCCTGATCGACGCCAAGCGTCCGGTCGGCTGGCCCGAGGCCGCGAGCGCCTTGGACACCGCCGCCCACCTCGGGCTGGTCCCGGATGCCCGTGGGCTGGTCGCCTGGGACGTCTTCGACGCGGTGCTCGCGCCGGGCGATCTCATCCTGCTCACCTCCTGGCGCGCCGGGGCGGACGCGCAGGCCTTCGGGCAGGTCGTGCAGCCGCCCGGTGGCGCGCGGCTGCGCCGCGTCCGCGTGATACGCGACTACGGCCTGTTCGACCGGCGCGAGGCACCGCAGTACTACCCCGCCGTCGAGCGCGCCCGCACGGACCGCCCTTGATCACGCATGCGCAACCAGCCGCGTGCGTCGGCATGCCATCGCTTGATGGCGACCATGGCCGCGCGATGGGAAACAGCCACGCCGCCGGCCAGTCCATCCTGGCGGCCATCGTGCCGCTCATCCTGCTGCTGGCGTTCGGGAGCAGGCAGCGGACACCCCACCCCGGCGGAGCCGGTGTGGGCGCCGCTTTTTGCAGCGGAACCGCATCCGGAGACGAGAGAGGGGCCAAAAACTACGGTCTTCGTGCCCACAGCAAGTTTCTTTTCGGCCTAAGCTGTTGATTAGAAACACTTCCCATGTGGGCAACCTGCACCCACATCTGCACACACCGCAACGGACGCGCTGCACGCACCAAGAGGTGTTTTTCTATAACCTCATGAGAAGGTTGTCTTTTAATTCTCCTGGAGCAGTTTTTCAGCTCGGCGCACCCACACAGGTCACCCACACCCACAGCACGCCCACACGGGATCCGACAGCAGGCACGTCGGAAGCGCGTTTCGGGCTTCGGCTGGATGCTGGCCTCCGGGTCACCGCGGAGCCGGGCGCGTCCCCCACGCTCTCCCGCAAGCCTTCCAAAACCGCTTCCGGGCTGAAAGCCGCCTCGACATGGGTTACGGGAGAATGCCGGCAGGATGGAGGGTCCGTCGGGCGAGGCAGGGCCGTTACGGCTACGCTCTCAGCTCCCCAAGCCTCCAGCCATCGGGCTGGACGGCGCAGGCGTGGATCTGGATGGCTTTCCAGTGACGGCTTTCCCCCCACGCCAGATACGACATGCGCCGGCCGCGGTACTCCACGGTGCTCCCGTCGAAGACCGTTGCCTGTGATCCCTGGCGCCCATTGATGGTCGGGCCGCCCTGGCGTGGAGCGATGTCAGCCTACGCGGCGATTTCGAGCTGGACATGAAGGCCCGGCTCGATCTCGGTTGGAAGGAGGTCGCTTGAACAGGGGGCAACCCTTTACAGGTGGCTCGATTGGTAAAAAGTCCCTGTGTATCGGGCTTCGTGGAGAGTTGGTCGCAATGGGCCCGCTCCGAGCCCCATTCTGGGCGTTCAATTGTCTTGAGCGGCCGCCCGGAAGCGGACATAGCTGCCGTTGCCGGGCCAGCTGAGCGCGAATGGCGCGTTTCGCCTGGCTCCCTTGCGCGGACTGCTAACGCGACCAAAGGATGATCTCACGCGCGACAAACGGACCGGCAATGATGCGTCGCTTGCGGCGACCGGTGTGTTCTGGCACGGTCTGGCTGTATCCATAGGAATGCAGCGGCTTGCGCGGCGCATGGCGTCTGCCGTGCACCCTGGGCCGGTTCGGTCCGCTGACTCGGCCTGGCAGAGGCCGATGCAGCCCTCAACCAGGAAGTCACATGATGTCTCAATCAGCCACTCCGGTGTGGTTCATCACGGGTTGCTCGACAGGCTTCGGTCGCGAACTCGCCCGGCTCGTGCTCGAGCGCGGGTGGCGTGCGGTCGTCACCGCCCGCAATCCCGACCAGGTGGCGGACCTCGTGGAAGGCAACGAGGACCGGGCCATCGCCCTCAAGCTCGACGTCACCGATGCAGGCCAGGTCGCCGATGCCGCGAGAGCGGCACAGGACCGCTTCGGCCAGGTCGACGTGCTGGTGAACAACGCCGGCTACGGCTACCTCGCCGCCGTCGAGGAGGGCGAGGACCGCGAGGCGCGCGCCATGTTCGAGGCCAACTTCTTCGGGCTGGTCGCGATGACGAACGCCGTGCTGCCCGGCATGCGCGCCCGCCACAGCGGCTGCATCGTGAACATCTCGTCCATCGGCGGCCTCGCGAGCTTCCCCGCCACGGGCTACTATCACGCGACGAAATACGCGGTGGAGGGCCTGTCGGACTCGCTGGCGCAGGAAGTTGGCCCGCTCGGCATCAAGGTCGTCATCGTGGAGCCGGGGCCGTTCCGCACCAATTGGGCCGGACCGTCCATCAAGCAATCCGCCACCCGCATCCCCGACTACGAGGCGACGGCCGGCGCCCGCCGGGCCCAGACCGAGGCCCGCAGCGGCAAGCAGCCCGGCGACCCGGCGCGCGCCGCCGAGGCCATCATCACCGCCGTGCAATCCCCCGAGCCGCCGCTGCACCTCGTGCTGGGCAAGCCGGCGCTGGAGATCGCCCGCAACAAGCTCGCCGCCTTGAAGCAGGATTTCGACGCCTGGGAAGCCGCGACGCTGGGCAGCGACTACCCCGAGGGCGGCGCGTCGTCCTAGATCGTCAACAAGGAGATCGGCCATGAAAACGCGCAAGCTGGGCCGCGACGGCCCGGACCTGTCCGCTGTCGGGTTGGGCTGCATGGGCATGTCGGCCTTCTACGGCGGGCGTGATGCGGACGAGAGCGTCCGCACGCTGCACCGCGCCGTCGAGCTCGGCGTGACCTTCTTCGACACCGCCGACGCCTACGCCAACGGCGCCAACGAGGAACTGGTCGGCCGCACGTTGAAGCCGGTGCGCAGCCGGGTGTTCATCGCCACCAAGTTCGCCAACACCTGGGGCGCGGATGGCCAGCGCACCGGGATCAGCGGCGAGCCGGACTACGTGCGCTCCGCCTGCGATGCCAGCCTGCAGCGGCTCGGCGTGGACGTGATCGACCTGCTGTACCAGCACCGGGTGGACCCGGACACGCCGATCGAGGACACGGTGGGTGCCATGGCCGGCCTCGTGCAGGCGGGCAAGGTGCGGTTCCTCGGCCTGTCGGAGGCCGCACCGGCGACCATCCGGCGTGCGCATGCCGTGCACCCGATCACCGCCCTGCAAACCGAATACTCCCTGTGGTCGCGGGAGCCCGAGGCGGAGATCATGCCCCTGCTGCGGGAGCTCGGCATCGGCTTCGTGCCCTACAGCCCGCTCGGGCGCGGCTTCCTGACGGGGCAGATCAAGACGATCGACGACCTGGACAAGGATGATTGGCGCCGCACGTCGCCACGCTTCCAGGGTGCGGCCTTCGACGACAACCTGCGCCTGGTTGGCAGGATCGGCGAGCTGGCGGCGGCGAAGGGGTGCACGCCGGGTCAACTCGCGCTGGCCTGGGTGTTGGCGCAAGGCGACGATGTGATCCCGATCCCGGGCACGAAGAAGGTCCGCTACCTGGAGGAGAACGCGGCCGCCTCCGAGATCGTGCTGACCGGCGCGGAGCTTGCCGCACTCGACGACGCGCTGCCCGCCGGGGCCGCCTCCGGGGAGCGTTACGCGCCGGACGCCATGCGCGCGCTCAACGGCTGACCGGCCCCCGCCGGCATTGGGAGGAACCATGCAGCACACATCCTTCGGCAAGACCGGCCTGCAAGTCTCGAAGCTGTGCCTGGGCACGATGACCTTCGGCCTGCAGTGCGATGAGGCGCAGAGCCACGCCATCCTGGACACGGCGGCGTCCGGCGGCATCGACTTCCTCGACGCCGCCGATGTCTACCCGCTTGGAGGCGGCCACAACACGGCCGGCCGCACGGAGGAGATCGTCGGCGGCTGGCTGCAGGGCAAGCGCCACCAGTACGTCCTGGCGACCAAGTGCGTCGGCGCCATGGGACCGAAACCGTGGGACCAGGGCATGTCGCGCAAGCACATCCTGGATGCGATCGACGCTTCGCTGCGGCGGCTCGGCACCGACTACGTCGACCTGTACCAGCTCCACAGCTACGATCCGCGGACGCCGATCGACGAGGCTTTGGAGGCGTTGGACACGGTCGTGCGCCACGGCAAGGCGCGCTATGCCGGCGTGTCCAACTGGCCCGCTTACAAAGTCGCGCGCGCGATCGGCCGGAGCGAACTGCGCGACCTCGTCCAGGTCAAGTCCGTGCAGCCGCGTTACAACCTGCTGTTCCGCAGCTTCGAGCGCGACCTGCTGCCGCTCTGCGCGGAGGAAGGCGTGGCGGTCATTCCCTACAACCCGCTGGCGGGCGGGCTGCTGACCGGCAAGCACGACAACAAGGCCCCGCCGCCCGAGGGCTCGCGCTTCCAGCTCGGCACGGCCGGCCCACGCTATCAGCAGCGCTATTGGCACGGGCAGCAGTTCGAGACGATCGAAGCCTTGCGCAAGGTCGCGAACGAGGCGGCGATGAGCATGGCGACCATGGCCATGCGCTGGGTGCTCTCGAACCCGGCGATCACGGCGCCGATCATCGGCGCGAGCCGGCCCGAGCAGTTGGCGGACACGCTGGCGGCCGCGGAGCACGGGCCGCTTCCGGGCGAGCTGAAGGGCAAGCTCGACGACATCACGCTGGCCTGGCGCTCGGTCGACGAGGACCGGTAGGCGCGGTCGCAACACCACGACCAGGCTTCCGACAGGCCGGCGAACCAGGAGAGCGACATGGATTTCAACCGCCTCGGCCACTCGGGCCTGCGTGTGCCTGCCCTTGGGTTCGGCACGGCGACCTTCGGTGGCGGCAACGACTTCTTCAAGGCGTGGGGGTCCACGGACGCCGCCGGCGCATCCCGGCTGATCGACGTCTGCCTCGATCATGGCGTCAGCCTGTTCGACAGCGCCGACGTGTACTCGGCGGGCCTGGCCGAGCAGATCCTGGGCGAGGCGATCAAGGGCAAGCGGAACCGCGTCCTGATCTCGACCAAGACGACGTTTCCGATGGGGACCGGGCCGAACGATTTCGGCTCGTCCCGCCAGCACATCCTGGAGGCGGTGGACGCGTCGCTGACCCGGCTCGGCGTCGGCCACATCGACCTGCTCCAGCTGCATGGGCAGGACTACAACACCCCGGTCGAGGAGACGCTGGCCACGCTGGACCAGCTCGTCCGCAGCGGGAAGGTCCGCTACGTCGGATGCTCGAACTTCTCCGGCTGGCACCTGATGAAGTCGCTCGCGGCCTCGGACCGCCACGGCTATGCGCGCTACGTGGCGCACCAGGCCTACCACTCCCTGCTCAACCGTGACTACGAGTGGGAGCTGATGCCGCTCGGCCGCGACCAGGGCGTGGGCGCGGTCGTGTGGAGCCCGCTCGGGTGGGGCAAGCTGACCGGCAAGATCCGGCGCAACCAGCCGGCCCAGCCGGGCAGCCGGGCGCACGACATCGCCGGCACGGGTCCGCAGTTCGAGGAGGAACGGCTGTTCCGCATCGTCGACGCCTTGGATGCGGTGGCGCTGGAGACGGGCAGAACCGTCCCCCAGGTGGCGCTGAACTGGCTGCTGCGCCGGCCGACGGTCTCCACCGTCATTGTCGGTGCGCGCAACGAGGAACAGCTCGTGCACAACATCGGCGCGGTCGGATGGCAGCTCACCGCGGACCAGGTGGCGGCCCTCGACGCGGCCAGCGAAGTCACGCCGGCCTATCCGGTCTGGCACCAGCGCGACTTTCCCATGCTCAACGAGCGGGCCGGGCGGTGACCGGCCGGGGTTGAGGGCAGTGCTCGACCGCCCGGCAGCTCTGGACGTCGCCATGCCCCAGGCGTCGGCCGCACTGCTGACGGTGCTCACCCTCGGCGTGGGTGTGCTCGTCGCCAACCTCTACTACGCGCAACCGCTGATCGCCTCCATCGGGGCGGAGCTGCGCATCTCGCCGGAGGTCGCCGGGTCGGTCGTGAGCGTCGCGCAGATCGGCTATGGCACGGGGCTGTTCTTCCTCGTGCCCGCAGCCGATCTCATCGAGAACAAGCGGCTGGTGCTCACCCTGATGGGGCTGACGGTGCTGGGGCTGGTCGGTCTGGCGACATCCGGCAGTGCGCTGACCTTCTTCGTCGCGTCGTTCCTGATTGGCCTGTGCGCCACGGGTGCGCAGGTGTTGCTGCCCTTCGCGGCGCATCTGGTCCCCGAGGAGCGGCGGGGCCGGGTGGTCGGCAACATCATGGCGGGCGTGCTGACCGGCATCATGCTCGCCCGTCCGGCGGCGCTGTTCATATCCGGCTCGTTCGGCTGGCGGGCCGTGTTCTGGATTTCGGCCTGCCTCGTCTCGGTGCTCGGCCTGCTGCTCGCGCGCATGATGCCGACCTATCGCCCGGCGGGCGGGATGCATTACGGCCGCATCATCGTGTCCATGGTCGGGTTGCCGCCCCGCATGCCGGCGCTGTGCTGGCGGTCGACCTATGCCGCCCTGATGTTCGGCGCGTTCAACATGTTCTGGACAGCAGCGCCGCTCATGTTGGCCGACCGCTTCGGTCTGGGACAGCACGCCATCGGCCTGTTCGCCCTGGCCGGCGCCGGAGGCGCGCTCGCCGCCCCTCTCGCCGGCCGGCTCGCCGACCGCGGGCTCGAGGTCGCCGCGACGGCGGCCGCGATGCTCGTGATCGCAGTGTCTTTCGGCGTAACCGGCTGGGCCGTTGCCGCCACGGCCCTGCTGCCGTTGATCGTCGCCACAGTGACCCTCGACGCCTCAGTGCAGACCAACCAGGTCGTCAGCCGGCGCACGGTGTTCGGAACGCCGGCGGAGATCCGTGGGCGGGTGAACGCGCTCTACATGACGGCGACGTTCATCGGCGGCGCGATCGGCTCCCTTCTGGGCACAGTCACCTACAACTCGGGCGGCTGGAGCGCCACGGCCGGCACAGGCGTCGCGACTGGCTTGGTTCTGGTCGGACTGCTCGCGCTCGAGATGCGGAAGCGGACGCTGCGCGAACCGCATGGTTGACTCGCGACGAAGGGTATGGCGTTGGCAGCATCACGGCCGGGCGACCGTTTCGCGCCCATTCGTATTATTCAGCCTAGTTGAGTGACGTTTCGGAATGATCGCCTCGTTGGACGGAAGCCTGCACCCTAGCCGCTGCACCACGAGCCCGGATGGCAGCCGGGCCGAATGGTCGGAGATCTGCGAGGAGGTTCATCGGGCTTTCAAAGGCGATGCCTGGCTCGTCGGACGCGTAACCATGGCCGAGATGAGCAAGGCCAGTCCGCACGCGCCGACGCGATGCAGCCCAGTCGAGCGACCGTGCCATTTTGCAGCTCGCAGCGACAGCCGCTATGCCGTCGCCCTCGATCCTTCGGGCAAGCTTCACTTCGCCAGCGCAGAGATCAACGGCGACCATGTCGTGGTGCTGCTCGGCCGGGATGTGCCCGACAGCCATCTCGCCGAATTGGCGGCCGTGGGATCTCCTACGTCGTCGGCGAGGCGGCCAATGTAGACCTTTCCGCCATGCTGGATGTGCTGGGCCGCAAGTCCGACATCCGCTGTTTGCTGCTTGAGGGGGGCGCGACAACCAACGGCGCCTTCTTCGCCGCAGGCCTGGTCGATGAACTCAGCCTTCTCTTGGCGCCTGCCATCGAAGGCCGGGTCGGAGTTCAGAGCTTCGTGGGGTTTGGTGAACACGGGCTTGCCGGCAAGGTGCAGTTCTCGCTGAGGAGCTGCGAGAAGCTCGCTCGTGGACTTGTTCATCTGCGCTATGCCGTCACGCCTTGCTGACCAACCTGCCAATGTTGCCGCCGCCGGTTCGGGCGCCACGTAGAACGAGCCATCAAACCGAGTTGGAGCACGCCTGCGGGTTCTGATTCTGGGCGGGGCGTCATCGGCGTCTTCATTGCAAGGACTGGTTTGTGGCGCTGGTGAAGGTCGCACGTGCTGGCGGACCTGACGGTCTACTCCAGTACGACGGCCATAGTGAGGAGAGGAGAGGCGCCAATGACGTTAGACGGAAAGCGCATCGTGGTTCTGGGCGGTAGCTCGGGCATCGGCCTGGCAATCGCGCAGTCGGCTGCACGGGAGGGTGCGGCCGTGGTGATCGCCTCCAGCCAGCAGGCGAAGGTGGATGCGGCACTTGGCAAAGTACCCGGCGCCCAGGGGCATGCGGTGGACGTGAGCGAGGCCGCCTCCATCCAGGCGCTGTTTGGCCGAATTGGCGCATTCGATCATCTGGCCTACACGGCGGGCGAGACGCTGGCCTTGGGCAGCCTGGCCGATACCGACCCGGCGTCGGCGCAGCGTTTCTTCGCCGTGCGGTATTGGGGGGCGTTCTTCGCCGCCAAGTACGGCGCCCCGAGCGTCCGGCCGGGCGGCTCCATTGTGTTCACCTCCGGCACCGCCGGGCGGCGGCCACGCTCAGGCTGGGCGCTCGGGGCCAGCATCTGCATGGCCATGGAGGGGTTGACCCGCGCGCTGGCTGTGGAGCTGGCACCCACACGGGTCAACCTCGTGGTGCCGGGCTTCGTGAAGACGCCGCTCTGGGCCGGCATGGCGGAGGCCGACCGGGAGGCGATGTATCAGCGGGCGGCCCATTCACTCCCCGTCGGCCATGTGGGGGAGCCAGAGGAGATCGCCGAAGCCTATCTGTATTTCATGCGCCAGAGCTACAGTACCGGGCAGTCGGTGGTGGTGGATGGCGGCGGCGTGCTCGTGTGAGGGGGGAACGGGCATCCAACCGAAAGTAGTGCAAAGGTCGCTTGAGCGCGCGCATGCCCCGATCGGCGACCTAAACGGTGCCGGGCATTCCATGTCTCAGACTCGCAACCCCGAAGCGAGCATCTGCGTAGGTCCGAAGGCGCTATCCGCCCCGTGGCAGACCTCGAACGTAGCACCAGAGCGGCGGATCTCCTGCCGCCCGGTCCGCGTCCGCTTACCCATACGCGTGCCCCGAACCGGATTGTCCGCTTCCGTGAAGAGTTTCGGACGCCGATAGGCGTTCGAAAGTCTCCGAGGGACGAACCCGCGGGCCGCTGGTGCTCGGTATGGGGTTTTAGGGTTTGGGCAACGTTGGAGGCGGCACGATCGAGGGTCGAATCGGGTCCCCGGACCGGGCGTGTGGGCGTGATCCGACGTCGCTGAAGGGCTGAATGGCAAAGTCTCGGTGGGCGAATGGCCCACTGCCGATGCGGACCGGTGCACACGGCGCATGGGGCATCGATGACCGCAGCAGGGCTGCGATTTCGGGGTCGTCCATGCCGTGCCGGGTCACGGCGAACTCCGTCCGGGTGAGCACGTGGGCCGCGGCGGCGCACGTGGCTGGGCATAGCGCTCGAAGGTCTCGAGGATGAGCATGCGGCCGCCACAGCAGGGACAAGGCGGCCGGTGGTCCGACGGTTCGGGCGTCGCGTCCGGTTCAGGAGCTGGCGGCGGTGCGGCGAGGAGTTCGCGGGCACGGGCAAGGTCGTCACAACGACCGCCGCTGGCGAGCAGGCCGTAGTGGCGGATGCGGTGGAGCCCGCGCGGCAGGATGTGCAGCAGAAAGCGGCGGATGAACTCGTCGGTCGCCAGCGTCATGACCTGGTGGCGCTAGGCGCCGTCGCGGCGATAGTCCTTGTAGCGGAACGTCACGCTCCTTTCATCGAGCGCGATCAGCCGGCGGTTGGAGGTGGCGACCCGGTGGGTGTAGCGCGACAGGTAGGCGAGCACCGCCGCCGGCCCCGCAAACGGCGGCTTGGCATAGACGGTCCAGGGCTTCTTGCGGCCCGGTGCCAGGTGGCGCAGGAACGCCGATCGGTCGCGCAAGGAGGCCTGATGGCCGTGGAACTGCAGGCGGCCGGCGTCGAACAGCTCGACCAGCCGGGCGAGGAACAGCCGGCGGAACAACTTGCCGAGCACGCGCACCGGCAGCAGGAACGCCGGCCGGGACGACACCCAGCGCTGGCCGTCGAGGGAGATGCCGCCGCCGGGCACGATCATGTGGAGGTGGGGATGGTGGGTCAGCGCCGAGCCCCAAGTGTGGAGCACGGCGGTGATGCTGATGCGGGCGCCGAGGTGCCGCGGGTCGGCGGCGATGGTCATCATCGCCTCCGACGCCGCGCGGAACAGCAGGTCGTAAACCGCCGCCTTGTTCTGGGCCGCGATGTCGGCGACCTCGGCGGGCAGGCTGAGGACCACGTGGAAGTAGCCGACCGGCAGCAGGTCGGCTCGACGTGCCGCCAGCCACTCGCGTGCTGCGGCCCCCTGGCATTTGGGGCAATGCCGGTTGCGGCAGCTGTTGTAGGCGATGCGGTGGTGGCCGCAGTCCTGGCAGCCCTCGACATGGCCGCCGAGGGCGGCGGTGCGGCAGGCTTCGATGGCCGCCATGACCTTGAGCTGGCCGAGGCTGAGGTGGCCGGCATGGGCCGCCCGAAAAGCGGGGCCGTGCCGGCGGAAGATGTCGGCGACCTCGAGCGCGGTGCGCACCGTAGTCAGCCATCGGGGCTGGCTCCGACGCTTTCACGGGCTTGATGCGCGCCATGATCTTGTCGAGCGGGCTGGTCACGGTGCGAACCGTCTTGGTCGCCACACGGGCGTAGAGGGCGGTGTTGTCGAGCTTGGCATGGCCGAGCAGGACCTGGATGACGCGGATGTCGACGCCGTCCTCGAGCAGGTGCGTGGCGAAGCTGTGCCGCAGCGTGTGCGGGCTGACGTGCTTGGTGAGCCCAGCCGCCTCGGCGGCGGCCTCGACGACGCGGCTGAGCTGACGTGTAGAGATCGGCCTGACCGGGTCCTGACCGGGGAACAGCCATCCGCCAGGCCACATGACGCCCTGCTGCCGGCCCTCCTGCCACCAGGCCCGCAGCAGGGCGAGCTGGCTGGGCGAAAGCAGGGCTTGGCGATGCCGGCCTCCCTTGCCGCGCTCGACCACAATCAGCACGCGCTTGCTGTCGATGTCGCCGACCTTGAGCGATGCCACCTCGGCGACGCGCAATCCGGCACCATAGGCAACGGAAAGGGCGGCGCGGTGCTTGAGGCAGGTCGTCGCCGCGA
>CAXUJE010000131.1:11485-13011 GCA_964251035.1 uncultured Acetobacteraceae bacterium
TTGCGCGGGTGGCGCAGGCGGATCAGCTTGCGGGAAAGGTCCGGCCGGTCGACCGTGGTAGTGAGGAAGAAGCGCAGTGCGGCCACGGCGCTGTTCATGGCCGGGGCGTTCATGCCACGCTCGGACTGCTGGATCTGGAACCGGCGGACGTCCTCGGCCGTCGCCGTGCTGGGCGAGCGGGCGAGGAAAGCGGCGAAGCCGGCGACGGTGCGGAGGTAGTCCTTGCGGGTCTTCTCGGTGAACCCGCGCACGGTCATGTCGGCGATGAAGCGCTCACGCAGGCTACTGCCGGACGTTGCGGGAGGAAGATGGGTCATGGGGAGCTCCTCTGGATGGGGGAACTCTGAGCGTCGGAACGGGTCCGTGCCCGCTCGATCCATGCGCCTCACCCGACCTGGAGCGGTGTCATCTTCAACAGGACCATTCCCGCGGTAGCGGGTTCGTTCTCCGGCCAGTTTGCGTTCTTCTTTGCTGCGTGACCACGGCGGTCCGAGTGCCATTCCGCCGACGATCGCGAAAGGTGGTCAGCGGCTGAGCGTTTCCGGGAAAGGTCCATGCGCGCCTGATCCGCAAGACGGGAACGCGGGCGTGCAAACCTGGTTGTGCCCCCATGACCCCGATGCCGCCCCTCCCCGTCCTGCTCCTGCTGCTTCTCGCCGGCTGCGCCATCCCCGCGCAACTCGGGGCCAGCGACCGCAACCGCGTCGCCGGGCGCACCTATGTCATCACCGGCGCATCCAGCGGCATCGGCCGGGGCGTGGCGCTGCGCCTCGCCCCCTACGGCGCCAACGTCGTGCTCGCCGCGCGCCGCACGGCCGTGCTGGACGAAGTGGCGCAGCAGGTGCGTGCGGCAGGCGGGCAACCCTTGGTGGTCACGACCGACACCAGCGATCCCGGCCAGATGGCTCGGCTGCAGCAAGCCGCGTTGCAGCGCTTCGGCCGCATCGACGTGTGGATCAACGACGCCGCCGTGGCCGCCATGGCCCGTTCGACGCCGTGCCGCTGCGGGACCACGACCGGGTCGTCGACGTGAACCTGAAGGGCACCATCGATGGCAGCACCCTCGCCCTCCAGCAGTTCCGCCGGCAAGGGTTCGGCACGCTGGTCAACATCACCTCCGTGGAGGGCAAGGTCGGCGTCCCGTACCACGCCAGCTATTCCGCCACCAAGTTCGCGGTCGTCGGGCTGGACCGCGCCCTGAGCCAGGAGCTGCGGCTCCAGGGGCTGTCCCACCGCATCCACGTCGTGTCGATCCTGCCCTGGGGCCTCGACACGCCGTTCTGGGACCACACGGCCAACTGCAGCGGCGGCACGCCCCGCTTCTACACCATGGACAGCCCGGAGGAGGCGGTGACCGCGGTGGTGTATGCCTCCATCCACCCGCAGAAGGAGCGGGCCGTGGGCTGGAAGGCGAAGGGCGCGGTGCTGGGCGCCCAGATCTGGCCCGGCCTCGCCGACCACGCCGCCGGCGACTTGGTCAACCGCTCGCAGGTCGAAACTGCCCCACCCGCCCCCGCCACGGACGG
>CAXUJE010000132.1:0-12939 GCA_964251035.1 uncultured Acetobacteraceae bacterium
GCCCGGCCGACTCGGTGATCACCACCGGCCGCTCGGCCTCCGCCAGCCGGGCGGGGGTGGCGCGGTGCAGGGCCGTGCGGGTGACGACAACGTTGGGGCCGGTCAGCCCGTCGTGCCGGTTCACCACGATCAGGTCGAAGCGCGCCGGGTCGATGCGCGGGTGCTGCACCTGGACCGCCGGGCGCCCGGGCTGGCGCAGGGCGGCGGCGACCACGGCGGCGGCACCGCCTGCGCCGATCACCACGGCGTCGCCGGGGTCGGCCAGCCGCACGGCATGGAGCGGCGCGGGCCAGAACCGGGCCGAGACCCAGCGCCACGGCGCTCGCGGCTGCAATGGCAGCAGTGCGGGCGAGAGGCCGGCCGCCTCCGCCAAACCCACGGCCTGGGCCTGCAATCCGGCATAGGGTTCGCTGAGGACAATCGAGGAACGCACAGGCCGCTTCTCCGCAGTTCGCGCGGCCGGGTCAACCGAGGGTTGGCGCAAGCGGCGGATTTCCTTGACTTCGCTGCGGTGCAGCACCATAAAACGGGTGCGCGGTTTGACGTGACTTCGTGCGCTGTCCCTGTGCACCGGCGTTATCATCTCACTTCTGGCGCCGGTCGCGATCCCGATGATCGCTGCGCTCCCCCTCGCGGCGTAAGGCGACTTCCTGGGGCGGGCCATCGAAAGACACCGTACTTATGTCAAGCTTCGCAGACCTCGGTCTCGCGCTTCCCATCCTCAATGCGCTGACCACGCAAGGCTACACCGAGCCGACGCCGATCCAAACGCAAGCCATCCCGCATGTCATGCTGGGGCGCGACCTGCAAGGCATCGCGCAGACCGGCACCGGCAAGACGGCGGCGTTCGCGCTGCCGATCCTGCACCGCCTGCTGGTGGACAAGAAGCCGGCACCGCGCCGCGGCTGCCGCGTGCTGGTGCTGTCGCCGACGCGGGAGCTGGCCAGCCAGATCGCCGAGAGCTTTCGCAACTATGGCCGGCAGACCGGGCTGCGCACTGCCCTGATGTATGGCGGCGTGCCGAAGGGGCGGCAGGCCAAGGCGGTTGCCAACGGCATCGACATCCTGGTGGCGACGCCGGGGCGCCTGATGGACCACATGCAGGACGGCGCCGTGTCGCTGAACGGCGTCGAGGTCTTGGTGCTGGACGAGGCCGACCACATGCTCGACCTCGGCTTCATCGTGCCGATCCGCAAGATCGTGCAGTCGATCCCGCCGGCCCGGCAAACGCTGTTCTTCTCCGCCACCATGCCGAAGGAAATCTCGACGCTGGCCGGGCAGATGCTGAAGGACCCGGTGCACGTCGCCGTTACCCCGGTCGCCACCACGGTGGAGCGCGTCGAGCAGAAGGTCATCTTCGTCGAGGCGTCCCGCAAGCGGCAGTTGCTGGCCGAGATCCTGCGCAGCAGCAAGATGACCCGCACGCTGGTGTTCACCCGCACCAAGCACGGCGCGGACCGGGTGACCCAGCACCTGGAGGCCATGGGCCAGCCCGCCGCCGCCATCCACGGCGACAAGAGCCAGCCGCAGCGGGAGCGGGCGCTGCAGATGTTCAAGCAGGGCCGCATCGGCGTGCTGGTGGCGACCGATATCGCGGCGCGCGGCATCGACGTGGACGGCGTGACCCACGTGGTCAACTTCGACCTGCCGAACGTGCCGGAGTCCTACGTGCACCGCATCGGCCGCACCGCGCGCGCCGGGCACACGGGCGTCGCGATCAGCTTCTGCGACAGCAGCGAGCGGGCGCACCTGCGCGGGATCGAGAAGCTGATCCGCACGCGGCTCTCGGTCGAGGAGCCGCGCAGCCTCGCGGCTTGACCGGCCGGGGGCGGGGGCCCCAGATCCGGTCGAGACATGGGGTTCAAGGATGAGCGCAGAGCAGGCGACCGACGTTGGTGTCCACATCCATTGGGCCGACGCCTCGGCGCCGCCCGTGGACGCCGAATGCCGCAACTGCGGGGCACCCGGACCCAAGCCCGTGCTGCTCGACGCCGAGACAACCTTGCCGGGGCAGGGCTTGCTGCAGGTGCGCCTGCTCGACTGCTCGCGCTGCGGCTGCGCCTTTGCCGAGCAGGACCGTGCCTTCGACTACACCCAGGATGCGTCGAGCGCGCTCAACATCGCGCATTACGTGGAGGTCAACGCGGGCCTGTGGCCGATCATCCGCACCATCGCCCGGCTGCCGTTCGGCCCGGGCGCCAAGTACTTGGAGATCGGCTGCGGCTTCGGCTTCGGGCTGGACTACGCCATCACCGAGCGCGGCTGGAAAGGCCGGGGCATCGACCCGTCGCCCTTCGCCGCGGCGGGCCGGGACGCACTCGATTTGCCCATCGAGAGCCGCTACTTCCAGCCGGACGAGGCCCTGGGCACCGACGCCGACGCCATCCTGGCGAGCGAGGTCCTGGAGCACATCGGCGCGCCGCTGCCGTTCCTGCAGACGCTGCGCCGCGCGCTGGCGCCGGGCGGGATGCTGGCGCTGACCACGCCCAACCGCGCCCGGCTGCGCCCGGACGTGCCGGTGGCCGAGCTGGTGCCCATCCTGTCGGTCGGCGCGCACCTGGTGCTGGAGACGGAGGGCAGCCTCAAGCTGCTGCTGGAACGGGTCGGCTTCGCCCATGTCGCGACGGAGGCCAACGGCGACCAACTCATCGCCTATGCGTCCGACGCGGCTTTCCCCTTGCCGGAGGGTGACGCCGGTCCGCGGGCAAGCTACCGCGCCTACCTTGCCAGGCGCGCCGGGCTGGCGACGCCGGGCGGGTTCCTGTGGTGGGGCTTGCAGGTCCGCGCCTACCAGGAGAGCGTCGCGATCGGCGATTGGTCCGAGGCCGAGCGGATCTGGCCGACGCTGCGCAGCGCGTGCGAGGAGGGCTTCGGCTTCGACCTGGACGACCCGGCCTCTCTGCCGGACACCGCGGGCCTGGCGCTGCCGGCGCTGCGGGAGCGCGTGCCGGGGCCGTTGCCGAACCTGCTGTACCTCCGCGTGCTGCATCGGCTGAACGGGAGCCGCCCGCCCGCCCGCATGGTGGACATGGAGCCGCTGCTGCGGGGTGCCGCGCGGGCTGCGCGCGACCTCACGGAGGCGCTGCGCCCGCTGGCGGCAGAGGACCAGGCGACCATCGGCGTCGAGCGCGCGGCGCTGGCCATGCTGGCGGCGAGCCTGGCCGACCGGGCCGATGCCGGCACCCTGGCTGCGCTCGCCGCCGCAGCGGAAGCCGACCCGGCCGGCAAGATCGCCATCGCGCGCCGCTGCCTTGTCGGGCTGGTCAATGCCGGACGGACGGACCTGGCGCGGCAGGTGCAGGCGCGGCATGACCTGGACGCCGCGTCGCTGGAGGCGTGGCAGCCGGGTCAGGCGTGGGATGCCGGCAAGCGTGATGCGCTGTTTTGCTTGGGTATGCTGGAGTTGGCGCCCGATGGCGATTTGGCGCTGGCGCGGCGGCGCTTCGCCTTGGTGCGCACGCTGGAGCCAGAGGGGCCGCTTGCTTTGCCGGCGCTGCGTGGAGAGCGTGTGGCTGCGGATCGCATGGGCGATGCGGATGACGCCGCCGCATTATCGGATGCGGCGACGGAGGCGGCGCGGTCGCTGCGCGCCACTGGGGTGGCGCGGCCTCGCGGATGGACGCAGCGGCTTGGGGGTTATTTGAAGGGCGTTGCGCGGCGCAGCGGCCGGTAGCAAAAAGTTTAAAATCCGAATGCAGCAACATCTTTGAAGCATTTTGGCCAAACAAATATAACGAGACTTTACGGAGCGAAATTAGGGAACTATTGTAGTATACCTCGATCAACACGGTAAAAAAGTTCTTCAGGTGCATACGTCGGCAGATGACTCGACCCTTTCCCAACAACCGCATGGAAAACGTTGTAAAACTTGCAAGCTCGTTAAGCCGCTCACCCGTGAATTCTTCGGTCACACGTCTGGTGGTCGGAACTGGCAGTCTGAATGCAGGCTTTGCATGGCTCATCGATCAGCTGTTCGAAGAGTTGTGAAATTTAACGAAGAACAAGCCAAGGATCGCGAGAGACGCGCAAGAGACGTTCGCCCAACATTATCTACATCTCAAAGAGGGCAGTTAAAACAGAAACTCTGGGATCGAGATTGTGGAATATGTCGGTGCTGTGTGAAGCCGTTAAGCAAGGCTGAGATTGTAACCGCGCACATAGACCACATCGTACCTCTGATTAAAGGCCGTAACCATGCCGAGAGTAATCTTGCGTTGGTCCACAAGCTATGCAACACGGACAAGCACGCGAAATCTCTTGAAGATCATTGGCGTTGGCGCGTTACAACCGGACAGGATGTTGAGAAGTTAACCCTGGAAAAGTTCTATGAAGCGGTTGCTGCTGCAAGGCAACTTAGGAGCTACTCAACTCATCGGAGCAAGTGAACTTCCGATCTACAGACCTCACTGCTTGCAAATTGATGTGCAAAGTTTCCGCACCGTGTGGTGTTTTCAGATGTCAGCCAATGAAGGCGCAAGCGTATAGCAGCCTCGACGACTTGGCTTCAGAAACTTTCTAAAGACGCCGGAGCGGGCGCGACGACTTGCGGCGTTGCGGCGAGCGCCAGCCCGTCGTACAACTCCGCTATAGGAATCTCAACGCCGGTCTCCGGAATGGCGAGCGTGCCGCCCTGGCCAACGAGGGCATGGTCCCACCCAGTTTCCGTGCGGGTGATCACCGTGGCGAAAACCCGGTCCTGTTCGAGCATGATGTATCGCCGGACTGAGGGCAGCGACTGGTATTCGGAAAGTTTGATGGTTCGGTCATCGATGGAAGTGCTGGCCGACAACACCTCAAAGATCACGACGGGTTCGGCAACTACTGTTTCGTTGTCCGGAAACGGCGTGCAACTCACTGAGGCATCGGGGTAGCGGTAGCCGGGGCCGGTCTGGACCTTGAGATCGCTGCTGTAGGCTTGGCAGGGTTTACCATCGAGCCGGTTAGCCAATGCCCTGAGAAGGTTCACCTGGAGCACAGCGTGTGCCCGGGTGCCGCCGGTCATGGCGACCGGTTGGAGGCCGTCGAACTCCCATTTCAGCTCTTGATTGGCTTCCCAGGCCAAAAACTCGCTTGGGGTCATCGGCTTGGATTGGGCCTGGCTCATGTCTCCGCACCTCCGTTCTGACAAGTTATACTGCGCGGGCGGGCCAAGACGGCTTCCAAATGGCCCCGTCCCTAAGCCGTCCGATCCCCCCCGACTCCCAGCGCCGCCTGCGCCGCCGCCAGCCGCGCCACCGGCACCCGGTACGGGCTGCATGACACGTAATCCAGCCCGACCTCCTCACAGAAAGAAATGCTCGCCGGGTCGCCGCCATGCTCGCCGCAGATGCCCATCTTGAGGCCGTTCTTCGTCGCCCGCCCCTTCTCGGCCGCCATGCGCACCATCGCGCCCACGCCCTCCACGTCGATGGACACGAAGGGGTCCTTCGGGAAGATCCCCGCCTCCACGTAGGCCGGCAGGAACCGCCCGGCGTCGTCGCGCGACAGGCCGAACACCGTCTGCGTCAGGTCGTTGGTGCCAAAGCTGAAGAAGTCCGCGATCTCCGCGATCTTGTCCGCGACGATGGCGGCGCGCGGCAGCTCGATCATGGTGCCGACCAGGTACTCGATCGTCTGCCCCTGCTCCTTGAACACCGCCGCCGCCACCCCGTCCACCTGAACGCGGGTGATCTCCAGCTCGCGGCGGCTGCCCACCAGCGGGATCATGATCTCCGGCACCGGCGCCAGCCCGGTTTCCTTCGCCGCCGCGAGCGCGCCCTCGAAGATGGCGCGCGCCTGCATCTCGTAGATCTCGGGGTAGCTGATGCCGAGGCGGCAGCCGCGGTGGCCGAGCATGGGGTTGGCCTCCGACAGCTCCGCGGCGCGGCGGCGGACCTGCGACATGTCCATGCCCAGCGCCGCCGCCACGTCCGCCAGCTCGCCTTCCTGGTGCGGCAGGAACTCGTGCAGCGGCGGGTCGAGCAGGCGGATCGTCACCGGCAGGCCCGCCATGATGCGGAACAGCTTGACGAAGTCCTCGCGCTGGAACGGCAGCAGGCGGCTGAGCGCATCGCGGCGCCCGGACTCGTCCGTGGACATGATCATCTGCCGCACCGCGCCGATGCGCTCCGGGTCGAAGAACATGTGCTCGGTCCGGCACAGGCCGATGCCCTCCGCGCCGAACTTGCGCGCGGTCTCGGCATCGAGCGGCGTCTCGGCGTTGGTGCGCACCACGAGGCGGCGCACCTCGTCCGCCCAGCCCATCAGCTTGGCGAAGTCGCCGGACAAGCTCGGCTCGATCATCGCGACCGCGCCCACGAACACCTCGCCCGTGGCGCCGTCGAGCGTGATGGTCTCGCCTTCCCGGATGGTCTGGCCGTTGGCTGACAGCGTTTGCGCGCCGTAATCGACGCTGATGCCGCCGGCGCCGGCGACGCAGGGGCGGCCCATGCCGCGGGCGACCACGGCGGCGTGGCTGGTCATGCCGCCGCGGGTGGTGAGAATCCCGCGGGCGGCGTGCATCCCGTGGATGTCCTCCGGGCTGGTCTCGATGCGGACCAGCACGACGGACTCCCCCTTGGCGGCGCGCATCTCGGCCTCGTCGGCGCTGAACACCACGGCGCCGGACGCGGCGCCGGGGCTGGCCGGCAGGCCCTTGCTGAACAGCGCGCGGGTGGCCTTGGGGTCGAGCGTCGGGTGCAGCAACTGGTCGAGCGACGCCGGGTTGACCCGGCGCACCGCCTCGTTCCGGTCGATCAGCCCGGCGTCCGCCATCTCGACGGCGATGCGCAGGCTGGCAGCGGCGGTGCGCTTGCCGCTGCGGGTCTGCAGCATGTACAGCTTGTTCTGCTGCACCGTGAACTCGATGTCCTGCATGTCGAGGTAGTGGCGCTCCAGCGTCTCCCGCACGCGCACCAGGTCGGCGTAGGCGTCCGGCAATGCCTGCTCCATGCTGACCTCGCCGGGGTGGGCGCGCAGGCTCGACAGCGGCTGCGGCGTGCGGATGCCGGCGACCACGTCCTCGCCCTGCGCGTTCACCAGGAACTCGCCGTAGAAGATGTTCTCGCCGGTGCTCGGGTCGCGGGTGAAGCAGACGCCGGTGGCGCAATCCTCGCCCATGTTGCCGAACACCATGGCCTGCACGTTGACCGCGGTGCCCCAGGTGGCGGGGATGTCGTGCAGGCGGCGGTAGGTGTTGGCGCGCGGGTTCATCCAACTGCCGAACACCGCGCCGATGGCGCCCCAGAGCTGCTCGTGCGGATCCATGGGGAAGGGGGCGCCGCGCTCCGCCGCCACCATCTCCTTGTACTCGCCAACGACGCGCCGCCAGTCGTCCGGGGTGAGCGCCGTGTCTTCCGTCACGCCCGCGTCCATCTTCGCGGTCTCGATGATCTCCTCGAAGCGGTGGTGGTCCACGCCCAGCACGACGGAGCCGTACATCTGGATGAACCGGCGATAGCTGTCCCAGGCGAAACGCGGGTCGCCGGACGCGGCCTCAAGGCCGCGCACCGTCTCGTCGTTGAGGCCGAGGTTCAGCACGGTGTCCATCATGCCCGGCATCGACACGCGGGCGCCGCTGCGGACCGAGACCAGCAGCGGCTTGGTGGCATCGCCGAACCGCAGCCCGACCGCCTGCTCAACCAGCGCCAGCGCGTCCTGCACCTGCTGCCTCAGGTCGTCCGGGTACTTGCGGCCGTTGTCGTAGTAGGCCGTGCAAAGCTCCGTCGTGATGGTGAAGCCCGGCGGCACCGGCAGGTCGATGCTGGCCATCTCCGCGAGGTTCGCCCCCTTGCCGCCCAGGAGGTTGCGCATGTCCGCGCGCCCCTCGTTGTGCCCGGCGCCGAAGCTGTACACCCATTTCGTCATGCTTTTTCCAGGCCTTCGATACGAGAGAAATCGGCGGGGGGGCCCCCCGGCCCCCCCCCCCCGCGGCCGGGGGGCGGCCGGGGGGAGGGGCGCCCTCCCCCCCCCCCCCCCCCCCCCCCCCCCCCCCCCCCCCCCCCCCCCCCCCCACTCGGGCAAGTAGGCGGAGACGGTTCCGGCGCAACGCCGGGTCGGGCGCGTTGACGGTCACTTGGTCGAAGAACGCATCGAGCGGCGGACGCAGCCCGGCCAGCGCCCGCATCGCGTCGGCATAGCGCTCATGGACAACGCCGTCCGCCACCGCGGGTTCGGCCGCGTCCAGCGCCGCGGCCAGGGCGCGCTCCTCCGGCTCCGCCAGCAGGTCCGTTTCGACCGGCCCGGCGTGCGGGCCGTCGCGCTTGTCCTCGATCCGCACGATGTTGGCGGCGCGGCGGCTGGCGGCGAGCAGGTCGGCGCCCACGGGCGTGGCGAGGAACGCCGCCACCGCGTCGGTGCGGGACAGCAGGCGCAGGATGTCGTCGTCGGCCCAGGCGGCGAACACCGCCGCCAGCACGTCATGCCGCGCGCCCTCCGCCCGGAGCTGCACGCGCAGGCGCTCGGCCAGGAACGCCAACAGGGCTTGCGTCGGCACCGGCGCCGGCAGGTCCTGGCCCGCCGCCTCGAAGATTTGGGCCAATGGCAGCCGCAGCCGGTTCTCCCGGATGACGCGGATGGCGCCGAGCGCCGCGCGGCGCAGCGCGAAAGGATCGCCCGAGCCGGTCGGAACCTCGCCCACCGCGAAGAAGGCGGCGAGCTGGTCCAGCTTGTCGGCGAGCGCGGCGGCAACCGCGACCGGCTCCGTCGGCACCGGGTCGCCGGGTCCCTTCGGCGCGTAGTGGTCGCGCACGGCGTCGGCGACGCGCGGGTCCTCCCCGTCGTGCCGGGCGTAGTAGCCGCCCATGACGCCTTGCAGCTCCGGGAACTCGCCCACCATGCCGGAGGTGAGGTCGGCCTTGGCGAGCAGGGCGGCGCGCCGGGCCAGCGCCGGGTCGGCGCCGACAGCGGGGGCGATCACCTGGGCGAGGCGCACCAGGCGCTTCACCCGCGCGCCCTGGCTGCCGAGCTTGGCGTGGAAGGTGACGCCGTCCAGCGCCGCCACCCGCTCGGCGAGCGGGGTGCGGCGGTCGAGGTCCCAGAAGTGCCGCGCGTCGCTGAACCGCGCCCGCAGCACGCGCTCGTTGCCCGCGACGATGGCGCGGCCCCCGTCCAGGGCCTCGATGTTTGCGGCGAAGGCGAAACGGTCGGCAGGCCAGCCGTCCGAGCGGCGGAGCGCGAAGTAGCGTTGGTTGACCCGCATGCTGACCTGCATGACCTCGGGCGGCAGGTCCATAAAGGCGGCGTCGATCCGGCCCAGCAGCGGCACCGGCCATTCCACCAGCCCGGCGACCTCGTCCAGCAGGCCGTCGTCCGGCACGACCTGCACCCCCTCCGCCGCGGCGAGGCGGGCGATGCCCTCCGCCACCAGGCGTCGGCGTTCCCCCGCGCCAGGGATCACCCGCCGGGCGCGCAGGCCGTCTTGCCACTCGGCGAGGCTTGCCACGGCAAAGGCGCCGGGGGCGTGGAAGCGGTGGCCCTCCGTCTCGTTGCCCGAAAGGAGGCCGTGCCCGTCATCCGCGCCGTCCGCCAGGGTGAACGGCACGACCTGGCCGTCGAGCACGCACAGCATCCGGCGCAGCGGGCGCACCCAGGCAAAGGCGCTGCCGTCGCCCCAACGCATCGACTTCGGCCAGGGAAACCGGCGCAGCAAGCCGGGCAGGGCGACGGCGACCAGATCGGCCGCTGGCGTCGCGGGGCTTTCGAGGGTGAGCACCCAATGCTCCCCGTCCCGCGCCAATTGGTCGCGCGTCGCGCCGTGCTTGCGCAGGAAGCCGGCCAGCGCCTGATCCGGCGCGGACACGCGCGGGCCGCGCTCGCTGCTGCTGCGGGCCGGCACGCTGTCCCGCACGGCGGCGGCGAGCGCGCTGCGGCGCGGGCCGGGGGAGGGCTGGACGGCTGCGGGCGCGGGCGGGGCGAGCGCCTCGGTCAGCAGGCGCGCGAGGTCTTCCGCCGCCCGCGCCTGCATGCGCGCGGGGATTTCCTCGCTGAACAGTTCAAGCAGCAGGTCCGGCATCAGGGGAAGGCTGGAACGATGTCGGTTTGGCGGGAGTCGTTGCCCTTGAACAGCAACGGCTCGCCGGTCTGCTTGGCCAGCGCATAGGAGGAGCAGTCGCCGAAGTTGAGCCGGGCCGGGTGACGGCCCTTGCCGTAATCCTGGTTTGCCCGGCGGGCGGCCCATGCCATGCCCGCATCGACGGCGACGGCTTCTAACTTCAACTGGTCCATGAGGTCTTCAAACCGGCTTTTCACGGCCGGGTGCTGATTGAGGTTGGCCACAACCATGTGGACCTCAACCCATGTCGCGGCGCTGATCTTCCGGTTGCGCGTCCTTGACAATGCCTGAAGAAAGAGGTCGCCGTCCGGCTCCTTCAGCACGATCGCCATGAGCGCGGAGCTGTCAACGATCACCGCGGCAGGCCCGTTTCGTCGTCGTAAAGCCAGGAATGGTCCCAACCCGGAAGCGGGTGCTGCAAGTGGTGATGGATGTCGTCAACGACCTTCCGCAGTTCCTGATGATCGGCGTCCTCTTGATGCTGCGCCGAAGCGCTTTCCTTCGTGGCCCGGTCGCGCTCCAGCGCGTCCCGCAACGCGGTCGTCACAACGGCCTCGACGCTTTCTCCACGCAGGGCGGCAAGCGTGGTTGCCAGGCTCGCGGCCTCCTCGCTCTCGATGGTCAGACCCTTTTCCATTGCGGCACAGTACTCCGCTCCCTACCCGGAAACAACCGACACGTCCCCGGCCAGCCACCCCTCGCAGCAGCCGCGCGCCAGCGTCCGTACCCGGGCGATGTACGCGGCGCGCTCCGTCACCGAGATCACGCCGCGGGCGTCCAGAAGGTTGAACAGGTGGCTCGCCTTGATGCACTGGTCGTAGGCCGGCAGCGGCAGGGAGGCGGCGAGCAGGGCCGCGCACTCGGCCTCCGCGTCGGCGAAGTGGCGGGACAGCATGGCGGTGTCGGCGTGTTCAAAGCTGTATGCGCTGTATTCCCGCTCCGACCGCAGGAACACGTCGCCGTAGCTCACCCCGGCGCCGTTGAAGTCGAGGTCGTACACGTTCTCGACCCCCTGCACGTACATGGCGAGCCGCTCCAGCCCGATGGTGAACTCGGCGCTGGGCACGGCCACAGGGATGCCGCCGACCTGCTGGAAATAGGTGAACTGCGTCACCTCCATGCCGTCGCACCACACCTCCCAGCCGAGGCCCCAGGCGCCGAGCGTTGGGCTTTCCCAATCGTCCTCGACGAAGCGCACGTCGTGCAGCAGCGGGTCAAGGCCAAGGGCGCGGTAGCTGTCGAGCAGCAGCGCCTGGCAATCGGCCGGGCTGGGCTTCAAGATCACCTGGTATTGATAATAATGGCCGAGCCGGTTCGGGTTCTGTCCGTAGCGCCCGTCGGTCGGGCGCCGGCTCGGCTGCACGTAGGCGGCGCGCCAGGGGCGGGGGCCGAGCGCGCGCAGCGTGGTGGCCGGGTGGAAGGTGCCGGCGCCCATCTCGACGTCGTAGGGCTGCAGGATCACGCAGCCCTGCCGCGCCCAGAAGGCGTGCAGGCGCAGGATGATCTCCTGGAAGCTGGGCGGCGATGCGGTCATGGTTCCGTGGTTATAATCGATCCCGCCGCAGTTAAGGAAGCAGCCGCCGGCGCGCTGGGGCGTTGAGGCGGCATGACCGATCCGATCCAGCGCATCCTCCTCACCACCCGCCGCATCGCCGTGGTCGGCGCATCCCATAAGCCGGAGCGCCCGAGCAACGGGGTCATGGCCTTCCTGGTCGCCCGCGGCTTTGATGTCGTGGGGGTGAACCCCGGCCTCGCGGGCCAGACGCTGCACGGGCGGCCCGTGGTGGCGACGCTGGACGAGGCCGGGCCGCTCGACATGGTGGACGTGTTCCGCGCCTCGGACCAAGTCGGGCCGATCATGGCGGACGCGATCCGGCTGGGCGCCCGCACGGTGTGGCTGCAGCTTGGGGTGAGCGACGCCGAAGCCGCAGCGAAGGGCCGGGCGGCAGGCTTGAACGTCGTCGAGAACCGCTGCCCGGCCATCGAGTGGCGGCGCCTGCGCCTGGCCACCTGAACCTGGCCACTTGAACCAGAGTTGGGCGCGGGCCAACTCGACCCTTGCAACAAACGCGCGGACAGTCTCATGACGAACGAAGAACGCGACCTTATTGCCCGGTTCATCGCCAGGGTCGCCGGGTCGCCCCAGGGCGGCGGCTTCCTCGCCGGACCCGGCGGAAGCGTGCCGCAGTCCCAGCCCGCCCTGCCGCCCATCGACCGCGACGCCGACGCCTTCATCGCCCAGCAGTTCCAGCAGTACCCGGAAGCGCGCTACCGCATCACGCAAACCGCGCTGGTCCAGGAAGCGGCCTTTGCCGAGGCGCAGAACCGTATCCGCCGCCTGGAGTGGGAACTGCAGCAGACCCAGCAAGCGGCGCAGCAGGCCAGCCAGCAGGCGCCGCAGCAGCAGAAGGGCTTCTTCGGCAGCCTGTTCGGCGGCGGCAGCGGTGGCGCCCAGGGGCAGCAGGGGCGCGGCGGCTTCGGCCAGCCCGGCTATGGCGGCCAGCAGTTCCAGCCGACCTCGCCGCCCCCCCAGCCGCAGTATCCGCCCAACTACCAGCCCGGGATGTTCCAAGGGGGGCGCGGGTCGGGCTTTCTCGGTTCGGCGCTGACCACGGCGGCAGGCGTCGCGGGCGGCATGGTCGTCGGCAACGCCCTCATGGGCGCTTTCAGCGGCCATGGCAGCGGCGGCGAGGGCCTGTTCGGTGGCGGTGCCTCTACGACCGCCTTTGACGGCGCCGGGACGGACCCGACCGCAGGCTACTCCAACGAAGCCAGCGCCGATCCCTTTGGCGGCAGCGGGCAGCCCGTGAGCTACGATGACGGGTCCGGATTCAGCGACTCCACGCAGCAGGCCAGTTACGACGGGGGCAGCGCCCCCGTCAAATCCGCCGGGGTCGCTGCCCCCGTCG
>CAXUJE010000133.1:0-11324 GCA_964251035.1 uncultured Acetobacteraceae bacterium
GTTCATGACCCATCCGATCACCGGTCGGAGGGTGTTGTACTGCAACCCGGGCTACGTCACCCGCATCAACGAGTTGGACGAGGCCGAGAGCGGCCGCGTGCTGGAGCAGCTGTTCGCCCACCAGTTGCAGCCGAAATACCAGTATGCCCACAGCTGGACCGAGAACGACGTGCTGATGTGGGACCATATCGGCACCCTGCACAACGCCATCCCCGACTACACCGCCGACGAGCATCGCCTGATCAAGCGGTGCCAGGTGATGGCGGACCGCATCTTCGACCCGGCCTTTGTCCGTGAAGGCCTGCAGATCGCGGCCTAGCCCGTGGACATGGCTGAGGCGGTCGGGATGGTGACGCGGTCCTATCGTCACCTCGACGATCGCGACGTGGGCGTCCTGGCAGGGCTGATGCTGCCGGACGGGATGGGGCACCGCCAAGGCGTGGCGCTGCCGGGGGCGGAGGTCACCGCCCACATGCTGGTGGTGCGTCACGAGCCGGGCAGGCCCTTGGATGGACCGGCGCCGCTCGACGGGATCGAGAACGTCCGCACTGCGCGCGCCACGCGGCGCAGGGCTTGCGCATCGCTTCGATGCGGAGCGACCCGCCCAGCCTCGCGGAACAAGAACCAGACGGAGGACATGCCGTGCGTTGGATGAGGTTCGTCGCCGCCGGGCATACCGCCTGGGGCGAGGTGGCGGATGGCCGTGTGCTGGAACTGGCGGGCGGCCCGTTCGACGGTCCGCCCATGCGCACCGGCACCAGCTACGCGCTGGCCGACGTGCGGGCGGCGGTGCCGTTCATCCCGCGCACCTTCTACGCCGCCGGGCTGAACTACGTGTCCCACATCAAGGAGATGGCGGAGCGCCGCGACGAAACGCCCGCCATCCCGCAGCAGCCCGACATGGGCTACCGCGCCGTCAACGCCATCATCGCCGACGGCGAGCCCGTGGTCATCCCGCGCGACGCGACCAAGGTGCAGTACGAGGGCGAGCTGGTGGTGGTGATCGGCACCAAGGCGAAGCACCTGTCGGAGGCGGACGCGCTGTCCTGCGTGCTGGGCTACACGATCGGCAACGACGTGAGCGAGCGCGCCTGGCAGAGATCCGACCGCACCTTCTGGCGGTCGAAGAACACCGACACGTTCAAGCCGATGGGGCCCTGCATCGTGACCGGCATCGGCGATGCGGAACTGGACGCGATGCAGACCACCGTCCGCCGCAACGGCGCCGTCACCACCCAGTTCCGCACCAGCGACATGCTGTTCGGCATCCGCCGCTTCATCAGCACGATGACGCAATACCTGACCCTGCATCCCGGCGACGTGATCTGGATGGGCACCGACGGCGCATCGCCGGACCTCACGCCCGGCGACGTGGTGGAAGTGGAGATCACCGGGCTGGGCACCCTGCGTAACCCGTTCGTCCTGGAAGGGGCCGCCTGAGCATGGCACATGCGTCCTACGATACGCATCTAGCCCAGATCACCGCCATCCTGACCGCCTGGGCGATGCCGGCCGGGCACGCCGCCCGGACCGCGGAGGTGATGGCATGGGCCGATCTGCACGGCATCGACAGCCATGGCATGTCCATGCTGACCATCTACGACCAGCGCCGCCGCGCGGGGCGGCTGCGCATGGACGCGGTGCCCCGGCTGGAGAGGGAAACCCCGGTCTCCGCCCTGGTCGATGCGGATGGCGGGCTGGGCCACGTGCCGTCGCGCCTGGCGATGGAGACGGCGATCGGCAAGGCGCGCGCGATCGGCGTGGGCGTGGTGCCGGTCCGTAACTCCGCCCATTTCGGCGCCTGCGGGTTCTACGCGTCGATGGCGGCGGAGGCGGGGATGATCGGCATGGTCGCGACCTCTGCGTCCGGCATCCAGGTGGCGCCGACGGGGGGCAAGCAGGCGCGGCTCGGCACCGACCCATGGGCCTTCGCCGCGCCGGGCAAGCCGGGAGAGCCGTTCCTGCTGGATATGGCGACCACCACGGTCGCCGCCGGCCGCATCCGCAACAAGGCCAACGAGGGACTGCCATGCCCGCCGGGCTGGGTGCTGACCGCGGAGGGCCAGCCCAGCACCGACCCGTTGGAGGCGTCGGAAAAGGGCGGCACCATGACCTCTCTGGGCGGGTCGCGGGAGGGCAGCAGCTATAAGGGCTATGGCTTGGCGGGAATGGTGAACATCCTCGGCTCGTGCCTGTCGGGCGCCACGCTGATCACCGACCCCATGCACACGAAAAAGCCGCAGGGACAGGATATCGGCCATTTCTTCCTGGCGATGAGCCCCACGCTGTTCAGGCCGGAGGCGGATTTCCGCGCCGACGTCTCAAGCTTCTGCGGCGCGCTGCGCGCCACCACGCCGATCGACCCGGCGCAGCCGGTGCAGGTGGCCGGCGACCCGGAACGCGCCAACGCCGCCCGCCGCCGCCACGATGGTATCCCGGTCGGGCCGAAGCTGTTGCTGAAACTTCGCGCGATCGCAGAGATGTCTGGCGCGCCCTGGCTGCTCGGCACCGATTGACACCGGCGCCGCCGCCTCGTTAGCTTTGTTATAATGACTGGCCGCACGGGACGAACCCGGCGGTGCAAGGGGAGCCGTGCCAGAGCCGCTGCTGACCGCCACCGGCGTGACCTTGACCTACCCTAGCGGGCGGGACGTGGTGACGGCCACCTACCGCGTCGATTTCGAGGTGTTCGCGGGGGACAGCTACATCCTGCTGGGTCCGTCCGGCTGCGGAAAGTCGAGCCTGCTGAAGGCGGTCGGCGGCTACCTGCCGACCACGGAAGGCAGGATCAGCCTGAACGGCCGTCAGGTCCGTGCGCCCGGCCCTGACCGCATGATGGTGTTCCAGGAGTTCGACCAGTTGCTGCCCTGGCGCACCGTGCGGCAGAACGTGACGTTTCCGATGCGCGCGACCGGCAAATGGGGACGGGCGGAGGCGGGGGAGCGGGCAGACGCCTTCCTGGCCATGGTCGGCTTGGCCAAGTTCCGCAACAGCTACCCGCACACCCTGTCGGGCGGCATGAAGCAGCGCGCCGCCATCGCGCGCGGCATGGCGATGGAGCCGGACATCCTGCTGATGGACGAGCCGTTCGCGGCGCTCGACAGCATGACCCGGATCACCATGCAGGACGAGCTGCTGCGCCTGCAGGAGCAGACCGGCTGCACCCTGCTGTTCGTCACCCACTCCATCGCGGAGGCGATCAAGATCGGCAGCCGCGTCCTGCTGCTGTCCGCCCATCCCGGCCGTGTGCGGGCGGAGATCAACAACGTGCAGCGCCGGGTGCGCGAGCCCGATGGCGCCAAGCGGCTGGAAGCGCAGATCTACGGCCTGCTGTTCGGCGCCGTGCCGGAGGCTGCGGCGGCATGATCGACGTGAGCCGCCCCGACGTGTTCCGGGAACTGTCGTCCACCGACGCGCTGCCGGTGCTGCGCACCCGCCGCCCCTGGCCGGTGCTGGCCTACGACAACTCGCTGGTCCGCCGGCTTGTCGTGATCGCGCTGCTGGGTGCGCTTTGGCAGGGCTACGCGGCCTATGCCGACAACCCGCTGCTGTTCCCCAGCTTGTCCGACACCGTGGTGGCGCTGGTGGAGAACATCGCCAATGGGGAGCTGTTGCTGCGCTCCGCCGTGTCGCTGAAGGTGTTGATCACCGGCTACGCGCTGGGCGTGTTGCTGGCGGCGCTGCTCACGGCGTTGGCCACCTCCTCCAAGCTGGGCGCCTCGCTGCTGGAGACGCTGACGGCGATGCTGAACCCGCTGCCGTCGATCGCGCTGCTGCCGCTGGCGCTGCTGTGGTTCGGCATCGGCGAGGGCAGCCTGTTGTTCGTGCTGCTGCACGCGGTGACGTGGGTAGTGGCGATGAACACCTTCTCCGGCTTCCGTGGCGTGTCGCAGACGCAGCGCATGGTCGGCCATAATTACGGGCTGGGCTTGTTCCGCTTCATCGCGCAGATCCTGATCCCGGCGGCGTTCCCGTCGATCCTGGCAGGACTCAAGACCGGTTGGGCCTTCGCCTGGCGCACCCTGGTCGCGGCGGAGCTGATCTTCGGCACCAGCTCCGGCACCGGTGGGCTGGGCTGGTTCATCTTCGAGAACAAGAACGATCTGCAGATCGCCAACGTGTTCGCCGGGCTGCTGACGGTGATCGTGATCGGCCTGCTGGTGGACAGCCTGCTGTTCCGCACGGTCGAGCGCTGCACGCTGCAGCGTTGGGGCATGCAGGGACGCTGATGGGGACGACGCGCGTGGCCATGACGAACCGGATCGCCGCATTGCTCGTGGCGGCGACGGCGTTGGCGCCTGGCTTGGCCCGCGCCGACACCAACACCATCCGCTTCGCCCAGCAGCAAAGCATCGGCTACCTGCAATTCGACGTCATCAAGCACCAGCGCCTGCTGGAGAAGCGGGCGGCCGAGCTGGGCATCCCGGACCTGACGGTCTCGTGGGTGACCTTCAGCGGCCCGGACATGATGAACGACGCGCTGCTGTCCGGCGCAGTCGATATCGTGGCGGGCGGGGTGCCCGGCTTGCTGACCATCTGGGGCCGCACCCATGGCGCGTCCTATGAGGTGCGGGGCGTGTCCGCCTTGACGCAGGGCGTCAGCAAGCTGAACACGAACGACCCGGCGATCCGCACCATCCAGGACCTCAAGCCCGGCAGCCGCATCGCGCGGCCGGCGGTGCGCGTGTCGATCCAGGCGGTGATCCTGGAGATGGCGGCCGCCCAGGCGTTCGGCCAGGAGAACTACAAGAAGTTCGACGCGCAGACCCAGACGCTGTCCCCCGCCGACAGCAGCACCGGCCTGCTGTCGGGCGCCGGCGGCTTCGACTGCGCCTTCACCCCGCCTCCCTTCCCGGCACTGCAGCTGCGCGACCCGAAGATCCACACCATCCTGACCTCTTACGACGTGGCAGGGGAAAGCAGCGCGTCGGTGCTGTGGGCGTCAAAGAAGTTCCATGACGCCAACCCCAAGCTATTCCAAGCATTGGTCGATTCGCTGAAAGCTGCCAGCATCTTCATCAACGGGCACCGGCGCGAGGCGATCGCCTTCTACATCGCCGATACCCACACCTCACTCACCGTCGATGAACTTGAGGCCGTCACCAATGAGCCGCACTCCTCGTTCAGCGTGACGCCGGTCGGCGTCGAGAAGTTCGCCGCCTTCATGGCCAAGACTGGCGCCATCAAGACGGCCCCCACCTCCTGGAAGGACGTGTTCTTCCCAGAGATCGCCGACCAACCCGGCAGTTGATGGTGGTGCAGCAGGACCGAGCCGCTGACCAAGTTAATATCTCGCGTAAGCGGGGTTGCGATGTGGACGAATCCGAGATCGTTGTCACGGAATGTGCCCTGGCCCTTGGCGGGTTTACCCATCGCGAGCTTTGACCTGCGGCTCAGGCTTCCAGCCTTGAAAATGCGCCAAATGCCGTCGCGGCAGAGGTGGGGCAGGAGATGGCCGACGACGAAGGTGAGGTCATCGAGCGGAGAGTTGGCCGCGCCTCGTAGAACGCAGACGATGGCGCGTTCTTCTTCGCAGGCCTTCCAGGGAGCCAGGGGGGCGGGCGGAGCGGTCCAGGCAGTCTGCGGCACCTCCCTTGCGCCACTTGCGCACGGTTTCCGCGCTGATGCCTTTGATCCTCCACGGCTTCCATGGCGGAGGATCAGTCCGTGCTGCTCATCACGCATGATACGGAGGCCGCAACGGCGATGGCGGACCCGGTAACGGCATTGCCGCGCATGGCGGCGGTTGAAGCGGAACGGTAAGGATCTCCCATGCTCGGCGCTGCCTTCTGGAGTCTGGGTGCAACGGTCGCAGCCGGGTTGGCGATCGGCTGCTTCTACTTGCAGGAGCGGCCGATCCGGGGCTGGGCGCGGTGGATCAGCGCCGGGCATGGCTTGCTGGGCGTCGCCGGGTCGACGCTGTTCTTCGTGTCGATGGCAGCCGGCGCATCCGACAGGAGCGGCATGGGCCGGGTGGCCACAAGCCTGCTCGTTGGCACTCTGATCGGGGCTGCCGTGGTGGTCCTCGCCCAAGTCCGCCGGCGCCGACCGTCAGGCTTGGTGGTGGCGCTGCATGCGACGTTGGGTGTGGCCGGATACGTCATCCTTGCGGCCTATGCTTCCACGCCCCAGTGATTGGTCGGCGTTGACCGGCCAACGGGAGATCATCGTCGCGAAGGCCAGAGAGCATTCTGTTCGGCGGCCGGATTGCCCGCGCTGTGGCGGCGCTTGCCGGGTGAAGGGCTACCGTGACCATGCGGTGGCGACGCTGTTCGGCCAAGTCACGGTGCGGCTTCCCCGCTTTCGTTGTGCCGCGTGCGGCGGGATCGAGGCTGGTGTTGGCTGACTATCGCATTGCCGGTCAACGCCGGAATTTGGACCGGCTTCAGGCGCATCTCTGCGCCATGATGGCCTACAGGACGGCTGCTGATCCATCGGGCAAATATTCTGGCTCGATGGTCTTGCGCGCGTTGCGGCTGCCTATCCCCCGAGGAAGCGCTTGCGTCCGGCCTCGTATTCGTCCGCCCGGGTGACGCGGTTCATCAGCGCGGCGGGCGCCACGCCGGCCAGGTCCGCGGGCGGCGTGCCATCGCGCAACGCCTTCAGCGTGTCGTGCAGCGCCTGGACCGCGGCTGCGAAGGGCTGGTGGCCTTGCAGGCTGACCCGCACGCGGTGCGCGGCCAGCGCCTCCCGGTCGTTCAGTGCCGTGGGGATGCCGCCCAGGATGATCGGGAGCGCGGTCGCCGCCCCCAGCGCCTCCAGTTCCGCCGGCTTGGTGACGCCGGTGAAGAACAGCGCGTCGGGGCCGAGGGCGGCGTAGGCGCGGGCGCGGGCCACCGCGTCGTCGATCCCGGTGATGCCGACAGCACTCGTGCGCGCCACCACGACCAGGCTCGGGTCGTCCCGCGCGGCCAGTGCGGCGGCGACCTTCCCCAGGCCTTCCTCCAGCGGCAGGAGGGTGGGCTTGTCCGTGCCGTAGGGGGTTGGCAGGACGGTGTCCTCGATCGTCAGCGCGGCGACGCCGGCAGTCTCCAGTTCCTGCACCGTGCGTGCGGCGTTCAGGGCGTTGCCGTAGCCGTGGTCGGCATCCACCAGCAACGGCAGCGCCGGGGCGCCGCGGCCGATGCGGCGGGCCTGCTCCGCGAACTCGGTCAGCGTCAGCACCACGATGTCCGGCGCACCCAGCACGGCGAGCGAGGCGACGGAGCCGGCGAACATGCCGAGTTCGAATCCCAGGTCCTGGGCGATGCGGGCGGAGATCGCGTCGTGCACGGAGCCGGGGTGGACGCAGGCATGGCCCGCGAGGATGGCGCGGAAGCGTTGCCGCCGGTCCGTGGCGCTGGTTGTCGGCATCGGTTTCCTCCCTGGTGCGTGCGGTCTAGTATCCCTGAAAACGGATCGGAGGAAACGGGTGCGACCCAGGATCGCGGTGATCGGCGCCGGCGCCGTCGGCGGCTACGTCGGCGGCCACCTGGCACGCACTGGGCAGGACGTGACGCTGATCGACCCGTGGCCTGCCCACGTGGAGGCGATCCGCGCCCATGGGCTGGAGCTGGAAGGCGTCACGCCGGAGGAGAGCTGCACGGTCCGGGTGGACGCGATTCACCTGACGGAGCTGCAGGACTTTTCCAAGCAGCGCCCGGTGGACATCGCGATCGTCGCGGTGAAGTCCTACGACACGGAATGGGCGACCACGATGATCCGCCAGTACCTGGCGGAGGGCGGCTATGTCGTTTCCTTACAGAATTGCATCAATGAGGAGCGGATCGCCGCCCTGGTCGGCTGGGGCCGCACGGTGGGCTGCATCGCCGCCCTGCTGGCCGCCGAGCTGCACGCGCCGGGCCGCATCCGCCGCACGGTGGCCAAGGGCGGCCAGGAGCACACGGTGTTCCGCCTGGGCGAGGTGCACGGCAGGATCACCCGCCGGGTGGAGGAGCTGGGCGCGATGATCGCCGCCGTGGACAGCACGAAGGTCACGCGCAACCTGTGGGGGGAGCGCTGGTCCAAGCTCTGCGTCAACGGGATGCGCAACGGCCTGTCCGCGGTGACCGGGCTGGGCGGCAACAACCGGGAGCGGAACGACGATGCCCGCCGCTTCAGCATCAGGCTGGGGGGAGAGGCCGTTCGCATCGGCCAGGCGCTGGGCTACGACTTGGAGCGCATCGCGAAGATCGAGCCGGAGCGCCTGGCCCAAGCCTCGGAAGGCGACGCGGCGGCGCTGGAGGAGGTGGAAGCAGTGCTGCTGGCGGCCTCGAACAAGGAGGAGCGGAGCGACTTGCAGCGTCCCTCCATGGCGCAGGACATCGCCAAGGGACGCCGCACGGAGATCGAGTTCATGAACGGCTTCATCGTGGAACAGGGGGCCCGCGTCGGCCGTGCTGCCCCGGCGCACCAGGCGCTGGTCGAGGCGGTGAAGCGGGTCGAGCGGGGCGAGCTGGCGCCGAGCCCGGACGTGATCCGGGACCTGCTGCCGGCCTAAGCGTCATTCTGCGAAGCGTGCTTACGCGCAGCAGGCAAGATGATGCGCCTTCAACGACTCCTAAGCAGGCATTCGTGGCGCAAGCTACGAATGCCTGCTTAGGCTCGCACCCAAGCAACGCAGGAGGAGACACGACCATGACGGACCTGCCGCGGGACGCGCTGGAAAAAGCGCCGGAGACGATCACCGGGGACCCGGCCGCCAACGATTTCCAGACGCTGCACGAGATCGTGGCGGCAGCGCACCGGGCGCTGGACCGCAACCTGTGGGACTACGTGGCCGGCGCCACGGAAACCGAGACGACGATGCGCCGGAACCGCCTGGCGCTGGACCGCATCGCCTTCCGGCCCAGGGTGCTGAACGACGTGTCCCGCATCGACAGCGGCGCCGAGTTCCTGGGCAGGTCCGTGCGCCTGCCGGTCGCCTTCGCGCCAGTCGGCGGGCTGGAATCCCTGGGGCACGAGGGCGGGCTGACCGTCGCCCGCGCGGCGGAGGAGGCGGGGGTGCCGTTCTTCCTCAGCTCCGTGAACCAGCTCGGGCTGGAGCGGGTAGCGGCGGCGGCAACCGGGCCTAAGGTGTTCCAGCTCTACGTGCGCGGCGGGGACGACTTCGTGGACGACCACGTGCGCCGGGCGATCGACGCGGGCTACGACGCATTCTGCATCACCGTGGACAGCGCGATCTACTCCCGGCGGGAGCGGGACATCGCCAACCGCTTCGCCAAGCCCTGGCGCGGCGCCACGCCGGGGATGCAGTTTCAGGCGGGGCTGACCTGGAACCAGGTGCGCCGGGTGCGGGAGCGCTGCACCATCCCGCTGATGCTGAAGGGCATCGCCACCGCGGAGGATGCGGAGCTGTGCTGCCGCGAGGGGATCGACGTGGTGTACGTGTCGAACCATGGCGGCCGGCAGCTCGATCACGGGCTGGGGTCGCTGGACGTGCTGCCGGAGGTCGTGCAGGCCGTGGCCGGCCGCGCCAAGGTCATGGTGGATGGCGGGGTGAGCCGTGGCACGGACGTGGTGAAGGCGATCGCGCTGGGCGCGGACGCCGTGGGGATCGGCCGGCTCTACTGCTACGGCCTCGCCGCGGCGGGCGTCGCCGGCATCGTCCGGGTGATCGAGCTGCTGGAGCTGGAGGTGCAGGAGTGCCTGGGGCTTCTGGGCCTGGCCAACTTCGCCGGGCTGGACGCATCCTACGTGCGCATGGCGGAGCCGGTGGCCGATCCTCGGGTGCACAGCGCCTTCCCGTTGCTGAGCCTGCCGGAGCAGCACTACTGAGGCGACGTTCGGGGCGGCCCGTTGGGATGCCGTATACGTTGACGCAGACTGCTCAGAGCCGGACCGAAGAAACCACTTGCAGACAGGGCGGCCCAGACGTCACGGGCCAGAGCCCAGATGAATTCGGGTCACTACCACTACACTGGCCTGCCCAGGAAGCCGAGCAGACAGCGTACCACCTCATCAGGTTGTTCCTGCTGCACCCAGTGGCCAGCGCCTTGGATCAGTGCGACAGGCGCCATGCGGGTGCAGGCCGTGCTTTGCATACGCTCCAGCGCACCTGGCGCCTGATGGATGCCCCAGTCGGCGGCGCCGGAGATGAAGCAGGACGGCACGTCGATGCTGCGGCCGGCAAACACCTCCAGTTCGGCGTCGAAGCGGCCGGAGGTGCGGCAGCGATACCATTGCAGCCCGCCCTGGAAGCCGGTGCGGGCGTATTCCGCGGCATAGACCGCCAGTTCCGCCTCCGGCAGCCAGCGGCACGCGGCGACCTGGGCGGCGTCCGGCATCTCGGCCGCCACGGTGGCGGCCATGTCGGCGTGCAGGTCCATAACATAGTAGGTCGGCAGCTTCGCCAGCTCCTCCGCCGTCCAGCCGGCGAGCGGGTACGGCCGGTTGCCGGGCCAGTCGGCGCTCTTGTGGTGGTAGTAGCCGCGCAGGAAGCCGTGCAGGCCGTGGGCCGCGTGGCGCATGTCGGTATCGGCGCCGCGGGTCGAGTAATACCATTGGTAGTGCTTGCGCGGCCGCGCAAGCGCCGCCAGCGCCGCGTGGATGTCGGGCTGCGGCGGCCGGCGCCGCCCCGGCGGACCGGCGAACGGCGCGCTCATCAACGCCACGGCGGGAAAGACGTCGGGGCGCAGCAGCGCGCACCAAGCCGCCACCGAGGCGCCGAAATCATGCCCGACCACCGCCGCGACCCGGTCGTGCCCGATTGCGTCCAGCAGACCCAGCACGTCGCGCACAAGGTTCAGCATGCAGAAGCTGCGGAGGTCGCCGTCATACTCCGGGTCCCAGCCGGTGGTGCGGCCATAGCCGCGCTGGTCGGGTGCGACGACGTGATAGCCGGCCTCGGCCAACGCCGGCATTACCTTGCGCCAGCTGTAGGCCAGCTCCGGGAAGCCGTGCAGCAGCAGCAGGCAGGGCCGCCCTGGCGCTTCAAAGCCTGACTCCAGCACGTGCATGCGCAGCCCGTTGCCGTTCTCCACCAGCCGTGCGGCAATCCCCGGCGGCAGAGTGGTCCCATCCATCGCAAGGATCGCGTCCATGGCGTCCTCCCCCATTTGCTGTAGCAGAGACCGGGGCGACGGCGACGGCAAGCGCCACGTCAGGTTGTGAGCAGGCCAGGGATGGCGCTGTGATTGCCACCAACCGCAATGAACCACCGTGTCAGGTCGCGGAACGTTGTTGAGAGCCGGTCGGATTGGCTATTGCGGAACATACTCTTCGATTCCAGCGTTTGCCTGTTGTCTCAGGACAAGGGTGACCCATGCTGCACCCACCCCAATGCCCGCACTTCCTCCGTTCCTGGTCACGCCGCCACCAACGCGCCGTCGAAGGCTTCTTCGCCA
>CAXUJE010000133.1:11424-12933 GCA_964251035.1 uncultured Acetobacteraceae bacterium
AGCGCGGCGTGTTCCACTCCCTCGTTAGCGCTGCACCTGAGCATACACGGCGTGCCACGGCGGCAGATCGTTGGGCATGGCGCGCCAGGCAACGCCGTAGCGCACCAGGTGACGAAGCCCGTTGAACACTTCGCGCAGCGGATGATGCCGCTGCTTGGCACTTTCGCGCAACAAGGACAAGTACGGGGCGACCAACGCCCGTTCGTCATCAGACACGTCAGCCGGATACGGTTTGCGAGCAGTCGTCGTTCTCAAGACATGGGAGCAACGCATCGCTCAGTCCATAACAACCTCTAAGCAGGCCGAAGTACAGGTCGCTATCTTTGGCGATCGCCACTAATACCATCGCTCGTTGACCAGAACCCCTGAGCCCAGGCCCGAAAGCCGATAGAGATGATGTTCCACGGCTGCTTCGTGAGCCTGTTCCAGGCGTAGCAGCAGTGATCGACGATGTTGTCGTAGCTGGTGAACACGCGGTTGGAGAGCCAGTTGTCGCGCAGGAACTGCCAAACGCTCTCTTGCGGGTTCAACTCAGGGCACTTGGCGGGCAGCGGGACGATAGTGACGTTGCCCGGCACGTCCAACGCTGCCGAAAGGTGCCATCCGGCTTGGTCCACGACCAGCGCAGCATGGTGTCCGGGCGCGACCTTGGCGGAGATTTCGGCCAAGTGATGGTTCATGGCCTCTGTGTTGCACCGGGGCAGCACCCAGCCTGCGGCCTTGCCCTCGACCGGGCAGATGGCACTCGAAGATGTCGGTGGACGCGGTGCGCGGGTCCTGCGGCGCGCAGGGCCGGGTGCCACGCTTGGCCCAGCGCCGGGTGATCTTCTTCTGCCCGATCCTGGCCTCGTCGCCGAACCAGACCTCTACATCGCCGGGGTCGAACCAAGGGGTTCGCCCGAGATCGAGGCCCTGCGTGCGCGCGATTGCTGCCGCCGTGGCCGGGAAGCTTTTCCAAAAGCCTCGGCAGCCCCCGCAGCCTGCGCGTGGTGGCGCGGACGGGCCGACAGCTTGCGGTATCCCATGGCGCGCAACCCGCGCCCCAGCGTTTGCCGCGAAATGCTGATCGCGGACCGCTCCCACACCCATTGCACCAGATCGACCAAACGCCAGCGCACCACCCAGTCCCGCACGATCTGACGGGTCACGCCGCCGATCTGCGCCGCTCCCGCGCGGGACATCCCGTCATAGATCGCGGCCAGCGTCAGCAAGCGGCGCACCGGGTCGGCATCGTCGCTCTCACGTGCCACCAACCTCAGCCGGGCCGCGTCAAAGTCCTTTCGAAGGAAAAGCGCCATGGCAGACCTCCTTTGTCCGCCGCCTATGAATCACATACGCCCCGCGTCAGGAAAGCCCAAGAGTCACGGTCATCAGGCTTTGGTATAAGTTGTTGTCCGAAAGCATAGGATACGACAGCCAGTAGAACAGCCTGTGCTCGGCTGTCATCGGCGTCACGGTAATGTCCGCGCTTGTGGTGGAGATTTGCTGACGGCAGCGGCGTGGGCGGAG
>CAXUJE010000134.1:0-1769 GCA_964251035.1 uncultured Acetobacteraceae bacterium
GGTCAAGCGCGGCGTGCCCAGCCGCCGCGCCGCGGCGCGGAGCGCCAGCATTTCGGCATGGGCGCTGGCATCCGTATCCGCTTCCGTCCGGTTGCCGGCGCAGGCCAGTACGGTGCTGTCCGGCGCCAGCACCACAGCGCCCACCGGCACCTCGCCCCGCGCCGCCGCCGCCCGCGCCTCCCGAAGCGCCTGATCCATGGGGGTCATCCGGCCTGCTTGCTCCCGATCCCCGTGCGGGTCTAGTCGTGCGCCATGACCGCACGCATCAGACCCCTTATCGGCGTGACCTTGGATGCGGAGCCGCCCGGCGGCTACTCGAAATATCCCTGGTACGCGCTCCGTGCCAACTACGCCGAGGCCATCGCCGGCAGCGGCGGGCTGCCGGTGGCGCTGCCGCACGACCCCGGCCTCGCGCCCAACTACCTCGACCGCATCGACGCCCTGGTCGTCACCGGCGGCGCGTTCGACGTGGACCCGGCGCTGTATGGCGACACGGAGCGGCACGCGACCGTGACCCTCAAGGAAACCCGGACCGCGTCGGAGCTGGCGCTGGTTCGCGGCGCGCTGGCCCGCGACATGCCGGTGCTGGGCATCTGCGGGGGCGAGCAACTGCTGATCGTTGCGCTCGGCGGCTCGCTGCTGCAGCACATCCCGGACAGCATGCCGGACGCGATGGAGCACGAGCAGGCCAATCCGCGCGACCAGCCGGGCCACACCGTCGAGATCGTGCCGGGCACCCTGCTGCACCGGATCGTCCGCGCGCCCACCATGCAGGTGAACTCCGCCCACCACCAGGCGGTGCGGGACGCCGGGCGTTGGGCCACGGTGAACGCCACTGCGCCGGACGGGGTGATCGAGGGCATCGAGGACTCGCGCTACGGCTTCTGCCTGGGCGTGCAGTGGCACCCGGAGTTCCTGATCGACTCCGGCGACAAGCGCATCCTCGACGCGTTGGTCGCGGCCGCCGGGGGATGAGCGACGAGGGTTCAGGCGGCGAGAGCACAGGGCGCGGCGAGCGCATCGCCAAATGGCTGGCCCGCGCCGGGGTCGCCAGCCGGCGCGACGCGGAGAAGCTGCTGGCCGAGGGCGTCGTCGCGGTGAACGGCGCCGTGGTGACGCACCCGGCCACCTTCATCGACCCGGCCGACATCGTGCAGGTCCGGGGCGCTGTGGTCGATGCGCCCGACCGGACACGGCTTTGGCGCTACCACAAGCCCGAAGGATTGATGACCACCCATCGCGACCCGCAGGACCGGCCCACCGTGTTCGACAAGCTGCCGCCCGGGCTGCCCCGCGTCGTCAGCGTCGGGCGGCTGGACCTCAACAGCGAGGGACTGCTGCTGCTGACCAACGACGGCGCGCTGGCCCGGCGGCTGGAGCTGCCGGACAACGGCTGGACCCGCCGCTACCGCGTCCGCGTTTACGGGGTGATCGACAACCGGGCGCTGGGCGGCCTGGTCCGTGGCGTGACCGTCGAGGGCGTGCGCTACGGCCCGATCGAGGCGATGCTCGACGCCCGCACCGGCACCAACGCTTGGCTGAGCGTCGCGCTCAAGGAGGGCCGCAACCGCGAGGTGCGCAAGGTGATGGCGCATCTGGGTTTGCAGGTCACCCGGCTGATCCGCGTCGCCTACGGCCCGTTCCAGCTCGGCAACCTGGAGCGCGGCGCGGTGGACGAGGTCAGCGGCAAGGTGCTGCGCGAGCAGCTTTCGGAGGGGGCGCCCGATGCAGCGCGGCCGGCCCGGACGAGGCCGGGGCCGGCCTAGCCA
>CAXUJE010000134.1:1779-8126 GCA_964251035.1 uncultured Acetobacteraceae bacterium
GGTCGTAGCGCAACTCCACGCGTACCTCCGTGCCGCGGGCGCCTGGCGCGGGCGGGCGCTGTCGGCGCCGCCGGGCGACGCGACGCGCCCGACCGCTGACCGGGTGCGGCAGGCGCTGTTTGACCGGCTGATGCACGCGCCTTGGGCGGGCCGGGCGGCGGTGGATGGTGCCCGGGTGCTGGACGCCTTTGCCGGCACCGGCGCACTGGGGCTGGAGGCCCTGTCGCGCGGGGCCGCGCATGCGACGTTCCTGGAGACGGGACGCGCAGCCCTCGCGGCGCTCCGCGCCAACATCGGGGCCTGCCGGGCGGAGGGGCGCTGCACGGTGCTGCCGGCGGACGCGCTCCGGCCGCCGCCGGGCCAAGCCTGCGGGCTGGTGTTCCTCGATCCGCCGTATGGGCAGGGCTTGGTCGGCCCTGCTTTGGCCACTTTGCAGGCCGCCGGCTGGATCGCGCCGGGCGGGCTGATCGTGGCGGAGATCGGCCGGGAGGAGGCGTTGCCGCGCCCGGACCCGCTAGACGACCGCACGCACGGGGCTGCGCGCGTGGTGGCGTGGCGGGGGTGACCGGGGCCGGGACGCGCCCAGCTTGGCTGAACGGATCAGCGGGGGACGGCCTCATGCGCCTGCAGGCCGCCCGCCAGCCAGAAAGGCAGGCCCCAGGTGATCGTTTGCCGCACGAGCTGGGGCGTCAGTTCCCCGTCCAGGTCTGTTCCCTTGGCAAAGCGGACGATGGTCGGTTCCGGGGGCAGCGGCCTGAGCGGGACGACGCGCATCATCTCGTCCATGCCGTAGATCACGAAGTCAAAGCCGTATCGCAGCACCGCCCCGCTGGCCGTCTCGGCGCTGCCGCCCACCACGGGCGGTGCGCCTGGGCCGTGGCCCGGGACGAGAGCCATGGCGCTGACCGGGCGAAGGCCCGACCCGATAGTGATCGACAGACCCTCCTTGTCGGCTTGCAGGGGCTCGATCGGGGCGATGCCGGCCCGCCAGCAGGACAGCGCCGGGATCGTGAGACAAGCCACGGCGATGGCCACCGGCCTGCGCCTGTCCCGGTTGGTCGCCGTCGGGAGGAGGCGGAACGCATACAAGGCAAACAGCGGAAGCGTCCACTTGAAATAATGGTAGTTGCCGTGGTCCCACAGGCCGGTCGGGTGCAGGTCGCGGTAGGTCAGGAACAGCACGATGTCGCCGACCAGCGCCCCGATGACAAGACGATGGAAGGCGGCAGCGCGCCGCGCCGTGACAAGCGCCGCGGCCATGCCCGCGAAGCCCGGCAAGACCCAGAAGAACACCTCGGCCAAGCCGCGGCCGCCCGGATAAAGCGGCCGTGAGCCGATCATCAGCGCCACCCAACGAAGCGCGGGCAGCCGTGGCTCGAACCCGATCTGGCTCGACAGCGCCAAGTCGGCGCTCAGCGTCGTTATTGTAGAGGCGCCGTTCCTTGAGCGCAGGGTGAAGCTGGTTGGCTAATGGTAGATTGACGAATCAAGTTTCGAACTGAGTTGTTGCTGGGACCTTGATCATATACGCCAGTTACGCTGTCATAATACGCTGCACCATCGCGCACCCTTCCTAACCCTGCTACGTAGTAGAATCGCTCCATGTGACCCGGATCACCCGCCTCATATTCATCAATCGCCAAAGCGTCTCGAATGCCTATATCCCCTCCAAAATTAACTTGTGATACAAGGACTCCGATGACATTATGAGACACGCTGCCAGCAAAACTTTGCGAGCAAGTATTTGCGTCTAGCAAATAAACGCCAAAATTCAAAGCTTGATTATTGTTGTAAAACTGCGTGTAACCTGAAATCGGCGTTCTTGGCGACCCGTCTGGATTTTCCGAATCTATTGCATCTTGAGCCGTTGCCACATTTGTGTTGAAGATCATTGGGGCGCTCTGGGGTGGAAAAGCTGAGTTTGGGGGGCTTGTGCATGGAGAGTTGTCAGGTTGAGAAAAGCATCGTAGACCACCCGAATTAGGATCGATGTTCCTCATCACGCCAATGTAGTATGGAGAAGTTATAGATCTTGCAATGTAATCTGTGATGCCATTTGTATACTGGTAGATAAACTCTCCATTATCCGAAGAAAACCCTTGCGTGCAGAGTTGTCCGTTGCTTTGACAAAACATGGTTCCGGCTGGGCTCTGATAAATGTAGTTTCTTAGGTCTACTTGTGCTGTTTGTGCTTCTGCTATCTTGCCCATGCAAACTGCCCCAAGCAGGGAAATCTGGAATGCAGTGCAACGAGCCATGAAACCTTTCATTGTTGTTTCCTCCTGCTGACGATGATCAGAGATCAACGTACACAAGCAGCATGGAGGACGTCCACACTATTTTGCTATGGTTAGAAGAGTCATTTATCCAATAAATATGACTCTGATGATTTGAGACAGTTGGGTAATTTCTAAATCAGTCAGCTTGGATTTGAGACCCTGGCATCCCATAAAACGGCTAGCGCCGGTTCCGGCCAGGTCAGTTCCGGCAGAGAGGGCATTGGCACCCCTTCCCGAGGCTGCAGAACGATATCGGCGATGCCCTGGGCATGCACGATGGTATCGTGCAGGAAACCATATGCATTGGGTAAAGTAGACATTTGGCCGTCTTTCTCCGGCTTGGTGACCTCGAACGCCTCCCAAAGCTTGCGCACTAACGCGCCCGGGCTGTGACCGGCAAAGGCCGACAAGCACCAGATGTTCACCTCGGTGTAGATCAACGGGCGGTCCCGAGCCAGCAACTGCCCCGCGCCGGCCAGGACATTGGGTTCGTGACCCTCGGCATCGATCTTGATGAAAGCAATCGGCGGGAAATCGGTGCCGTCCAAGGCCATGGCCGGTACATCCACCGTCGTCATGGTCTCGCCCGACACGTGCCCTGCTGCGACGACGTGCGATCCGGCCCCGAACTGCGCGACATGGAAGCGCAGCGTACCCGGCTTGTCCGACGCGGCTACGGCCCGGACTTCCACGTTGGTGATCCCGTTCCGCTCCAGGTTCCGGCGCAGGAACGCCACGTTGGGCGGAGAAGGCTCGAATGCGATTACCCGTTCTGTCATCCGGGCCAACAGGATGGTGGACAGGCCGATGTTCGCACCCACGTCGATGACGGTTGAACTGCGGGGGACCTGCCGCGCGACCAAAGCAGCCAAGCTATCCAACGCTGCCGCTTGTCCTTCGATGGCCTGAAAGTAAGGGTCGTCAGCCGCGCCTTCTAGGACGGTCAACACGCCCCCGAGCTTGACGGACTTGGCTTGCATGCGGTTCGGATCAGACCGCGATAGAATGTTGCCGATCCAGCCAGATGCTTTGTTCAGAGCCATGATACGTTCACCAAGGAGGAGTCCGCCTCAATTTTCGAAGTTTGTGCAGAGGGCGTCAAACCGCGGCAGCTTCGTCCGTTTCCAAAGCCCGCCGAATGCCCTGCAGCTCGTCCTTGATTTCAGCCAGCCTTTCCATCGGCACGCCGGTCGCCTCGGCGATGGCGCAGGGGATGCGCAGCGCCTGCGCCTGCAAGCCCCGCCCGGCCGCCGTCAGCTCGGTGCGGACCAGGCGCTCGTCCTTCTTGTCGCGGCTGCGGCGGACCAGGCCGGCCTGCTCCATGCGCTTCAGCATCGGCGTCAGCGTGCCGGAGTTCAGGTGCAGTTGCTCGCCCAACGCCCGCACCGTCAGCCCGTCCTCCTGCCACAGCACGAGCATGACCAGGTACTGCGGATAGGTCAGGCCCAGCCCGGCGAGGATCGGGGCGTAAACCTTGCCCAGCGCCAACGTCGTCGAATACAGCGCAAAGCAGAACTGCGACTCCAAATCGAGGTTGTCGTTGCCCGCCGTCCTTTGCTGCACTGCTCCCGCCACCAAGCCTATGATCCACTGAACCAGTTATAGCCCTGATCCTCCCACCAGCCGCCAGGATAATCGTTGGTGACGAAGAGGGCCGCGATGTGCTTGGGGTTCTTGAACCCAAGCTTGGTCGGCACCCGCAGCTTGACCGGGAAGCCATACTTGTCCGGCAGCGGCGCGCCGCGGAAGTCGGTGGCGAGGATGGTTTGCGGATGCAGCGCCGTCGCCATGTCGATGCTGCTGTAGTAGCGGTCGGCGCACTTAAAGCCGACATAGCGCGCCTTTGTGTCGGCCCCGATGCGCTCAAGGAAGCCGCGGAACGGCACGCCGGACCATTCGCCGATGGCGCTCCAGCCCTCGATGCAGATGTGCCGGGTGATCTGGCTGGCCTGCGGCATGGCGCGCAGCCGGGCCAGCGTCCAGGGCGTCCGGTCCTGCACCAGGCCGGAAACTTCGAGCTTCCAAGTGTCGCCGTCCACCTCGGGGGCGTTGTCCTCGGGGTAGTAGGCATTGAACGGGAAGGGGTCGGTGATCTCGCTGGCGGCATAGGTGGGCGCCAGGCGGTTCGGGTCGAACAGCCAGGCCTGCACCCGGTCGTTGAACCGCGACACCGCCCACAGCACCCGGTCCACCGCGTCCCCGTCCGAAAGGTTGCAGCCGGTCAGCATGGTCAGCGCGCCGAGCGATAGGCCCGACCGCAGGAGCAGCCGCCGCTCCAGCCGCCGCAGCTCGGGAGCCAAGGCCTTCTTGTCGGCTGGGCTCACGGCCGGACCTCCCCGGCGGACGCCTCGACCCGGGCGCGGCCCGTGACCATCGCCCACAGCGTGCTGGGGACGATGGCCACCAAGGCCAGGTGCACCGCCGTGAAGCCGACGATGCCCGCCATGGCGGCGAAGTGGATGCGCCGGACCACCTCGTAACCGCCGAGCAGGCCGACCAGGCCCTGAAGCTGCACGGGCTTCCACAGGCCGAAGCCGGACACCGCCGCCGCCACGACCAGAAGCACGACCACGACGTACAGCAAACGCTGCACGGCGTTGTAGGCGCCGAGCTTGTGGACCAGGCGGAACGTCAGCGCCTCCTTCAAGTCCCGCCAGACCTCGCGCGGGCCGAGGGGCAGGAAACTGCGCATGAAGTGCCGCCCGGCCAGGCCGTAGGCCAGATAGACCAAGCCGTTGGCGACCAGCAGCCACATCGCCGCCAGGTGCCAGGCAATCGCGCCGCCCAGCCAGCCGCCCAGCGTCGCCCAGCCCGGGAAGCTGAAGCCGAACAGCGGGCTGGCGTTGTAGATCTTCCAGCCGCTCATCGCCATGCAGACAATGGCGACGGCGTTGAGCCAGTGCGTGATCCGCACCACCAGGGGATGGATCACGACCAGAGACGCGCGGGCAGGCCGGACGGCGCTCATGCTGTGCTCGCCTCCGCCTACATGGGCGGGACGGTGCCGTTCGCCCCGGCGACCAGGGCGTCGGCGGTGACGCTGGCGGCGCCCTTGGGGCTGAACACCACGACGCGGGCGCCGGGCTTCAGCACGGTGCTGTCGGCGGGCTTGATGGTCACCACGGGCACGTCGTCCGGCACCACGACGGTCTTGCTGCCGCCCTTGTAGTCGATGACCATGGTGCGCCCGCTGGTCGTCTGCACGCTGCCGACGGCGCCGTTGGTCATGGTGGTGCTGCCCGGCAGGTCCCAGCCGTAATGGCCGTCGCCGGTCCCGCGCAGGCTCTCGTCGAAGATCGTGACCTCCAGCGCCTTGATCGTGCCGTCGGGCAAGGGGGCCGCCGCGATGCCGACGTAGGAGTTGGGCTTCACGTCTGCGAGGCTCGCCGTCTCCGCAACCAGCATCTTGGTCTTGGCCGTGAGCGCGACCGGAACCGTCTGGCCGTTGCGCGATTTCGCCTCCAGCGTCTGGCCGCTGACGCTGCTGATCGTGCCGCGGGTGATGGTCATGGGCGCTTCCTGCGCCCATGCGGCGCCGGACAGCGAAGCGGCAAGGGCGAAGCCGGTCATGATCTTTTTCATAAGCATTCCTATGCAGTCGTACGAACGGTGCAGCTTACGCACGCAAGTCTATAATGCGCAATCCAATCGCGTGCGATCAGCGTTGCAGCATGTCCAACGCCTGGTCTTCGGGGCGGCCAAACCGAACCGCGGCCCATCCGTTGAACACCCTGCACGACCAAGAAACAGGAGGACACGATGCGAGCACCCATTCTGGCAGCGGCGCTGCTGCTGTATCCCGCCGCCCTCTTTGCGCAGGCGCCCAAGCCCGGCAGCGGCGGGGGCGGCGACGTCGGACCCAGCGTCAGCCGGCCTGACGTGCCGCTGGGCACGGTGCCGCCCGGCACGCCCAACGGGGACACCGCCGGGGACCGGGCCTTGCGCGACGCAGCCGGCCAGAACGTGATCGGCAAGACGGACACCCCGGCCACCGCCGTGCCCGGCGACACCAAGGGTTTGGACAGCGGCGTCCGGAAATAGGGGAAGGCCAAGGGCGCTGCCCTGGAC
>CAXUJE010000134.1:8136-12762 GCA_964251035.1 uncultured Acetobacteraceae bacterium
TTTGGGGGGGTTCGGCCCCAACGGGTCCAGGGCAGCGCCCTGGCCTTGCCGTTCTCGAACTCCCCAAAGGGGCAGGCGGTCAGATCTCGCGTTGCTGCATCATCCTCGCCATGTTGTCCGCCTGGCGGATGGCGAGCGAGACGATGGTCAGCGTGGGGTTACAGGCGGCCCCACTGGTGAACTGGCTGCCGTCCGACACGAACAGGTTCTTGACGTCGTGGGTCTGGCCGTACTTGTTGATCACGCCGTCCCGCGGCTTCTCGCTCATCCGGTTGGTGCCCATGTTGTGCGTGCTCGGGTAGGGCGGCGTGGGGATCAGCCGGGTGGCGCCCACGGCGGAGTACACGGCGGAGCCTTGCTGCACCGCGTGCGCCCGCATGGCGATGTCGTTCGGATGGTCGTCGAAATGCACGCTGGCAACCGGCATCCCAAGCTTGTCTTTCGCTGCTGGGTCGAGGGTGATGCGGTTGGTTTCCCGCGCCATGTCCTCGCCGATCAGCCACATGCCGGCCATGTTGCTGTAGCCGTCCATGGCGCTGGTGAAGCTGCGGCCCCAGGCGCCGGGGTCCATGAACGCTGCCATGAACGGGACCCCGAGGGAGACGGTCTCCATCTCGTAGCCGCCGACGAAGCCGCGGCTGGTGTCGTGCCGCGACTCGTCGCGGATGATGCCGGCCATGGTGGTGCCGCGGTACATGTGCACCGGCTTCTCGAAGATGCCGTACACGTTGCCGGTCATGTGCCGCATGTAGTTGCGCCCGACCTGGCCGCTGCTGTTGGCCAGCCCGTCCGGGAACAGGTTGGAGGCGCTGTTGAGCAGCAGGCGCGGGCTTTCGATGGAGTTGCCGGCCACCGCGACCACGCGCGCCTTTTGCCGGTGCATGGCGCCGTCCGGGCTTGCATAGACGACGCCCGTCACCTTGCCCCCGGCGTCGTGCTCGATCTTCACCACCTGGCTGTTCGGCCGCACCTCCAGGTTGCCGGTGTCCTCGCCCTTGGGGATCTCGGTGTACAGCGTGGACCATTTGGCGCCGGACTTGCAGCCCTGGAAGCAGAAGCCGATCTGCTGGCAGGAGCCGCGTCCGTCGCGCGGCTGGCTGTTGATCGCCATGCGTCCGGTGTGCACCTCCTTGTAGCCGATCTTCCGGGCGCCCGCCTCCATGACGCGGAAGTTGTTGTTGCCGGGCAGCCCGGGGATGCCGTTGGTGCGGGTCACGCCCATCTTGTCCTCGGCCTTCGCGTAGTAGGGCGCGAGTTCGGCGAGGCTGATCGGCCAGTCCAGCAGGTTGGCGCCGGGCAGCGCGCCGTAGGTGGTGCGGGTCTTGAACTCGTGCTCCTCGAACCGCAGGCTGGCGCCGGCCCAATGCACGGTGGAGCCGCCGACCGCCTTGACGATCCAGGCCGGCAGGTTCGGGAAGTCCTTGCCCACGCGCCAGGTGCCGGAGGTCGTCCGCATGTCCTTCCAGGCGAGCTGCGCGAAGCTTGCCCACTCGTCGTTGACGAAGTCGGCCGATTCGTAGCGGTCCCCGGCCTCCAGGATCACCACCTTGACGCCCTTCTGCGCCAGCTCGTTGCCGAGCGTGCCGCCGCCAGCGCCGGAGCCGATGATGACGACCAAGCTGTCGTCGTTTAAATCAAACTGTGCCATCGCGCGCTCCCCCCCCTCAGACCGTCGGCAGCCAGTTGATGTCGTCAAAGCCGCGGGCCAGGTAGCCGCCGTACTCGGCGGACGACCCCTCGTAGCCGAACTTCGGCCAGATCTCCGGCTGGTTGTAGAGCGACACCACCAGGTCCTTCCGCAGCGTGCGGAAGAAGTTCGTGTGCTCCATCCCGCGCAGCAGCGCCACGCGGTCGGACTCCCAGGCGACGCCCAAATAGGGGCTGCCATGGGCGTCCTGCGCGTCCGCGTCGAGGCGGGCGACGCCGTCCGCCAGCATCGCCTTGACCGCCTCGTCCTTGCCGGCCTTGGCGTCCCAGGGCGTGACGGCCCGGACATAGAACACGTCGCCGATGTGGTCATGCGGGAAGATGTCGCGCGCGGCCTTCACCAGCGTCGCCATCGCGTGCGGGGTGATGGCCTTGGCGTCCTGCGCCCAGGCCGCGCCGGCGCCGATGCTGGCGCCGGCAATGGCGGCGGCAGGCACGGCGGCGCCGGTGGTGCGCAGGAAGCCGCGCCGGCTGAACTGCGTGCGGCGGTCGATCTCTCTCATGGACTGGTTCCTCCGTTTCTTGGTTGGTTCAGCCGAAGCGTCCGTGCCGCTGCAGCACCTCGATGCTATAGCCGTCAGGGTCCTTGATGAAGAAGAAGCGCCCGAGCAGCGCGCCGTCCCGCTGCAGCTCGCGGACCGGGCCGGGCGCCCCGCCGGCGGCCTCCATCGTCGTCCGCGCGGCGTCGAGGTCATCGACCGCGACGGCGAGGTGCCCGTAGCCGTCGCCGAGGTTGTACGGCTCCGTGCGGTCATGGTTGACCGTCAGCTCCAGCTCGAAGGTGGAGGCCGGGTCGCGCATGTAGACCAGGGTGAAGCTGTCGAACGGATAGCGGTCCACGATCTCAAGGCCCATCGCCGCACGGTAGAACGTGACCGCCCGGTCCTCGTCGAGCACTCGGATCATCGAATGGATCGGCTTGGCCATCAGTGCTGCTCCTTGAGGTAGGCGATGATCGCCTGGCGGACCTCCGGCTTGGCCTGCCGGTAGCCCATGACGCCGCCCTTGATCACGGCTTGCGGGTTGGTGAGGTAGGGGTCGAGGTGCGCCTCGTCCCACGTCCAGTCCGCATCGGCGAAGCCGGGGGAATACTTGTAGCCCGGCACCGTGCCCGCCTTGCGGCCATAGACGCCGGCAAGGTTCGGACCCTGCCGCACCTCTCCGGCAACCAGCGAGTGGCAGGTGCCGCATTGCCGGCGGAACAGCGTCGCGCCGTCCGGCGCGTCCGCTTGGGGACCCGGCTGCGCATAGGCCGGAATGGCCAGGCCCAGCAGGGCCAGGAACAGGATGTGTCGCGTCGTCGCCTCCCTCGGTCGCTCCAGCGCCTCTTCGGGCCTGCTGGCGGGCTCGCGGTCCTGCCGGGCCGCTGTTGTAGTTCAGTATCGGTGTTTCCGGGATTTTGGCAATGTTGGTGGGTGCCGAAACCGTCATTCGCCGCGGAACATGCGCTCGTTCAGGAGGTAGCGCAGGCCGCGGCTCCAAGACTCGTCCGTGTTGCCGCGGATGTCGACGCTTTCGGCCCGCAGCGTCCGCCCGGTGCTGGCCTCCTCCACCACGAGGTTCACGTTCAGGATCAGGTTGCTGACCTTCTGCACCCACCCGTACGCGACCTGCTGGGCGCCGAGCTGGCGCGCCAGGTCCAGCTCGCAGCCGTTGCAGCCGCGGATCGAGTCCACGCCGTTCAGCCGGTCCCGCACCGGGCTGACATCGACCACCTGGAAATGGTCGCTCAGCCCGGTCCTCAACTGCTGGTCCAGGCGCTGGAGCCGCGCCAGCTCCTCTGGCGTCGAGGGGGCGGGCGACGTGTTGGTCAAGGCGAAATCGAACACCGCGACGGTCGGCAGCGTCTTCGCCATGGCCGGGCTGAATGACGCGGCCAGCACGCATGCCAGGAGCAAAGGCTTCATGTTGTTTCAACCCCTAGACTTGGCCCCTGAACTCGGGCGATTTCATCGTCATCCCTGGCCCTACTGCGTCATCTGTCCATGCTAGTTCTGGATCGGGGTTGGAGACAACTGGGGTTGACCCGGTTCGGTGGGCGGTTTGCCGGCTTACGGACTATACCTTGGTCATGGCGGCCTGCATGTTGGCTTCAAAAGTTATGGGCGAGCGGTTAGCCCAGTCCCGAACGCGGCCGCACCGGGTTATACGGCCTGCAAGGAACTCGACTTCTATCGGCCGGCATGGCGGGAAGCGAGGGTGTTCTGGCATTCGCGCCACCCCATGCCGGGTTAGCCTTGCAGCCGTCCACCACCAAAGGAACAGGCCCATGACCTTGCAGATCGGCTTCCTGCTGTTCCCGCGCGTGCAGCAGCTTGACCTCACCGGCCCCTACGAGGTGTTTGCCTCGTTGCCGGACGCCCGCGTCCACCTCGTCGCCCGGTCGGCCGAACCGGTGGCAACGGCGACCGGGCTGGTGCTGACCCCCACCGTCACCTTCGCCGGCTGCCCGGCGCTCGACGTGCTGTGCGTGCCGGGCGGCGCGGGCGTCAACGGCCTGCTGCGCGACGCGGAAACGCTGGGCTTCGTGCGCCGCCAGGCGGCCGGGAGCCGCTACGTGACCTCGGTCTGCACCGGGGCACTGGTGCTCGGCGCGGCCGGGCTGCTGCGGGGCAAGCGGGCCACCACGCACTGGAACGCGCACGATCTGCTGGCAAGCTTCGGCGCCGTGCCGGTGCACGGGCGCGTGGTGCGCGACGGCAACCTCCTCACGGGCGGCGGCGTCACGGCCGGCATCGACTTCGCGCTCACGCTCGCGGCGGAGTTGGCCGGGCGCGAAGCGGCCGAGGCGATCCAGCTCAACCTTGAGTACGCGCCGGCGCCCCCGTTCGGGGCCGGCACGCCGGACACGGCGCCGCCCCACGTGGTCGAGCAGGTCCGCGCCCGCTCTGCGGCGATCCGGGCCGAGCGGGAGCAGCT
>CAXUJE010000135.1:0-5420 GCA_964251035.1 uncultured Acetobacteraceae bacterium
ACAGCCACCCCCCATGCCCCCGAACGCAGAAGTGCGCCCTCCAACATGCCCAGGCTCAACCATGCTCGGACAGGCTCCTAGCCGTCAGATCTCAGTTCTCCCGCATGGTGCGCTGCACGCGGCAGATCCAGATGCGGCCACTCCGCGGGATCGCGCCCTGGCGCTGACAGCCAGCGGTACAACCCCGGCGAGCCATAGAACTGCGTCCAGCAATCATGCGCGGCCGTCTCGTCAGCCAGCTCGGTTTTGTGAACGATGCGCAGACGTGACACATCGCTGCCGAGCCGCTGGTGCAGCAGCGCGCTGCCTTCGAACGGAACCACCGCATCCTCTGGGCAGTGGAACAGGTAGATCGGCACTGTTCGCAGCAGGCCGATCTCCGCGTCCGAATACCCGGTTGCGCCGCCAGCCGGGCAGAAGGACGCGATGGCGGAGACTGGGCGGCCTGTGCGAAGACGATGAAGGGCAAGCCGCAGCACCCCACGCCCGCCAAGGCTGAGGCCGGTCAGGAAAAGCCGTTCTGGATCGGTTGTCGGATGCGCCGCGAGGTGGCGGTCCACCGCCTCGCTCAGCGCCTCGCCGTCCCAGTCCCCCTCCGGCAGGTGGAGGCCAAGCACATGGAACCGACGTATTTCTGCCATCGTGTCAGGTCCATAAGCGGCCTTCGGGTCGTACAGGACGTTTGTCCAGGGGCCGTACTTGCGCACCTGCCGATCTATGTTGCCGCCGATTTCTCCGCGACCGTGCAAGAACACAAGCAGGGATTCAGGGACGTGGTTAGAAGCCTGGCTGAGCGCAGCGAGCGTCATGGCGGTTTGCTTTCCAAGCAAGGGCCGAAGGACATCCGGAACGACGGCGCTGCGCCGAAGGTTGCAGACCCATTGCAGCCGGGCGGCTCGGAGGCTGGTGCGGTCGGTCCAAAGCCCGCGCTGCCGCGCCGGCAGGACCTGCTTCCCGCCCTGACCGGGGTTCGCGGGGTGGCGGCGTGCATCGTCGCCGTGTTCCACATGAACTACTGGTTCTATACTGGCAATTGGAACGCTGACGGCCCTGGGATCGTGCTGGCGACGGTGTTCCGCGCCGGCTATCTCGGGGTGGACCTGTTCTTCGCGCTCAGCGGCTATGTGATCGCGAGCGCCTACCTCGAAGCATTCCGCCACCCGTCCCCCGGCGCCTATGCGCATTTCCTGATCCGACGCTTCGCGCGCATATGGCCGCTGCATGTGGCCACGCTGCTGCTGTATGTCGGCGCCCCTGCCTGCCGCGCGCCGGGCGACCTGGCGGGGAACCTGCTGATGGTCCAGGCTTGGGGGATCATCGGCCATATCACCTGCAACGAGCCGTCATGGTCGATCAGTGGCGAATGGTTCGCCTATCTCGCCTTCCCGGGCCTGGCCTGGCTCCTGCTGCGATCGGGGCGTTGGGCGGCGCTTGCCATGGCGGCGCTCGGCTTGGGCGGCCTGGGCATGCTGGCCTGGCTGGGCGGAAGCAACTCACTCAACACGACGTTCAGCCTCGGCCTCGCGCGCGCTGCCTGCGGCTTCACCATCGGCGCCGCGCTGTGCCGGGGCTTTGCCGACGTGAAGCCGCATCTCGCATTTGACGGCTGCGGCATCCTCACCATCGCGGCGGTCGGTGGGCTGGCGATGGCCGGCGCGCCGGACCTGCTCGTCGCCGGCCTGTTCGGCCCGCTCGTGCTCTGCATCGCCCTCGCAGCCGGGCCGTTGCGCGCCATCCTCGGAGCAGCGCCGGTCGTCTGGCTCGGCGAGATCTCCTACTCGCTTTATCTGTGGCACCACTTCTTGATCGATCACCTGAAAAGCTTGGGCGCAGCCGTCACCACGCCAGCCGCCGTGGGCCTGGTCCTTTGCCTGGTCATCGGCGTTGCCGCCTTGTCGCGGCGATGGATCGAGCAACCGGCCAGGATTGGGATCATCGCTTTGCTCAGCGGCTTGCCCCGGCTTTTCGCCAGGCCGCCCGTTGAGCCGGTTCCTGCCTCACGCCGGTAAGGGCCGCGTGGGCTGGCATACCGCGGCGCGCACCCGACATTCCCGTCATGCCACGTCCTTGGATTCCCCGCCGCGTGCTCGTCACGCCCTCCGCTCTCGCCTGGCCGTCCGGCGCCGCCACCGTGGAGCGCGCCGCCGCCCTCGGGTCCGAGGTCGTGCGGCTCCCCGCCGACCGGCTGAGCGGCCTGCCGGACGCCTACCGCAATGCCAAGACCACGATGGCGGTCGTCACCGCAAGCCCCAGCCGGCGCCGCCTGCAGGCGATCCCGCCCAGCGCCGACTGGCGGTTCGACCTGGCCGAGGGCTGCCCGGCGCATTGCTCCTACTGCTACCTCGCCGGCTCGCTCGCGGGTCCGCCGATCATCCGCGCCTACGCCAACCTGCCGGAGATCCTGGCCGAGCTGCCCGCCGCCGTGGGCCAGGGCCGCGTCACGTCGCTGTCCCCCGACCGCGCGGCGGAGGGCACGACGTTCGAGTGTTCCTGCTACACCGACCCGTTGGCCATCGAGCACCTGACCGGCGGCCTCGCCGCCTGCATCGCCCATTTCGGCGCCTGGGACGCTCCGGTGCAGCTCCGCTTCACCACCAAGTTCGACGCGGTCGGGCCGCTGCTGGAGTTGTCCCACAATCGGCGGACCCGCATCCGCTTCTCGGTCAACGCCCAAGCGGCCGAGCGGCACGAGGGCGGGGCGCCCCGCATGGCGGCCCGGCTCGCGGCGCTGCGCGCGGTGGCCGGGGCAGGCTACCCGGTCGGCCTCACGGTTGCGCCGATCATGCGGGTGCCGGACTGGGCGACCGCCTACGACCGCCTGTTCGCCGACGTGGCCGCGGCGCTCGACGGCATCGCCGGCGTGGACCTCACCGCCGAGCTGATCACCCACCGCTTCACCCCGAAGTCGAAGGAGGTGCTGGCCGGCTGGTATCCCGGCAGCCCGCTCGAGATGGACGAGGCGCAGCGGGCGCGCAAGATGACCAAGTTCGGCTCGGTCAAATGGGTGTTCCCGAAGGAACAGATGGCCGAGATGCGCGGGACCCTCGAAACCGCGCTGGCCCGGCGCCTGCCGGACGCGCGTCTCCTATATTGGACTTGATCACACAGGGCGGCGCACTCTGTCATTGATTTGTCATAAATCTGCAACATGCCTGTCGTCGTCACTGCCTAGGGTGCGGCTGCTTGCAACCGGATCTGCCAGGCCATGGCCGTGGCGGCCGCCCCCAACAAGGAAAACCGCATGAGCGTGATGTCGAAGATGCTGGCGACGGCTGCGCTGGGGTGCGCGATGGCGTTTCCCGTGGCGGCGCAGCAGATCACCGGCGCCGGGGCATCGTTCCCTAACCCGGTGTACCAGAAATGGAGCGAGGCGGCGCAAAAGGCGGTCGGCGTCCAGTTGAACTACCAATCCATCGGCTCCGGCGGCGGGCAGACGCAGATCAAGAACCGCACGGTGGACTTCGGCGCGTCTGACGCGCCGATGGCCGACGCGGCGCTGAAGGAGGCCAACCTGCTGCAGTTCCCGTCCGTGATGGGCGCCGTGGTCGCCATCGTCAACGTGCCCGGCGTCGCCGACAACCAGATGAAGCTGACCGGCGACGTGCTGGCCGACATCTATCTCGGCAAGGTCGCCAAGTGGAACGACCCGAAGGTCGCGGCGCTGAATGCGGGCATGACGTTGCCGAACCTGGCGATCGCGCCCGTGTATCGCGCGGACGGCTCGGGCACGACCTTCGTCTGGGCGTCGTACCTGGCGGCGGTGTCGCCGGAGTGGAAGGAGAAGGTCGGCGTCGGCACCTCCGTGCGCTTCCCCGCCGGCACCGGGTCCAAGGGCAACGAGGGGGTCGCGGGCACGGTCCGCAACATCCGCGGGGCCATCGGCTACGTCGAGAACGCCTACGCGACGCAGAACAAGCTGGTCTCCACCCAACTGCGCAACAAGGCCGGCAGCTTCATAAGCCCCACCGCCGAAAGCTTCATCGCCGCGGCGCAGAACGCCGATTGGTCCACGCCGGACTTCGCGGCCAGCCTGATCGACCAGCAGGGCGCGACAAGCTGGCCCATCGTCTCCCCCACCTTCATCTTGCTGCCGAAAGACCCCAAGGACCCGGCCCGCGCGGCGGCCGTGCTGAAGTTCTTCGATTGGGCCTACACGAACGGCGGCAAGCTGGCGCAGGACCTCGAATACATCCCGCTGCCCGACACGGTGCAGGCCGCGGTGCGGGCCGCGTGGAAGACGGAGATCAAGGGTCCGGGCGGCCAGCCGCTCGCGTCGCAATAGGGCGCGCCGGGGCCAGGCCGGGCGGTCCCTCCCCTCCTTTCAATGGAACTCCCAGTGCAGCAGGCCATAAGCTCCGCCCACCCCGCAGCCAGCGCCGCCCCGGCCACGCGGCGGCGCGGCGGCGCGGGCGGCGACGCGGTGTTTGAGTGGATGTGCCGCCTGGCCGGGGTGCTCGTGCTGGTCCTGCTCGGGGCCATCATCGTCGAGCTGTTCCTGGGCGCGCTGCCGGCCTTCCGGCAGTTCGGGCTGGCCTTCGTGTGGACCGAGCTTTGGGACCCCGTCGCCGACCAGTACGGGGCGCTGGTGCCGATCTACGGCACGGTCACGACCGCGGTGCTCGCCATCCTCTTCGCCGTGCCGGTCGCCTTCGGCATCGCCTTCTTCCTGACCGAGCTGGCGCCCGAATGGCTCCGCCGCCCCGTCGGCACGGCGGTCGAGCTGCTGGCCGCGGTGCCCAGCATCATCTACGGCATGTGGGGCTTCTTCGTGGTCGTGCCGATCATGTCGCAATACGTGCAGCCCGCGGTGATCGACAGCCTCGGCGACCTGCCGCTGGTCGGCGGCTTGTTCGCCGGCCCGCCGTTCGGCACCGGCATCCTGACGGCCGCGCTGATCCTCGCAATCATGATCATCCCCTTCGTCGCCGCCACCATGCGCGACGTGTTCGCCACCGTGCCGCCGGTGTACAAGGAAAGCGCCTACGGCCTCGGCGCCACGCGGTGGGAGGTGATGCGGAGCGTCGTGCTGCCCTATACCCGCACATCCGTCGTCGGCGGCATCATGCTCGGCCTCGGCCGGGCGCTGGGGGAAACGCTGGCGGTCACCTTCGTGATCGGCAACGCCAACCGCGTTTCCACCACGCTGTTCGGACCCGGCAACACCATCGCCTCGCTCGTGGCGCTTGAGTTCGGCGAAGCCGGCGAGGGCAGCTTGAAACTGTCGGCCCTGCTGGCGCTCGGCTTCATCCTGTTCGTGCTGTCGTTCATCGTGCTGGCGATCTCCCGCCTGCTGCTGCGGCCCCGGGCGAAGGGGGCGTGAGCATGAGCACGACCTTGGCCGCCATGCCGCCGAAGGACGGCGCGGCCGCGGGCCGGCGCCGGCCGGCCCGCCGCCCCGCGGCGCCGGGGGGGGGCCGGGG
>CAXUJE010000135.1:5430-12694 GCA_964251035.1 uncultured Acetobacteraceae bacterium
GTGCGGGACTGGCCGACGGTGATCGCCGCGGGGCCTCCCCGGCCACCACTGCCGCCGCCTGCCGAGCCGCCCTTGCCGCCCGAGCGGGAGCTGTTGCCGCCCGTGCCCGGGCCGCCGTTGGCGCCGCCGCCCCGCGCCCGGGGGGCGCGCCGGCGGCCCCCCTCGGAGGGCGCCGGCGCCGGCGGGACCGGGTGATGACCGGGCTTGCCTTTGCCTGCACGGTGCTGGGCCTCCTGTTCCTGGCGTCCATCCTGCTCACCCTGTTCTGGCGCGGCCTGCAGGCGATGGGGCCGCAGGTCTTCACGGAGGTCACGCGCCCGCCCGGGTCTGGCGGCGGGCTGCTGAACGCCATCGCCGGCACGGCCATCCAGGTCGGGCTGGGCACGGCCATCGGCACGCCCGTCGGCATCCTGGTCGGGACCTACCTCGCCGAGTATGCCCGCGGCTCGCGCCTGGGGGACACGGTGCGCTTCGTGTCCGACGTGCTGCTGTCCGCGCCCTCCATCCTGATCGGCCTGTTCGTCTACCAGTTGCTGGTGCTGCCGTTCGGCGGCTTCTCCGGCATCGCGGGCGCCGTGTCGCTCGCCATCATCATCATCCCCATCGTCGTCCGCACCACGGAGGACATGCTGCAGCTCATCCCGAACACGCTGCGGGAGGCGGTGATGGGCCTCGGCTCGCCGAAGTGGAAGATGATCACGCTGATCTGCTACCGCTCCGTCATGTCGGGCCTGATCACCGGCGTGCTGCTGGGCATCGCGCGCATCGCGGGGGAGACGGCGCCGCTGCTGTTCACCTCGCTCGGCAACCTCACCTGGTCGGTGAGCCTGACGCATGCGATGTCGAGCCTGCCGCTGACGATCTATGCCTATGCCGGGTCGCCGTACGAGGATTGGGTGTCGCTGGCTTGGACCGGCGCCTTGATCATCACCGTGAGCGTCCTGCTGCTCAACATCATCGCACGCGTCGTGCTGCGGAAGTCGTGAGGGTCCCATGAGCCATACAGCCAGCCGCCTGCCGACGCCTGCCCGGGCCGGCGATCATGGCGCCGGCGCCATGGTCGCGCGGGCCGGCGCTCTCAACCCGGCGCGGATCGCCATACGCGGCCTCGATTTCTACTACGGAACCAACCAGGCCTTGAAGACGATCAACCTCGACCTCCCGGCGCAGCAGGTCACGGGGATGATCGGCCCCAGCGGCTGCGGCAAGTCCACCCTGCTCCGCGTGCTGAACCGCATGTACAGCTTGTACCCCGGGCAGCGCGCCGAGGGCGAGGTGATGATGGACGGGCAGAACCTGCTCGCGCCCGAGATCGACATGAACGCGCTGCGCTCCCGCATCGGCATGGTGTTCCAGAAGCCGACGCCGTTCCCGATGTCGGTCTATGACAACATCGCCTTCGGCGTGAAGCTGCACGAGCAGCTTTCCAAGTCGGCCATGGACGAGCGCGTCGAGTGGTCGCTGACCCGGGCCGCGCTGTGGGGCGAGGTGAGGGACCGTCTGTCCGGCTCGGCCATGGGCCTTTCGGGCGGGCAGCAGCAGCGGCTGTGCATCGCCCGCACCATCGCCGTGCGCCCCGAGGTCATCCTGCTCGACGAGCCGACCAGCGCGCTCGATCCCATCAGCACGCTCAAGGTGGAGGAGCTGATCGACGAGCTGAAGCGCGACTTCACCATCGCGGTCGTCACCCACAACATGCAGCAGGCGGCCCGCTGCGCCGACCAGGTGGCGTTCTTCTACCTGGGCGAGATGGTCGAGGTGGCGCCGGCGGCGCAGCTCTTCACTTCTCCGAAACAGAAGCGCACGCAGGAATACATCACCGGCCGGTTCGGCTGAGGGGGAGACAGCACAATGTCCGAGGCCCAGCACATCGTCAAAAGCTATGGCCAGGAACTGCAGGCCCTGCGCGGCCTGATGACCGCGATGGGCGGCATGGTGGAGAGCCAGGTGGCGCTCGCCACCGACGCCATCCTGCACGGGGACACGGGCGTCGCCACCCGGGCCATCGAGCTTGACCTGCAGGTCGACGAGCAGGAGCGCGAGGCCGAGCAGCTCGTCATCCGCATGCTGGCGCTGCGCCAGCCGATGGCCCACGACCTGCGGCAGGTCGTGGGCGCGATGAAGATCACCGCGGCGATGGAGCGGATCGGCGACTACGCCAAGAACATCGCCCGGCGCAGCATCGTGCTGGGCCAGTACCGCCTGCCGTTCAGCCTCACGGGCGTCGCCAACATGTCGCGGCTGGTGCAGGAGAACCTGAAGCTCGTCATCGACGCCATCGGCGAGAACGACGCCGACAAGGCCGGGCAGGTCTGGCAGGCGGACCTGGCCATCGACGAGATCTACAACTCGATCTTCCGCGAGCTGGTCACATACATGATGGAGGACGCGCGCAACATCACGCCCTGCACGCACCTGCTGTTCATCGCCAAGAACCTGGAGCGGATCGGCGACCACGCCACCAACATCGCCGAGCACGTGCATTACGCCGTCACCGGCGAGCCGCTGCGGGAGGACCGGCCGAAAAGCGACGGGTCGGCCTACGCCGTCGTCCGCCTGCCCGACGACGTGGGCCCCCTCTGATGCTGCCCGCCCCCGCCAGCCTGTCCAAGCCCTACGTCCTGGTCGTGGAGGACGAGGCAGCCTTGGCGACCATGCTGCGCTACAACCTGGAAAAGCAGGGCTTCCGCGTCGAGGAGGCGGGCGACGGCCAGGAAGCGCTGACCCGCATCTCGGAAGGGCCGCCCGACATCGTGCTGCTGGACTGGATGCTGCCGGTCATGTCGGGGATCGAGGTCTGCCGGCAGATCCGCCGCCGCCCGGCCACCCGCGACCTGCCGGTCATCATGGTGACGGCGCGGACCGAGGACCAGGACGCGGTGCGCGGGCTGAACACCGGTGCCGACGACTACATCACCAAGCCGTTCAACATGGAGGCGCTGCTGGCCCGGATGCGGGCCTTGCTGCGCCGGGCTGGGGCCGTGCCGGTGCGAGGCCAGCACGTGTTCCACGACATCACCATGGACCTCACCGCCCACCGCGTGCACCGCAACGGCCGGCCGATCCATCTGGGGCCAACCGAGTTCCGGCTGCTGGAGTTCCTGATGCAGCACCCGCGCCGGGTGTTCTCGCGGGAGGAGCTGCTGAACTCGGTATGGGGGCCGGACATCCATGTCGAGCCGCGCACCGTCGATGTGCACATCCGGCGCCTGCGCAAGAGCATCAACGGAGAGGGCGAGCTGGACGTGGTCCGCACCGTGCGCGCCGCCGGGTATGCCTTGGATACCGAGCAGATCTGAGGCACCTCATGGACGACCAGGCGCGGGACGGGCAGGCGGGCGTCGTGCCCACGATCGACGACGTGCGCCGTGCCGCCGCGCGGATCAGCGGCCGGGTGCGCCGCACGCCGCTGCTTGAGGCAGCACCTGCGCGCGGGCACGCGGCCGTCGCGGCGCAGCTCGTGCTGAAGCTCGAATCGCTGCAAGTCACCGGCTCCTTCAAGGCGAGGGGCGCCTGCAACACGCTCGCGGCCTTGCCGCCTGGGGCGCTGGTGCGGGGCGTGACCACCGCGTCCGGGGGCAACCATGGGCTGGCCGTGGCCTATGCCGGGTGGATCGCCGGGGTGCCCGCCACGGTCTACCTCCCTGTCACCGCGCCCGAGGCGAAGCGGCGCAAGCTGCGGGCCTGGGGCGCCGAGGTGGTGGTCGAGGGGACGGTTTGGGACGACAGCAATGCGGCGGCGCTGCGCCACGCCGCGCGAGGGGGCATGGCCTACATCCATCCCTTCGCCGACCCGATGGTGATCGCCGGGCAAGGAACGGTGGCGGCCGAGATCCTCCATGCCGCGCCGGAGGTGGACACGTTGCTGGTCGCGGTCGGCGGCGGCGGGCTGATCAGCGGCGTCGCCATAGCCGCCCGCGCCCTCAAGCCCGGCATCCGCATCGTCGGCGTCGAGCCGGAGGGCGCCCCCACCCTGCTGCGCAGCCTGGAGGCCGGGCGTCCGGCGCCCCTGGACCGGATCGAGACCGCCGCCGGCTCCTTGGCGCCGCGCAGCACCGACCCGCTCAACTTCGGCATCATCCAGCGCCATGTCGAGCGGATCGTGCTCGTCTCGGACCCGGCGATGCAGCAGGCCGCCGCCTGGCTGTGGTTCGAGCATGGGGTGGCGTCGGAACTGGGGGGCGCCGCTGCGGTGGCCGCCCTGCTCACAGGCGCCTACCAGCCAAGGCCGGGCGAGCGGGTGTGCGCCGTCATCTGCGGCGCCGGCACGGACGGCATGGCTGGCTGAGCCGCCAGGCATCAGGATTTGTCAGCGGCCACGTTAACCCTATTGAACATCGGAACGCCTCCGGTATCATCACGATAAGTTGATTATCAGGATGATGTCGTTGGCGAGGGTGCGATGACCGGTCTGTTTTGCTATGATGCCTCGCCTTCTGACAACCCGCCTTCTGACAAGGCGGAGATCGTCGAGGTGCGCGCAGCCCTGGCACATGCGGAGGAGCAGTTGCGGCAGTCGCGGAAGATGCAGGCGGTCGGCCAGTTGACCGGCGGCATCGCGCATGACTTCAACAATCTCCTGGCGGGGATCATCGGCAACCTGGAGCTGCTGCAGCGCCGGATCGGCGCCGGGCGCTTTGATGGGCTGGAACGCTATGCGGCGATGGCCGCGGCGTCGGCCGAGCGTGCGGCGGCGCTGACGCAACGGCTGCTGACGTTTGCGCGCCCCCAGCCGCTGGGTCCCAAGCGGGTCGAGGCGAACCGGCTGCTGTCCGGGATGCAGGACCTGCTGCGGCGCGCCCTGGAACCGGAGGTCAGCCTGGAGATGGCGCTCGCCGGCGCGCTTTGGCCGACGCTTTGCGACCCCAACCAGCTTGAGAACGCCATCCTGAACCTCGCGATCAATGCGCGCGACGCCATGCCGCACGGCGGGCGGCTTACGGTCGAGACCGCGAACGCCCACCTCGATGCTGCATACGCCGAGGCGCATGGCGACGTGCGGGCCGGCCAGTATGTCGCCATCGCCGTGACGGACACCGGCCTTGGCATGGGTCCGGAGGTGGTCGCCAAGGCTTTCGATCCCTTCTTCACCACGAAGCCGACCGGCCAAGGCACTGGGCTGGGCCTTTCGATGCTGTACGACTTCGTCAAGCAGTCCAATGGCCACGTGCGCGTTGTTTCGGAGCCTGGCTTGGGCACGACGTTCACGATCTACCTCCCCCGCTGCCGCAGCGAGGCGCGCGGCGCCTCTGAGCGTGCGCAGGATTGGGCAGCGGCGATCTAGGCCGGGGCGGGCATCACGGCTACCGGCCGGAGCGGGCCGGCGGCGGCAGGGATGGCGGGCGCGCATCGCCCCCCGGAAGCGCGTCGTTCCGGCATGGCAGGAACTCCTCAAGGACGGCCATCTGCGGAGCGTCTTTTCGCGCGCCGAGATTTCCCTTCGGCTCGAGCGAGGTGAAGTAGTCGCCCCAGCCCTGGCCTCCGGCCCAATAGGCCCACCCCAGCCAGACATCCCGGTTCGCCTGCAGAAAGCCCAGGACGGCGCTCAGGGACGCCCGGCATTGGGCGTTGGCGCCGATGCCGATCTCGCCGATGAAGCCGTGCGCGTCGGTCCTGCGCAGCCAGTCGGTGGCGTCGGTGAGCAGGGCGACGGAATGGGCTGCATCCTGGCAGACCGGATGCGTGCCGCCGCCGTCGGGATCGAGGTACTGGTGGAACTCGTAAACGAAGTTCGAGTCCTTGATCCCCGACATCAGCTCCGCGTTGCGGCTCATCCAACTGCGCGGGTTCCCCCAGTCGGCGCCCATGATGAAGATCGTGTTCTTCGCCCCGGCGTTCCGAATGGCCGTCACCGCGGCATCGGCGGCGCTTCGCCAGTCCGCCGCCGATTGGTCGTGCGGCTCGTTCATCAGCCCGAACATGACGCGGCCGTCAGGGAACTTCTCCGCCAGCCGGGACCAGAGATCGGCGAAGGCGCGGATGGGGACCTTCGGACTGCCCAGCGGCTCGCGGCGGTAGCGTCCGAAATTGTGCACGTCGAGCAGCACGGACGCCCCGCGGCGGGTGGCCTCCCTCGTGACCGACATGAGCTGCGCCAGGTAAGCCGGGTCCAGCGGGCCGCCGAGGGCCGGTTGAAGGCGCTCCCAAGTGAACCCGACCCGGATCAGGTTCATGCCCTTGCCGGTGTAATAGGCGACCGACTTGCTGGACGGGACCTGGTAGTTGGTCCCAAGCCTTCCTGGGATCGCCTTGTCGTCAAAGCTCAACTGCGGCAGGTTGACCCCTCTGAGCGCATTGAGGTCCTCCAGGCGTCCGCGCGCGCACTCGCCGCGTGCCGTGGCGTCGCCGGCGGCGGTGAGCAAGGCCCCGGCGGCCAAGGCGCAGACGGCGCCCCGCCATTCCAAGGACCAAGCCGCGCGCCGGGCCTGCCCATCGGCATCGCCGGCGCTTCGGCCATTGTCCCGTGCGCTCCTCGTTCGCTGGCATGAGGTCCACGGCAAAAGCGCTCTCCTCTTCTTGGAGCCAGGCACTACGTCGCAAGCCTCTGGCCCGCCTCCTCCGCCAGGGCACGCCACCGCGCGCCGTCGCAGCGAATCCAATCCTGCGACTCGTAGAGAAGCCGCCCGGCGTGGGGCGGCGCGCGGAAATCGTAATGGGGCGCTGGCCGGAACCGCTCCGCCGCGAGATCCGGGGCGATCATCCTCAGCACGTCGCGCTGGGAAGCGAAGCAGTCGAGCATGCGCCGCTTGAGCTGAGACGCCTGCGCGTCCAGGGTGATGGCGATCTCCGGCGCGCGGGCCATGGGGGCCGCAGGCGCCAGGAACCGCCCGGTCTCGATGGCGATGCCGCCGACCGAGCCTGTGACGTTCGGCTCGCCGCTCGCCGCCGCCGCGTGATACCCGGTCATCTCCCACAGCGGGACCCCGGGCACGAGGGCGCATGCCGCCCTTGCCACGAACGCCGCCGCGTCGTGGTCGGGATGGCCGCCCTCATAGGCATGCGTCAGGACGAGATCGGGACGGCTCGCGCCCAGGAGGCGCGCCAGCTTTTCCACCGTGGCGACGAGGCTGAGCGACGCGCCACCGTCGCGGGCGCCCAGAACGGCCGCAGAGGCGGCCACTCCACAGAGCGAGGCCGCCTTCATCGACTCCTCCAGGCGGCGTGCGGCATACCGGCCGCGGCTCAGCCATCCCCGCTTCCAGGCCGTCCTGTGCGATGACGCTCCGTCGGTCAGGTGCACAAGCTCGAGCCGGCCCATCGAGGC
>CAXUJE010000136.1:0-5878 GCA_964251035.1 uncultured Acetobacteraceae bacterium
CTAGGCACTCCTAGCTGAACCGCCCAATTTTCGGGAAGCCATTCGGCGGCATCCGCCCCGTCTGGCCTCGCGCACCCATCCAGTCCTGCAACCGGCTCTCAGTACGCATCTTATCCCCCAACCGCCAGGCCAGACCGTCGGCAAGCCGGAACACCTTGGCGTCCGCCAGCTTGCCCTCTCGGTACTTCTGCAGCAGTACGCCGGACCCACGGGACAGCTCCGGCACCTCGTGTAGCGGGAACACCAGCAGCTTGCGATTGGTGCCGATCACCGCGACATGGTCGCCCTCCGCCGGGATGCAGAGCAGCGCGGCCTCGCCGGGCTTCACGTTCAGCGCCTGCTTGCCGGTGCGCTTCTCCGCCAACAGGTCTGCGGCGGCCACGACAAAGCCCCGGCCAGCGGAGCTCGCCACCAGGTAGCGCAGCCCCTCTCGCCAGACGAACAGGGCGGCAATGTCGTCATCGTTGCCAAACTCCGCCAACACGCGGATCGGTTGCCCGTCGCCGCGGCCGCGCGGTAGGTCTCCGGCACGCAGGGTATGCGCGCGGCCGTTGCTGGCGAACAAACACAGCCGGTCCGTTGTCTGGCAGGGCACCAGCAGGCGCAGCTTATCACCCTCCTTGAACTTCAGCTCCGTGCCCTCGGCCATGTGCCCCCTCACCGCCCGAATCCAGCCCTTGTCGGACAGGACAACGGTGATCGGCTCCCGTTCGATCAGGCTATCGGCGTTGACCTCGATAACCTGCGGCGCCTGGCCCAGCACGGTCCGCCGCACTCCCAATGCGCCCTGGCCGAATTTGTCCCGCACCGCCGCGAGCTCACCTTGGATCTTGCGCCAGCGCCGGGCCGCGTCCTTCAGCAGTCCCTCGACCTCCCGCTGCTCCTTGGACAGCGATTTGTGCTCGCGCCGGATTTCCATCTCCTCCAGCCGCCGAAGCGAGCGGAGCCGCATGTTCAGGATCGCCTCCGCCTGCAGGTCGGTCAGCCTGAAGCGCGCGACCAGCGCCGGCTTCGGATGGTCCTCCTCGCGGATGATCCGGATCACCTCGTCGAGGTTCAGGAACACTGCCAGGTAGCCGTCCAGCACCTCCAGCCGGCGCTCAATGGCCGCCAGGCGGTGGCGGGAGCGGCGGACCAGCACCTCCTGCCGATGGTCGAGCCAGGCTTGCAGCACCCCGCGCAGCCCCAAGACGGTGGGGGTCCGGTCAGCGGTCAGCACGTTCATGTTCAGCGGGAACCGGCTTTCGAGCGCGGTGGCGCGGAACATCGTCTCCATCAGCACCTCCGGCTCCACGCCGCGCGACTTCGGCTCCAGCACCAGCCGGACGTGCTCGGTGCTCTCGTCCCGCACGTCGCCCAGGAACGGCAGCTTCTTGGCTTCCAGCAGCTCGGCGATCTGCTCGATCAGCCGGGCCTTTTGCACCTGGTAAGGGATTTCGCTGACCACGACGGACCAGGCGCCGTGCTTGCCCCGCTCCACTTCCCACTTGGCGCGCATGCGAAAGCCGCCGCGCCCGGTCTCATAGGCTTGCAGGATGGCGGCCGAGTCCTCGATCAGCGTGCCGCCGGTCGGGAAATCGGGGCCGGGCATGTGGGCCAGCAGCTCGGCGGTGGTCGCCTCCGGATGCTGGATCAGGTGGATCGCTGCGGCGCAGACCTCCCCGGCGTTGTGCGGCGGGATGCTGGTGGCCATGCCGACCGCGATCCCCGCGGCGCCGTTCGCCAGCAGGTTTGGGAAGCCGCCCGGCAACACGACCGGCTCGTTCTCCTCGCCGTCATAGGTCGCGCGGAAATCGACGGCATCATCGTCGATGCCGGACAGCATGGTCTGAGCGACCTCGGTCAGCCGCGCCTCAGTGTAGCGCATCGCGGCCGGGTTATCGCCGTCGATGTTGCCGAAATTGCCCTGTCCCTCGATCAGCGGGTAGCGCGCCGCAAACTCCTGGGCCAACCGGACCAATGCTTCATAGACCGAGGCATCGCCATGCGGATGATACTTGCCGATCACGTCGCCCACGACCCGGGCGCACTTCTTGAAGCCGGAAGCCGGGTCGAGCTTCAACTGGTGCATGGCATAGACCAGGCGCCGATGCACCGGCTTCAGGCCGTCCCGCACGTCCGGCAAGCTGCGCGACATGATCGTACTCAGCGCGTAGGCGAGGTAGCGCTCGCTCAGCGCGTCCGCGAGCGGCGTGTCGGCAATCGTTCCAATCAGGTCGTCAGGCATCTCGGCTCCCCTATCTGGAACATATAGAGAACTACGGCCTCGTCGCCAAGGCCGAGACCCGGTCGTACAGCATGTTCCGCGCCGGCGGCAACGGCCGGTGCTGATGCCCAAAGGCGTCCCGCGCCAGGAAATGCCCTGTCAGCTTGAGGCCGTCGCGCCAGTCTTCGACGCAAGCCGTGTTCCCGCCCACCAGGAAGCCCGGCAGACGCAGCAAGCGCGGCCGCCACTCGCCCGCAGCCTCATCCGACACCGCTCGGCCGGTCTTCGGCGACACCCAGGCCAGCCCGGTCGTCGTGCCGGACACCGCACAGGCCGAAAAATCCAACCCGTAGCCGAGTTCCGCCAGCAGCACGACCTCCCAGCGCACGAGGTCCGTCAGCGAGTCCGGCCCCCGCGCCAGTCCGGCAATCGACTGCACCAGCCCGGCGAACACCTTCGGATGCGGCTCGCGCTCCGGCAACGCGCCCTCCGCCACGGCGCAGGCAGAGGACAGCATCGCGAGCGATAGCGCAACATCCATCGCCAGCGCCGCGCCGGGATGCACCAGCTCCGCCGTCATGGACCCCAACTGGTCCGGAAGCCTCGCAATCCATCGCGCCTGCACGAGGTTGCCGGGCTGCCAGGTCGGGGCTTGCGCCCGGGAGTTGCCGCCCCGGGCCAGGCCGTGGTGCCGTCCATGGTCCTCGGTCAGCACCGTGACCAGTGCGTCGCCCTCGCTGTGCGGACGGGCAGCCAGGACGATGGCGGGCGCCTGCCACTCCATCGGCGGCGCTACGCCGTGTCGTCGAGGCCAATGGCCCGCAGCCGCGCGCCTTCCTCGTCCCAGCCGGCCCGCTCCTTCACGTTCAGGAACAGGTGCACCGGGCGTTCGAGCAGGCTGGTCAGCTCCTTGCGGGCACGGGCGCCGATCTCCTTGATGCGCCCGCCCCCGGCCCCGATCAGGATGGCCTTGTGCCCAGCCCGCGCGACATAAACTGTCGCCTCCACCCGCACCGAGCCGTCCGGCTTCTCCTGCCAGTTCTCCGTCTCAACCGTGGTGCCGTACGGGATTTCCTCCTGGATTTGCAGGAAGATCTGCTCCCGCACCAACTCGGCCGCCAGCAGACGGTCCGGCAGGTCAGTCAGGTCGTCGCCGGGGTAAAGGTGCGGCCCGGCCGGCACCCCGGCGGCCAAGGCATCCAGCAGGCGGTCCAGCCCGCCGCCGGTGGCGGCGCTCACCATGAAAGTCTGCTCGGCCGGCAGGATCGCGCTCAGTTGGGCGGTGAGCGGCAACAGGGTATGCGCCGCGATCAAGTCAATCTTGTTCAGCGCCATCCAGGCCCGCCGCCCGCGCTCGGCGATCTGCCGGGCGATGGTGAGCACCCCCTCCGTCGCGCCCGCCTTGGCATCGACCAGCAGCAGCGTGAGGTCCGCGTCCTCGGCCCCGGTCCAGGCCGCCTTGACCATCGCGCGGTCCAGCTTGCGGCGCGGGCGGAAGATGCCGGGCGTATCGACCAGCAGAATCTGGCTCGGCCCGCGCATCAGGATGCCGAGCACGCGGAACCGCGTCGTCTGCGCCTTGGGCGTCACGATGGACAGCTTGGCGCCGGTCAGCCGGTTCAGCAGCGTGGATTTGCCGGCGTTGGGGGCACCCACGATGGCGACAAAGCCGCAGCGCGGCTCCAGGCTTTGCTCCGTGCCGGGTGTGTCGGGTTGGTCGGTCATGTCAATCTTTCAAGCAAATCGGCTGCTGCCAGGCGCTCAGCCAGGCGTTTGCTGCCGGCGCGTCCGGTACCCGTCTGGTCACACGCCGACACGCTGATGACGAACTCCGGCGCATGCGACGGGCCGCTGCGGTCCACCACCTGATAAGTGGGCAGCGCGAGCCGCCGTGCCATCAGCAACTCCTGCAACGTGGTTTTCGGGTCCTTCGGCGGCAGCACCAGTGAGTCCATCGCCGGCTGCCAAGCTCGCCGCACGAAGAGCTGCGCCGCTGATAGCCCAGCGTCGAGGTACAACGCCCCGATCATCGCCTCCATCGCGTCGGCCAGCACGTTGGCGAGCTGGCCGCCGCCGGCCCGCGCCTCGTTCGGCGCGACCGCCAACGCCTCCGACAACCCGGCCGTCTCGGCGATCATCGCCAGCACCTTGCGTGACACCAGATGCGCATGCCGCGGACCCAGCTCACCCTCCTGCTCGTCGGGAAACCGCTCGATCAACCAGTCTGCCATGACCAGCCCCAGTACGCGGTCGCCGATGAACTCCAGCCGCTCGTTCGAGCCGACGCCGCGCCGCTCGCCGCGGCGAAGCTGGCCGCGTCGGCCATGTGCGGCCGAACGGTGGGTCAATGCCTCATGCAGCAAGGTGGGACGGGCAAATACGTGGCCAAGGATGGCCTCGGCCGCCCGATACTTGTCGGCCGGGCCGGTCAATTGATGCCGTGGAGCAGCCGGTTCCAGCGGATCTCGAACGGCCACTCCCAGAACTCCCACCACGGCGCCCAGCCGTCGATCGAGAAGAAGATGAACTCCGCACGGCCCACCAGGTTCTCCACCGGCACGAAGCCGACGCCCGAGCTATCCATCACCCGGCTGTCCGACGAGTTGTCCCGGTTGTCACCCATGGCGAACACATGGCCGTCGGGCACCTTGAACTCCGGCGTGCTGTTCAGCCCGCCCTCCTCGTACATCTTGAGGATGTCATGCTGCCGGCCGTTCGGCAGCGTCTCCACATAAAGCCGTGCGACCGTGCGCGACCCCTGCTCGTCGTCCGCGTAGTCGCCGGCGGCCTGGCGCGGCACCAGGATGCCGTTGATGTAGAGTTGGCCGGACTTCATCTGAATGCGGTCCCCGGGCAGGCCGACGATGCGCTTGATGTAGTCGGTCTGGTTGTCGCGCGGGAACTTGAATACCGCAACGTCCCCGCGGTCCGGCAACCTTCCAAAAATCCGCCCAGTGAACAGATTGGGTGCGAATGGGATCGAGTACCGCGAATAGCCATAGCTGTATTTCGACACGAACAGGTAATCGCCGATCAGCAAAGTCGGGATCATCGAGCCGGATGGGATGTTGAAGGGTTCGAACGCGACGGTGCGGATGCCGACCGCGATCAGGCCGGCATAGAAGATGGTCTTGACGTTGTCGATCAAGCCACCCGGTTTCTGGTTCGCCATTATGCAGAGGTGATCCGGTTCACAGGGATGGCGGGATCAAGCCGACGCCGCCGCCCCGTGTCAAGGAACCCCAGCCATAGGCAGTGCCGAGATCACCACTTGGGCGAACGCATAAGGATACTCGTCCGTCACCGTCAACGCCACCCTGGGCTGCATCCCAGGCGGCACCAACGCGAGCAGACGGGCCTGCGCCCCTCCGGTCAGCGCCAAGGTCGGCTGTCCCGACGGTAGGTTCACCACACCCATGTCGGAGTGGAAAACTCCCATCCGAAACCCAGTGCCGAGCGCCTTGGCGCACGCCTCCTTGGCAGCGAACCGCTTGGCGAAGGTGGGAGCATGCAGGCTGGCGGTGCGCCGCAGGGCGCGGGCACGCTCAACTGGGGTGAACACACGCTCAAGGAAGCGGTCGCCAAACCGGCTCATCACCGCCTCGATCCGCCGGATGTCGCAGAGATCCGAGCCAAGCCCCAGGATCAAGTCAGCCTCATCAAGTCAGCCTC
>CAXUJE010000136.1:5978-12673 GCA_964251035.1 uncultured Acetobacteraceae bacterium
ATCAAGTCAGCCTCATCAAGTCAGCCTCGCGCCCGCTCGACCTGGGTCACGCCGCTGGCCGCCCGCAGCCCGGCGATCACGTTCGACAAATGCCGGAGGTCCCGCACTTCTACGTCCAGCACGACCTCAAAGAAGTCCTGCTGCCGGTTGGTGATCTTAAGGTTTGTCACCGCGCCCTCATGCTTCGCGACGGCGTTGGTCATGCTTGCCAGCGTGCTCGGCTGGTTCACGGCGATGGCGCTGATCCGACCGGTATGGGTCGCTGGCTTGCCGTTGGCGAGAGGCAGAGGCGCCTCCCAACCCACGTCGATGAAGCGTTCCGGCGTCGCGGCGAAGCTTTCAAGCGTCTGGCAGTTCCTGGTGTGGATCGTGACGCCCTTGCCGGTCGTGACGATCCCGACGATCTGGTCGCCTGGCAGTGGGTGGCAGCACCCGGCATAATGCACCGCCATGCCCGTCACCAGCCCGGTGATCGGGATGCCGCCGTCGCGCGCCGCCACGCGGCCGGGCCGCGGCGGCAGGCTCGGCAGCATGCGCGGCGCCCGCGGCGCTTGCCGCAGTTCCGGATAGGCCGCGTGCACGACATCCTTCGGCCCGATGTTGCCGTTGCCGACCGAGACGTACAGGTCATCCAGCGACGCGGCCTTGAGGCCCTTCAGCCCGGCCTCCAGCACCTTCTCCGACCCGTCCAAGCCCTCCTGGCGAAACGCCTTGGCCAGTGCGGCCCGGCCAGCGTCGAGGTTGTTCTGCCGCTGCTGCTGGGCGATGTAGCGCCGGATGCGCGCCCGCGCCTTGCCGGTGACGACGAACCGTTCCCACGCCGGGGACGGCACGCCGTCGCGCGCTGTCATGATCTCGACCTGGTCGCCGTTCTGCAGCTCATGCCGGAGCGGCATCAGCCGCCCGTTCACCTTGGCGCCCACGCACTTGTCGCCGACCTGGCTGTGCACGGCATAGGCGAAATCGATGCTGGTCGCCCCGCGCGGCAGCTCGATCAGTTGGCCCTTCGGCGTGAAGCAGAAAACTTGGTCCTGGTACAGCTCAAGCTTGGTGTTCTCCAGGAACTCATCTGCCGCCTGCGAATTTTCCAGGATTTCCAGCAAATCCTGCACCCAGCGGAACCGCTGCAGCTCGCTGGATGAGGCATCCTGCTGCTTGTACAGCCAATGTGCCGCAACCCCGTTTTCGGCCACGTCGTGCATGTCGGCCGTGCGGATCTGCACCTCGATCTTCTGGTTGCGCGGCTCACGCAGGGTCACGCCGGTATGCAGGCTACGATAGCCGTTGGACTTCGGCGTCGAGATGTAATCCTTGAACCGCCCGGCGATCACCGGATACGCGGCATGAACCGCGCCCAAGGCGATATAGCAGGCGTCGCGGGACGGCATCACGACGCGGAACGCCATGATGTCCGACAACTGCTCGAACGCCACGTTGCGGCGCTGCATCTTCTCCCAGATCGAAAACGGCGACTTCTCGCGTCCGGTGATCTCGACCGGCGCGGCGCCGCCCTCGGCGCAGATGCGATGCAGTTCCTCCCGCACCTCTTCGATCACGTCCGCGCCTTGGCCGCGCAGGAAGTTGAGCCGCGCTTGGATCGTATCGAACGCTTCCGGCTCGATCTGCGCGAACGCCAGTGTCTGCAATTCGGTCTTCAGCGCGTCCATGCCGATCCGCTCGGCGAGCGGCGCGTAGATCTCCATCGTTTCCCGCGCCGTACGCATCCGGCGTTCGGGGCTTTGCACGTAATGCAGCGTCCGCATGTTGTGCAGGCGGTCGGCCAACTTCACCAGCAGGACACGGATATCCCTGCTCATGGCCAGGACCAGCTTGCGGAAGTTCTCCGCCTGCTTGGTGCGGTCCGATTGCAGCTCCAGCCGGGTCAGCTTGGTGACACCGTCCACCAGCCCGCCGATGGCCGGGCCGAATTGCCGCTCCAGTGCGGGAAGCGTAACAGGGGTATCCTCGATGACGTCATGCAGCAAAGCGGTTGCGATGCTTGCGGTGTCCAGGCGATACCCCGCCAGGATTTCAGCCACTGCAACAGGATGCGTGATGTAAGGGTCGCCGTTTTCCCGGGTTTGCTGCCCATGGGCCTGTGCGGCAAGCGAGTAGGCGGCGTCAAGTAGGCTCGTATCCGCCTTGGGATCGTAAGCCAGTATCTTCCCCATCAGCCTGGACCGGCAATCAGCCAGGCTGCTGGACGATGCCAAGCCATCGGGCGCGCGGACGGGGCGCGGCGCACGGCCCATCACGGCCGCTCCCCGTTCGTGGAATTTTGTCTAGCGGCGGGAACGGCCGCCAAGCTCCGCCTCGATGGCTGCCTCGATATCGTCCGGCGAAAGATCGCCGGCCGGCATCGCCGAGGCTTCCTCCTCGGCCGACACGTCTTGCAGGCCGAAGATGTTCTGGTCCGTTGGAATCAAGTCCAGCACCTCTTCGTCCGCAGGTTCCGGCTCCGGCGAGCGGGAAAGCGACTTGATAAGATCCTGCTCTAAGAGCGGCAGCGCGACGGTTTCCTCGGCGATCTCGCGCAGCGCCACGACCGGATTCTTGTCATGGTCGCGGTCAATCGTCAGCTCCTCGCCGCGGCTCAGGTTGCGGGCGCGTTGCGCGGCGAGCAAGACAAGCTCGAACCGGTTTGGAACTTTTTGAACGCAATCCTCTACGGTCACGCGCGCCATGCGTCCAGCCTCCGCCGTTGATGTCGGTTGAATAGTCCATTTAAGCGAGGGCCACGCATTCAGCAAGTGCCGGCTACAACGCCTGGACATCTTGGCCCGACACCGCCGCCAGCATCGTGGCAACGTTCAGGTGAAGCACGGGATGCGTCCAATCTGGCCGTAAGTCCTGGAGCGGGGCCAGGACGAAGGCGCGGTCCTGCAGCCGCGGATGCGGCAAGACGAGCTTCGGCGTCACTACAGCCAGGTCGTCCATCGCCAGCAAATCAAGGTCCAAAGTCCGAGCCGCGTTCGGGACACCGCGAACCCGGCCCGCCGCTGCCTCAATCGCTTGCAGCATCACCAGAACGCGCCAAGGTTCGACGGTACCGCTCAGCCAGGCCGCGCCGTTGACGAAATGCGGCTGGTCCGAAGCGGGGATAGGCTGGGTGGCAAACCAGCGCGATACCCGGCGCAACTCAAGGCCCGGCAACTGCCCGAGCTGCCCAGCTGCCCATCGGCACGTCTCAAACGGCGTACGCCCCTCGGCCGAGGCGAGATTGGCGCCAATCGCGACTAGGATCGTCTGGAACATCCCTCAGGTTCCCCATCAAGGCTTGACCGTTCATGCAGCGGCCGGCATCCCGCTTGGGCATGCACCACAACACACCCCGTCATTCCAATGCCGATTGAGCAGCCCCCGCGCGATTGCCCGCTCTGTCCCCGGCTGGTGGCCTACCGCCACGCCAACCAGCAGAGCCACCCCGACTGGTTCAACGGTCCCGTTCCGAGCCTCGGCGATCCCAACGCCTCCATCCTGGTCGTCGGCATGGCGCCCGGCGTCAAGGGCGCCAACCGCACCGGGCGGCCGTTCACCGGCGACCATGCCGGCATCCTGCTCTACGAGACCTTAATCCGATTCCGCCTGGCGACCGGCACCTATGACGCCCGTCCGGACGACGGCATGCAACTCCACGGCTGCCGCGTGGTGAACGCCGTGCGCTGCGTGCCCCCCGCCAACCTGCCGCAGCCCGTCGAGGTGCGCACTTGCAACGGCTTTCTCGCTGCGGAGCTGAAAGCCTTGCCGAAGCTGCGGGCCGTGCTGGCACTTGGCGTCCTGGCCCATGCCGCCGTCCTGCGCGCTTGCGGCCTTCCCGCGGCCCGTGTCCGTTTCCAGCACGGGAACGTAACCGAGTTGCCGGATGGCCTGTTGCTGGCGGACAGCTACCATGTCTCGCGTTACAACACGAACACCGGGCTGCTGACGCGCGAGATGTTCGAGCAGGTGGTGTCCGACCTTGTGACGCGGGTCACAGGCAAGCCACCGACGCCCTAAGCCCGGCTCATCGCTGCCTGGATCGCGGTGGCGAGGCGCCCACGGTCCGGTTCGTCGCTCGAACCGAAGGTTCCGGCGATGGCCCCGTCCCGCCCGATCAGCACCTTGTTGAAGTTCCATTCCGGCTCCCATCGCCGCTGCTCGCGCACCCAGCGGTAGAATGGCGACGCATCGGCACCACGCACGTGGCCGAGGCCCGCCATGGGGAAATCAACGCCGAACGTCGCTTCGCAGAACGCCTTGACCTCGCCATTCGACCCGCTTTCCTGGCCGAAGTCCTGGCTGGGCACCCCGATCACCGCGAAGCCCTGCGGCGACAAGCGCCGGTGCAAGGCTTCCAATTGGCGGTACTGCGGCGTGAAGCCGCAGAAGGAGGCCGTGTTGACGACTAGCAACACCTTGCCTTGGAACTCCGCCAGACGCAGCACGCCTTCGTCGATGGAAGGGAACTCGAAGGACCACGCCTTGTCCGGCGCCGGACCTGCCGCCATGCCGGCCAGCACCGCGCCGCCGATCAACGCCATCCGTCGCGAAATGCCCATGCTGCCCGCCTCCTGCATTGCTGCCTTGCATTTAGGCATCGCAACGGCTGGAGCAACAGTCAGCCCTTCTCCCGCATCAGCCGGGCCTTGTCGCGCTGCCAGTCCCGCGCCGCGATGGCTTGCCGCTTGTCCTGCTTCTTCCGGCCCTCACCCACGCCCAGCAGCACCTTCGCCACGCCGCGGTCGTTGAAGTGGATCTGCAGCGGCACCAGCGTCAGCCCGTCCCGGGTCGAGGCGCCGATCAGCTCGCCAATCTGCTTGCGCTTCAGCAGCAGTTTTCGCGGCGCCCGCGGCTCGAAGCGGGACAGCACGCCGGCCTGGTATTCCGGGATGTAGCAATTGAACAGGAACAGCTCGCCTTCCCGCTCCCCCGCCCAAGCCTCAGTCAGGGTCGCGCGGCCATGGCGCAGCGATTTCACCTCGGGGCCGCGCAGCACCAGCCCGGCTTCCATCGTCTGCTTGATCGTGTAGTCGAACCGAGCCTTCCGGTTCTGCGCGGCGATGCCGTGCGAGATCAGGCCCGATTTCTTCTTGGTCTTGCTGTCCGCCACGCCACCCCGTCCTAGTTCAGCAGCCCGGCATCAAGCATCGCGGACCGCACCTGCGCCCGCGTCGCGTCCGACACCGGCGCCAGCGGCAACCGGCAATGCTCGCTGCCATGCCCCATCAGGTTGGCGCCATACTTCACCGGGCCGGGACTGCTCTCAACGAACATCGCGTCATGCAGCGCGAGCAGCCGGTCTTGGATCGCCACCGCCTGCTCAGTCTCGCCATTCTGCCAGGCACGGTGCATCTCGCTGCACAGGCGCGGCGCGACGTTGCCGGTCACGCTGATGCAGCCATGGCCGCCAGCGGCCAGGAACGCCAGCGCCGTGTGGTCCTCCCCCGACATCTGCACGAACCCGGCTCCGCAGGCCCGGCGGGTGTGCAGGGGCCGCGCCAGGTTGGCAGTCGAGTCCTTGACGCCCACGATGTTCCGGTGCCGCGCCAGGTGCGCCATGGTCTCGACGCCCATGTCCACCACGCTGCGCGACGGGATGTTGTAGATCAGGATCGGCAGATCGACCGCATCGGCGATGGCGGTGTAATGCAGGATCATGCCCTGCTGAGTCGGCTTGTTGTAGTAGGGCGTCACGACCAAGGCAGCGTCGGCCCCCGCCGCCTTGGCATGCCGGGTCAGCTCGATCGCCTCCGCCGTGCTGTTCGACCCGGAGCCGGCCACCACCGGAACGCGCCCGGCTGCTACCTCCACCGCGATCTCGACCACGCGGCGATGCTCGTCATGGCTGAGCGTCGGGCTTTCCCCGGTGGTGCCCACCGGGACGATGCCATGAGTGCCCTGCTGGATTTGCCAATCGACGAAGGCGCCGAACGCGGCCTCGTCCACCGCGCCGTCGGGGCGCATAGGCGTGATCAGGGCGACATACGATCCCTTGAACGAAGGGCTGGACATAATGGGCCTCGGGCACAGACAGGGGATCGCGAACCTAGGCACATGGGGGATGCGCCGCAAGGCTGCGTTGCGCTAGAAGCCATCATGCGCCGCGCCGTGCTCCTGTTCGTGCTGGGCCTGCTGCCGGCGCCCGCCGCGACGCAGGACCTCATGGGCGCGGTCAGGCTGGAGCATTGGGCGGAGGCCGACGCCCTCGCTGCCGCGTCGCCCGACCCGCTGGCCCGCAAACTCTCATTGTACTTCCGCCTGCTCGCCCCCGGCGCCGCCCACGCCGCCGAACTCACGGCGTTCATCGCGGACAACTCGGCCTGGCCACAGCAGGCGCTGCTCAGCCGCCGCTTGCAGGAGGCGTTCGCCGCAGACAGCGACGACCCAGCCACGATAGAGCGTTGCCAGCAGCCATCCTCCGCAACCCAACCGGCCACCGTCCTGCTGCACTGCGCCGATGCCATGGCCCGGGCCGGCCGGCAAGCCGAGGCCGAGCAGAATGCACGCGCGGCCTGGGTGAAGGGCGTGGACCCGGCAGGCGAGCTCGGCTTCATCCGCACCTGGGGCCACGCGCTGACCGCCGATGACCAGTGGCGGCGCTTCGACCGTTTGGCCTGGACCGACTCCGGCCTGCCGGGCGGACCCGCGGCGCGCCAGGCGGTCCGGGTCCATCCGGCCAGCCGCCCTGCCGCGGAGGCCCGTCTGGCGCTGCGGCG
>CAXUJE010000137.1:0-1332 GCA_964251035.1 uncultured Acetobacteraceae bacterium
GGTCCCAGCGGCAAACGCTCCGCGTTTCCGCGAGCGCGCTGGCCCGCAGCGTCTTCGCTTGCGCACCCAACCGAGCCGCCTCAGCGCGCGGCAGACCGCAGGGGGGCGGGTCCGCTCGCCCGTGCGCGCGGCCAGGAGGTCCGCATACTCGGCCAAGGTCGCGTCGCGGCGTTCCGCCACGGGTTGGTTCAGCACGTCCAGCCTGCCGCCGAGCGGGGCAGGGCCGCGGCCCATCCCCAGCGGCGCGCGCCGCCCTTCGCGCGCCTGCCTGCGCCACAGCCGCAGGGCCGAAACGCCGACCCGGAAGCCGCGTGCGACCGCGGTGAAGTCGTCCTCGTCTGCTTCGCAGGCCAGCAGCGCGCGCTCGCGCAGGTCCGTCGAGTGGGGCCGCGACATGGCCACCTCCGCCTCGACCAGCTTCCAGCGCAGACAGCTCCCCCGCTCCTTCTCGGACTGCACAACGCCCCGGCTGCGCAGACTGCGCGGGCATGATCCGGCCTTCTTCTCCATCAGCCGTACAAGCCGCGCGTCGGAAACGCTCAACTTGCGTTCCGTCATCACCCTGAGCGCGATGTCCTTGATCGTGAGTGCCAGCCCGGTTTCCCGCAGCCTATTCAGCGTCGTGCGCCGCACCTCTCCTAAAAAGGCAAACGGATGGCACCGGCGATGTTGTCGGCATCCATGACGAGCTGCCTAAGCTGTATCTGGAGGACCTCGACTTGGGCGGTGATCTCCGCCTTGTTTCGGATCAGGCCGGCGATCAGGTGGTCATTTTCCATGGACCGATTCCAGGGCCAGGACAGAGCTGCATCTACTTGCCTGTGGCGGCGGCAGCTCCATGATACCGCGGCATTCGCCGCTTGCCCTCCTGACGGTGCTGACGTTGCGCGCGGCGTTCCGCCTGGCCTGCCGGCAAGCCGCGGGGCTGATCGGTGCCATCGTCGGCTGGCGCGTGCCGGGCTGCACCAGGCTCAGCCGCCGGGCGGCGGCGCTTGACGTGCCGCGGCCGGGGAGCGCCGGTGCGGGGGCTGGCAGCGGGCCCCTGCACCGGCTGGTGGGCAGCACGGGCTTGAGGCTGTGCGGGCCCGGCGAGTGGCTGCTGGGGAGGCACGGGACGGCGGCACGCCGGCCGTGGCGCATGCCGCTTCTCGGGCGTGGACGCCGGCACCGGCCGGATCGTGGCGGCGGCGCTGACCCCCAGGGACGGGGGCGACGCATCCCAAGCCGGTCCCCTGCCCGACCAGGCTGCAGGGTCTGTGGTCGTCCGCCGCCGACGGCGCCTACGGGCAGGGCCGCGTTCACGACAGCGTCGCCCAGCGCCGTCCTGACGCG
>CAXUJE010000137.1:1342-12612 GCA_964251035.1 uncultured Acetobacteraceae bacterium
GCCGTGGCTGTCCCGCCGCGTGCGGCCGCGGCGCCGGGCGAGATGGCCGAGCGCGCGCCCCCGCAGCGGGACGGCCCCCTGCGGCACGTCGGACCCAGGGGTTCGCCGGACAGTGCCGGGCACGGGCGCATGGCAGGGCAGGACGCGTCTGGACACAACAGGCGCGCCCGGGTCGAAGCTGCCACGGGCAGACGGAAACAGCTCGTCGGCGGCGAGTTGCGCGCGCATACGGACGGGCGACGGGCCACCGAGGTGGCGGCCGCTGTCCACGCGCCCAACCGCATGCTGGACCTTGGACGCCCAAGCACGTCCGCGCCGCCTGACCCCAGCCCCGCCTGGGGTCAGTGCGCCCATACCCCTCTGATCCCTGCACCGCGCTGACGATGCAGGCTCCAGCTAGATCAAGGCCCTACGCTTTGTCGGTCGGAAAGAGATCAAGTGGGACAGCCAGCTCTTGGCCGAGGTTCCTGGTCTGTGCTGCTCAGCTTGGATCCAGCACCCGCCTTATGTCGTGACCCCAGCCCGTTCGCAACCCTTCGCGAGATGCTCTGCCGACCATGGGAAGCAGGGCCATGCGGATTACCGACGCCATTGACACGCTGCGCGGCTGGACCGCAGCTTGGATCATGGATGGTTTCAGAGCGGCGTTGACCGATGGCGGTGACAGCCGCCTTCTGATCGGCCTGGCGACCGGAACGAATAGGTATCTCGTCCCGCCCGTGCCCGTCGAGGGCGAAGTTTGCTTCAGTTCTTGTACCGCCTCGCCGATTTCCGATGCGGGATATCGCCGGGCGATGTGCTGCTATGCTGACCTCGCGATGGCGCGCACACGCGACGAAAGCGCCGGGCGCTATGCCGCGTGGCAGTCACAAGTCGAGAGCAGTCTGGCAGCCTACCTGCGCACTGACGGGCTCGCCGACATCTTGCTGCTGCCGTCCGGCACGGACGGGTTGCTGCTCTGCTCGGTCCTGCTGTCCCTGGAGGCTGGTGGCAGGCCGATGACGGCCATCCTGCCGGTCGCGTCGGAGACTGGCTCGGGCGTGCCCCGTGCGGCGACCCGGCAGGCCTTTGACGGCCCATGCTCCTTTGACCGGCTTGCCGGAGCGGTGGAGATACCGCTTCGAACGCCCTGCGGCTCGGTCCGTCCCGAGGACGCGGTGAGCGAGGAGTTCGCGCTCGCGGCCCGGACCTGTGCCGGACGTCCGGTCGTCTATTTGACTTGTGGCAGCAAGACTGGCTTGGTCGCGCCGTTGCACGTGCCCGCTGACGCCGAGGTTGTGGTCGACGCCTGCCAGTTGCGCCTGTCATCCAGGCATGCCTGCGCAAGGGATGGCCGGTCGTGGTAACGGGATCGAAGTATCTGGGTGGCCCTCCGTTTTCCGGTGCTGTTCTGCTACCGCCTGGCCGGTTTGTGGGCCTTCGGCAGAAGGCCTTAGAGGAGTGGTCCCGCATCGTGTCCGCCGCGGGGGCGACGGAGCCTGCTGCCGGACCTCTCCTGCGCTGGGTAGCCGCGACGGCGGAACTCGCTGCGCCACGGCCTGAGGACAAGGACGGGTTCTTGCGGGCGTTCCGCATGGGTACGGCGACATGCGCGTTGCGGCGTGTTGCCGGCTTGCATGTCGTCGAGGGCGCGTCGCGGGCGATGATCGACGCGGCTGGCGTCTGCCCGGAGATCATCAGCTTTGCCGTGTCAGCCTCTCGGGATCGCGACGTGTTGCTGTCGGCCGGACAACTTCGGCCGGTCCATCGTGCGTTGGCGGGCCGGGGCGTGCTGCTTGGGCAACCCGTGGATGTCGGTCTGTTCGGGGTGCTGCGCCTGGCCTTCGGCCTGCGGGATCAGAGCGGCGACAGGCTGGACGGCGACCTTGATCAGCTCACTGGTGTGCTCGGCGAGTTGCTTACAAAGCCGGGCGGGGTTGCCGCGACCGCGGCGTCCGATAGAGGCGGCCCTGCCAACGCCCTTGCCGCTGCCGGGCGGCCGATTGGGCGGGTCGATGCCTGACGATCCGGGCACCCCCCGGGATGCGGGTGTTGCCCCAGGCAGCCTCGATCCCGCCGACTGGACCTCTGTCCGCAGCCTGGCGCATCGCATGTTGGACGACGCGCTCGACGATTTGGCGGGCGTTGCCGACGGGCCGGTGTGGCGGCCGATGCCGGCGTCGGTTCGAGCGGGCTGGCAAGCGCCTCTGCCGCGCGAGGCGACGGACCCGGCGCTCGTCTACGCCCGGTATCGCCAGTCGGTCGCTTCGTTCGCGGTCGGCAACCGGCATCCTCGCTTCTTCGGTTGGGTCCACGGCGGCGGCACGGTGATCGGCATGCTGGCTGAGATGCTGGCGGGTGGATTGAACGCGAACTGTGGCGGCCGGGATCATGCGCCGATCCTTGTCGAGCGCCAGGTGATCCGCTGGGCGGCCGAAATGCTCGGCCTTCCTCTAGCCTCGAGCGGCCTCGTGGTCAGTGGCACGTCGGCCGCCAATCTGATCGCGGTGCTGGTGGCCCGGTGTGCTGCGCTGGGCCCGTCCGTGCGCAAGCACGGCGTGGCTGGCACCCGGCTCGCGGCCTATGCGTCGGAGGCGGCGCACATGTGCGTCGCCCGTGCCCTGGACATCGCCGGGATCGGATCGGGTTCGCTGCGGCTGGTTCGCTGCGACGCCCAGGGCCGCATGGAGGTGGGCGCCCTTGCGGAGCAGCTGGCGGCCGACCGGAAAGACCGGCTGACCCCGTTTCTGGTCGTCGGCACGGCGGGCAGCGTGGACACCGGCGCGATCGATCCGCTGGCCAGCATCGCGGCATGCTGCCGCGAGCATGGAGCCTGGTTCCACGTGGACGGAGCGTTTGGCGCGCTGGCCATGCTGTCTGGCCGGCTCCGGCCGCTGCTGGCTGGGATCGAGGCCGCCGACTCGGTTGCCTTCGATTTCCACAAATGGGGCCAGGTTCCCTACGATGCCGGCTGCATCGTGGTGCGCGACGCCGACGCGCACCGGGCGGCGTTTGCCCGCACGGCTGCCTATCTTCGTCCGGCCGAGCACGGGCTTGCGGCTGGAGAGCCCTGGCCCGTTGATTTCGGGCCGGAGTTGTCGCGTGGCTTTCGGGCGTTGAAGGTGTGGATGACGCTCAGCGTGTATGGCGCCGACCGGCTTGGGGCCGTGGTGGACCGCTGCGTCGACCTGGCACAGCGTCTTGCGCAGACGGTGGGCGGCACCGAGCGTCTCGACCTGGCCGCCCCAGTGGGGTTGAACGTCGTCTGCTTTCGGGTGCGGGGCTTGGATGACGACGCGCATGAAGCATTGGCCGCCGAGCTTCAGGAGGCTGGCGCGTGCGTGCTGTCCACCACGACGGTCGATGGCCGGCGAGTGTTGCGGGCAGCCGTGGTGAACCATCGCACGGCGGAGGCGGACGTTGATGCCGTGGTCGAGGACGTGCTGGCGGCGGCGCGCCGATCGCGGGACCTGAGGCCATTGAACGCTGACCAGTCGGGGGGATCGGGGTAGGTGGCTGGGTCGCGTCGGAGTGCTTCGTGCTTGTGCCGCACCCGCACCGCGATCTGCCGGCGGCTTCCGTCGCGCAGCGATCGGACGAGGCTCTTGCCGGGTTCCGGAGAGCGTATCAGGATACACGACACTTGCGTCCTGTAATCCTCCAGTTGCCCGGACCACCTTCAGCTCAGTTCCGCATCCTGACGCCCAGCACAAACCCGAACAGGCCAAGCAGGACCGTTCCCGCCACTGTCTGGACGCTGGACAGCAGCACTCCAAGTTGACCGCCCGGTTTAAGCGCCACCTCGGATGTGCCCACTGTCGTCATCGAGTCGAGGCTGAAGAGCAGGTAATCGATCATCTGGAACCGTGCCGCCGGGACAGCGCCCGTCGAGGCTGCCTCTCTCGGTTCGAGGCAGCCGGACAGCCAATACACGGCCGCGAACCCGACCAGCACGACGAGGAACGCGCGCAGCACGCGCGTGACGCTCTCGCCATAGTCGCACACCCACTCCGAGACGATCTCGCCCAGCCACTGCAAGCCCGGCCGCAACGCGGCCCCGGCCTCGCGCTTCCCGAACGCCGCGCGGGCCTGCTGGGCATGGAGCCGCTTGCCCATCCGGCGGCGGCGGCGGAACGCCCAGCTTGCATCGTCCGCGCTGCCAAGCGTGCGGAAGTTCTGCTCCAGCACGATGTAGGCCTCGCGTGCGGCCTCGAAGTCCCCGGCAACCTCCTCGCCGACAGCGCCGCCGAGCTGGTGGGCGTGCATGCGGGTGCGTTCCAGCCAGGCGCCTGCGAACCGGACCTGCCGCAAGGTGCAACTGGTCAGCGCGACATGCGGCAGGACGGCGCCGCTCAGGTCTGCCCCGTCCAGGTTGGCCCCGTCGAGCGCCGCGTCGCGCAGGATGGTCCCGCGCAGGCGGGCACCCGAGAGGTTGGCCCGCCGCAGGGATGCCCCGGTCAGGTCCGCCGAGGCGAGATCGGCGTCGTTCAGTTGCGCCTCGTCCAAGCGCGCCCCACGGAAGTTGGCGCGCTGCGCTTCGACCTTGAGCAGCTTGGCGCCCCATAGGTCCGCGCCGGACGCATCCGCCCCGTCCATGATGGCGCCGGTGAAGTCGGCGAAGCGCAGCCGGGCCGCTTGGAGGCTGACATCTTCCAGAAGCGTTTCGCCGAAGTCGGCCTCGCCTGCATCCACCTCGGTCAGCACGCCGCCGATCAGGTCGGCTCCCCGCAGGTTGGCCTCCTCCAATCGCGCGCCGTGCATCGTGATCCCGCTGCACGAGGCGTTGCTGAGGTCGGCACCGGCAAGGTCGGCGCCCGAAAGGTTCGCCCCGCGCAAGCTGGCGCCCATCAGGCGGCACGCCTTGAGGCGGACCCCGCCACGCTTCATGTCCCACCAAGCCGCGCCCTGGACCCGGCTGCCCAGGCCCGCTGCCGAGAGGTCGGCGCCGTCGAAGGCCATCAACGGATCACCGGGCTGGTGCTGCGGATCGGCGCGGCGCAACAATGCCTCGGTCGCCGCTGGGTTGCGTTCGGCGACTTCTGCGGGGCGCTTCAGAACCGTCAAGGATGGCTCGGCCGTTGCCAGCGCTGGCGCCGCAGGATCATGCGGCTTCGATCCTCACGCACGCGCCGCCGCTCCTGAGCCAGGCGCCAGCGCCTCGATCTGGGTCAGCAGCCGGGGAAAGTCGACCGGCTTGGGATGGTAGTCGTCGCATCCCGCCGCCAGCGCCTTCTCGCGGTCCCCCGACATGGCGTGCGCCGTCAAGGCGATGATCGGGATGCCGGCGGTGGCCGGTCCGGCCTTGAGCAGCCGGGCGGCCGACCAGCCATCCAGGACAGGCAGGTTCATGTCCAGCAGTATCACCTCAGGCAGCTCCGCCTGGGCGCGGTCAACCCCTGCCTGCCCGTCGGTCGCGACCGTCACCTCATAGCCACGACGCGTCAGGCGGCGGGATAGGAAATCCCAGATTTCCTCATGGTCCTCGACGAGAAGCACGCGCATGTCTCGGTCTCCGTAACAGGGCATATGTTGTTCAAGGCGGGGGCGTTCAAAGCAGGTTCGTGCCGGCCGGGTTGGACGTTGCCGGCTCATCATGCGGAGGCGTCAGCGACCGAAGCTCGCCGGCCAGCGTGCGCAGGTTGGTCCGTCCCTTGCTGAGCACCCGGTCCGCGCCGTCGAGACGGAGGCGCTCGTCGGCGTCCAGGTCCCGCGCCGTCAGCACCACGACGGGGATGTCGCCGCAGCCCGGGCGCATGCGCAGCTCGTGCAGGAAAGCGAAGCCGTCCATGACCGGCATCGTGAGGTCGAGCAGGATGAGCTGCGGCGGCGCGTGCGCCACGATGTCGAGCGCCTCGCGGCCGTCGCCGGCTTCCGAGACGGTCCATCCGTCGCGCTGCAGCACGGTCCGCAGGCGGGCGCGGGCGTCCGGGTCGTCGTCCACGACCAGGATGTCGCCGGCCTCGCCGCGGAACCGGTCCATGACCTCCTTCAAGCGGTCCCACTCGACCGGCTTGGGCACGGTGTCGGCGGCGCCGAGCGAGGCGCCAAGGCCCGGCTCGTTCACGAACGTCACCATCACGACCGGGATCGCGGCCAGGGCAGGATCGGCCTTGAGCGCGCCAAGCACTGACCAGCCGTCCATCTGCGGCATCATCACATCCAGCAGGATGGCACGGGGGTGCAAGGTGCGGGCAAGCGCGATGCCGAGCTTGCCGTCCGGCGCCGTGCGGACCGCAAAGCCCTCCCGTTCCAGGAACCGGCCCAGCAGGTCGCGCTGGGCCGGGTCGTCGTCGATGACCAGGACGAGGTGCCGCCCAGGCTTGGCCTCCACGGGCGCTTCTTCCGTCTCGCCCGCCTGTTCCGGCATCTCGGCAGGCAGGCGGATGGTGAAGGTGGACCCTTCGCCATAGGTGCTGGCGACCGTCACGTCGCCGCCCAGCAGGCGGCAGAACGCCCGAGTGATGGCAAGGCCCAGCCCCGTGCCGCCGAAGCGGCGCGTCGTCGAAACGTCGGCCTGGGTGAACCGCTCGAACAGCTTCTCAAGCTGTTCCGGCGTCATGCCGATGCCGCTGTCCGCCACGCTGAGCACGACGTCGTCCCCGGCCCGGCTCGCCCGCAACGTGATCCGGCCGCCCTCGGTGAACTTGGCGGCGTTGCTGACGAGGTTGAACAGGCATTGCCGCAGCTTGACCTGGTCGGTGTGCATCGTGCCCAGCCCGGAGGCAAGGTCGAGCGCGATCTCGTTGTTCTTCTGCTGCACCAGCGATCCCACCGTCGAGGCCACGTCGCGCACGAGGGCCTCCACGTCGAAGTCCTCGGCGAAGGTCGTCATGCGGTCGGCCTCGATCTTCGACAGGTCCAGCACGTCGTTGATGAGGCTCAGCAGGTGGCGCGCGTTGGACTGGATCTTGCGCACGTCGCCCAGGAGGTGCTGCTCGCCGGTTTCCTCCATCTCCTCCTCGATCATCTCGCTGTAGCCGATGACGGCCGAGAGCGGGGTGCGCAGCTCGTGGCTCATGTTGGCGAGGAACTGGCTCTTGGCACGGTTCGCGGCCTCGGCCGCCTCCTTGGCAGCGCCCAGCTCCCCTTCGGCCTGCTTGCGCTCGGTGATGTCCGTGTGGGTGCCGACCCACTCGCGGACTTCGCCGTCGTCCAGGATTGGCACGCCGCGGGCGGCCATCGTCCGCCACTCGCCGTCGGCCCGGCGCAGGCGATGGTCGATGGAATACAGCGCATGGTCGGCCAACGCGCGGTTCCAGGCTTCAAGCGTAGGCTCCCGGTCCTCGGGGTGGACGGCCTGCAGCCAGCCAAAGCCCTCGTACTCCGACTGCGCTTGACCGGTGAACGCCGTCCAGCTCGCCTGCGGCGGTGCCAGCTCGCCCGAAGGCGTCGTCGTCCAGACGATCGCGGCGCTGGTCTCGATCAAGGTGCGGAACCGCTCCTCGCTTTCGCGCAGCCGGCGTTCGGACCGCTTGCGGTAGGTGACGTCGGTGACGACGACGCCGGCTCCGGCGGTCGTTCGCGTCCCGGAGCCTGTGGGCAAAGGGAAAAAGCCGAACTGGAACTCGCGCAGCAGGGCCGGGTTGGCCCGGCCGTGCATGGCCACTTCGACATTGGTGATGGTGCGCCCGGCTTCGAGCACCTCCGCCAGCCGCGGTTCCAGGGCGGCGCGCATGTCGGGCAGAACGTCCCAAAGGCTGCGGCCCACCGCGGCGTCGAGCGCCCGCTCGCTCATGGTCGAAAGCGCCCGGTTCATGTGCTGGACGTGCAAGGCCGGGTCGAGGAAGCCCAGCCCGACTGGCGCATTGTCCACAACGCTCTCGAGCAGGGCCGTGCTGGCGCGCTCCGCCCGGCGGCGGCGCACCGCCAGCAAGGCGATGGCCGCGAACGCCGCGAGGATGGCAGCGGCGGCGACGGCCTGCAGCAACGGTCCGAGCCGCGCCTGCGCCCGGTCCACGCTCTCGATACGTGCGCGCGCGATGTCCTGGAGCCTGGCCACGGCCGCCCGCACCCCATCCATCGACGCCTTGTCCTGCCCGGTGAGGATCAGCGCGATGGCCGCCTCGATCCCCGAACTCCGCCGGGCATCGATGACCTGGCTGGCAAAGGCTCTTTTGGCTTCGACAAGCCCGACCAGGCGTTCGGCCGTCTGCTTGTCCGTGCCGACATCCTGGATTGCGCTGTTCAGGGCGGCGGTCGCCTGGTCGTATGGCTCGAGGTACGACGGTACCCCCGTCAGGGCGTAGCCGCGCTCCCCGGTCTCAAGGTCCTTCAGGGTGGACAGCAGCCTCTCGGTCGCCACCAGGACTCGGTTCTGCTCGGCTATCCCCTGGCGGGCATGTTGCGCAGAGACCAACGCCCAGGCCGCCACGCCGAGGCCAAGGCCCAGCAGAACGACCGCTGGGACGCTGAGGGTGGAGTGTCTAGGCAAGAAAGCCGCTAAGCCGCGCAAACGGGGGCCGCGCGTTGCCGGTTCATCCATCACTGAGCACCACCTTGGACCGAAGTGGGTACTACGCTGCCCTCCGGGCAACGTTCCGTTGAGCCGTTCCGGCCTTCGAGCCGCTGCATGGAGCCATTGCTGCTCATGCAAGGCTTGGCACCGGCTGCGGCTGGCGGGCCGAGATCGCCCGGGCCAGGGCCACAAGCTCGCCCAACGACAGGACGATGTTTTCCTCGCTGCCCTCCGCGCGCAAGGCGCCAAGCAGGGGGCTGTCGCCCGCCGCGTGCCAAAGGCAAACGACGATGGCGGCGTCCGGCATCTGCCGCTGGATGCGGCGGAGCAAGTAGCGGATGCCGGATGCGCTGCTTCCTTGTTCCAACACGGACAGGCAGCACAGCCGGGCGCTGTCAAGATGCGGCGGCCCGCCGCGGCCAGCGCCCAGGACGGCGTTGGACTCGCAGCGCGCGGCGAACCCCGCACCCTGCAGCACCTGCACCGCCATCGTCGCGGCCAGGTCGTCGAGCTGCCCGCGGCCCGGTATGCAGACGACGGCGCCATCCACCTGCCACTCGGGCGCCAGCGCCGCTGCGCGTTGCTGTGCGCTGGCGTCGCGCGGGCCCGCTGCGAGCATGGACAGCAAGATCTCGATCTGGCGGTGGATGGCCTCAAGCCGCTCGAAGGCCAAGGTGTCACGCGACAGGTCCGCCTGCGCCAGGGCCAGGCCGCGCATGGCGACCTGATCATAGTACTGGGCCAGCGAGGAGCCGCCGACTGTGGTCCGCGCCTGCGCGACAAGCTCTTTCGCATGGCCCTCGAGCGCACGCTGGTAGAACGTTTCCGCCGGCTCGAGCGGCGGGCTGTCGCCGAGCATGACATCGAGAAACGCCAAGGACTCCACGTGCCGCCCGATCACGACCAGGCAGACGGTCAGCGGCGTCGCGATCAGCAGCCCGACCGGTCCCCAAAGGAAGGCCCAGAATGCTGCCGAAAGGATCACGGCGATGGGCGACAGCCCCGTGCTGTGCCCGTACAGCAAAGGTTCGACGACCTGTCCCATGGCCATGTCGCTCAAGAGGAACAGCGCGAGCACCACCAACGCCAGCGACCAGCCCGGCGTGACCGCGAGCGCCAGCAGGAACGGCGGCACCACGGCGATGAAGCTGCCGATGAACGGCACGAACCGCATCAGGCCCGCCAGGATGCCCCACAGGAGCGGGTTCGGCAGGCCCGCGACCCACAAGCCCGACGCGATAAACGTCGCGAACCCCGAGTTCAGGGCCAACTGGATCAGGAAATAGCGCGACAAGCGACGGGCCGCGTCGTTCATCGCCAGTATGGTCCGATGCATGTCCTTCCGACCGACCAGGCGGACCAGCCGGTCCCGAAGGTCCTCCCGGGACAGCAGCACGAAGATGACGAAGACAATGACCACGCCGACGGAGGCGAGCGGGCCGAGCAGCGGCTGGGCGATGGTGCGGACGACCACCAGTGCTGACGGGGCACCGAGATCGCTGGCCGGCCCGGCGGGCGAGGGAGGCGGCACCATCTCCGCGCCGGCCTGTGCCGGGCCGATCTTCACTCCCGCTGCGCCGTCGCTGCCCAGCAGCGCACGCAAGGAGTTGTTGAGCCGGTCGAGCAATTCGGTCCCGGTTGCCAGGAACCTCATCTTCTCCTGGATGGTTGCCTGATAGCTTGGCAAGCTCCCGGCCAGCGTCGTTGCCTGGCCGCCGACGATGGCGCCGATCCCACCAATGATCGTGAAGGCAAGTGCCACGGCGATCAGCACCGCTGGAGCCTTGCCGAGCCGGGCACGCTGCAGCAAGACAACGATCGGCGCCAGCACGAACGCGAGCAGCACGGCAAGCACCAGAGGGACAAGCAGCTCGCGTCCGAAGTATAGCGCGGCGACAATCACGGCCCCGGCGTTCAACGCCGCAATGCCCGTGCGGCTCAGGGTGGGTGCGGCTTGCTGCAGACCCGCTCCGTGCTGGTGTTCGCTAGGCGATGACATGTGACAGCTTTCTCGAAAGGCGCCCGAAGCTGGCCTCCCGTGGAGGCAGCCCGGGCGACGGCGGCTAGGAACGGCGCAGGCGCGAGGCTCGACGGTGCGTGGTCTGCCCCTGGAAGCAGCCACCCCTCTCGGCTATCACATCGGGCGTCGAATAGGCAGAAGCGGGAGCAGGGCTGCGTGACCAAGATCTTGCTTGTCGAGGACCACGAAGAGCTTTGGGACATGATGTCGCGCCGGCTTCGCCGACACGGCTTCGACGTCGTCCTGGCCCATGACGGCCAGCATGCCCTGGCGCAGGTCGGCGCCGAGAAGCCCGACCTCGTTCTGCTGGACATGGACCTGCCGGTCATGGACGGCTGGACCGTCGCCCGCATGCTGCGGGGCGGCAGCGCCCACGCGCCGGTTCCCATCATCGCCCTCACGGCCCATGCCATGGCCGGGGACCGGGCCAAGGCGTTGGCCGCCGGTTGCGACGACTATCACCCGAAGCCGGTCGATTTCCCGAAATTGCTGATCCAGATCGACGACGCGCTCCTCAAGCGGGAGGAAGCGGAGGTTTGAACGACGCGGCCGCGGCGATGCCGACGACCACGCGCAGCCAACCTCTTCAAGGCGTTGTCGGGTTGGCGGGCTTATCCGGGCCATGGCCTCGTGCCGAGCATGGCGACGTCGCCCGACCTCTTCCGCGGTTTCCGTTTTCCAGCCGAGCGGACACGCTTCCCGGATTGGGGGCGTGGAGCTGTATGAGGGATGAGGGAGGGTGCCTCGACGCCGGCGGTCAAGTGCAGGCGTCAAGCCGCGGCAAGCTGCTGTCGCCGGAAGCGAGGGGGTGGGCGT
>CAXUJE010000138.1:0-12611 GCA_964251035.1 uncultured Acetobacteraceae bacterium
GCTAGGTCTGCATTCCACCCCGTGCAGTCCTGGCTCCGTTGGGGTAGACCCCAGCAAGGCAATCGCACGAGACACTTTCCACGTCTCGCATGGGTTGTTCTCAGCCTTCCGAGACGGTAGCGTGAGTGGGTCTAGACTCTAGTGAGACGGAGCGCCTCCTCCGCATGCCCCTCTACGGCTACGCTCGCGTCAGCACCCTTGACCAGGACCTCGGCATCCAGCGTGCTGCCCTCAAAGCAGCCGGCTGCAAGGTGATCCGTGCCGAGAAGGCCAGCGGCGCCCGCCGCGGCGGACGGACCGAGCTGCAGGTGCTGCTCGACTTTGTGCAGCCCGGCGATACGCTGGTCGTGACGCGCATCGACCGGCTTGCCCGGTCCATGAAGGACCTGCAGGACATCGTGCATGAGCTGAAAGGGAAAAGCGTCGCCCTGCGCGCGACCGAGCAGCCGGTAGACACCGGCACGGCAGCCGGCAAGGCATTCCTCGACATGCTGGGCGTGTTCGCCGAGTTCGAGACCAATCTGCGCCGCGAGCGCCAGCTTGAAGGCATCAAGGCCGCGAAAGCAAAAGGCATCTACAAGGGCCGCAAGCCAAGCATCGACGTGGCCGAGGTGCGTCGGCTGCGCCACGAGGAAAAGCTCGGCCCTGCAGCCATCGCACGCCGCCTGGGCATCGGCCGTGCCAGCGTCTACCGCGTGCTCGGGACGCATAAGCAAGTGGCATAGCGGCCCGGCTCAGGGAACGCGCTTACTTTGCGGCTGGTAGCAGCGGTGTTGGGTCATCCCCCACCACGATTGGCGAGCTGACCGTCGAGAACGGCACGGACCGCATTGCCCTGTATGGGTCGCTCGACCTCACGCGCGACAAGCAGGGCCTGGCCCATGCGCGCGCTCAGGCGGCGCTGCTGGACGAGGCCATCCAGCTCCTGGAGGCCGACAAGACCCTGCCGGACGCGGTGCCGCCGCCGGCCGCTGCAAGAACGGTCAAGAACCCGTTCGAGTGACATGCCGCCCGGCCTCCCGGACGCTTCTGCCTCCCCCCAACCATGCGCCTCCACCGTTCAGGGTGTTTGGGAGGGCGCGATGCCGCTGTTCTTCAGGCCCGTTTGCAATGCCGTTCGGCCAGGCGGACAAGGCGCGGGTTGAACTGCCCGGGCGTGAGGCGCTGGAGCGTCTTGCGGGTGGGCCAGACCTCCAGGATGTCGGCCGGGTCCTCCGGCCCGGGTCCGAGGGCGGGACCGATGATCCAGGTCGGCAGGCCGCGCTGGGAGTACTCGGGATACATCACGCGCGCGTAGTCTTCGAACCGCCCCGCGTCGGTCGCCCCCGGCGCGAACACCAGCATGGCGACAAAGGCGTCGCAGGTCCGGCACTGCATCATCTTGCTTTCGACCACCTCGCCCGGCTCCACGGGCCGCATCGGCGGCGCAGGCGGCTGCTGGCCGGCGTAGTGTCCGGTGGCCTGCCCCATCTGCCGGCTGATCTCCAGCGCGAGCGGCTCGAAGATCGCGCGGCGCTCGGCCGTGCGCGGGTCGGCGGGGTCGCCGGCCACCTCGCAGGAGACGTGGGTGCCGCGCCCGCCCGGCAGGTCCTGGAGCAGGATGCGCCCGAGCGCGCCCAGGGTGCGGTGGCGGAAGTCGTAGGACCAGCCTCCCCCGGGCTGCGGGCGCTTGTCGAAGGTGATCTCGGGCGGCAGGCGGACCATGGGGCGGCAGCTTACCGGGCCGGGTCGGTCAGGTCTTCCGGGAACTGCCCGCCGCGCTCCAAGAAGCGCCGCCACGTCGCCAGCCCCCGCGCGCTCACGACCAGGCGCCGGTCCGGCTCCTGCACTGGGTCGAGCAGGCCGAGGCGCACCAGCGGGAGCAGGGTGTTGTAGCCGAACGGCTTGTCTTCGCGGCCCGTGCGCGTGACGAGCTGCCAGCCCGGCCGACCGCTCGGCATCGCCGTGAGGTGAAGGTGCCCGGCCCCGCCCGGCGCGGCCCCGTCTGGCATGGCCGAAGTGTCGCGACCAAGGGCGAAGAGGCAGATGGTCCAGAACGCATCCCGCGACCGCGGCGGGATCAGCACCCACTCGACTGGCCCGGCTGCGTCCCCGGCGGCAGCGGCCTCGAACGGTTCCGCCACCGGGGACGGCAAAGCCTGGGCATCCACGAAGCCTTGGGCGTAGGCGCGCTCCAGCGCCCGCGCGATGGCGCCGGCCGTGTCCACGCCGAACCCGGCCCGGCGGTCGTCGCGGTCCTTGAACACGATGGCGCGCGCGGCCTCGCGGAACGCCGCCGTCCGGTGGGGGTCCTTGGCCGGCCTGCGCGGGCCAGGGCGCGCCGGCTCCTGCTTGGACACCGCAACCTCCTCCGGCGATGGTTTGCGTCAGGATGCCTGATGCGGGCCGGCCACTCCAGGTGTTGCCCTGTTTCCAAACATGCTCAACGCTGGTTGAGCATGTTTGGAGGCAGATTGCTGCGCCAACTCATCATTTATCTCAGGGTCAGCACCGACCGCCAGGGCAGGATCGGCCTTGAGCCGGAAGCGCAGCGCGCCGCGGCGGCACCTGAAGTCAAAGTTCTTGGCAGGAAAGGCCCTGCTCTGAAGGGGAAGCCGTGACCGCAACTTGGACGCGCTTCTGGGGCAAGGCGCGTCCGGACGAGTCCGGCAACGCCCGCACGCATCCTGTTGTCGCCCATTCCCTAGACGTGGCCGCAGTCGCCATGCTGCTGCCACGCCCGACGCAGGGTGCCATCTCCCGACAAACCCTAGGCTTCTTGGTGGCGCTGCACGACATCGGCAAGCTGTCGCGCGGGTTCCAGTCCATCGTGACCGCGCACTGGCCAGTCGATGCGCTCGGCCCGGCTCCGGCTCTCGCCCTGGGCGGCCCGCGCCACGACTTGTTGGGCTATCGCCTGTTGATGCACGACATGGGCGAGCATCTGGACGCCGTGCTGCCGCTACGGCAGCGAGGGGTCAGAGGCTGGACCGAATCCGACCTCGCCCACCTGTTCCAGGCGCTTGCCGGGCACCATGGCCGGCCCGTGGCTCCCGGGGAAGCCCAGCACATCGCGCCGGACATCCTGTCCGGCGCCTGCAAGGCCGCTGCCCAGGGTTTCGTGGACGCCATGCTTGACGTGTTCCGCCCGCCGCCGCTGCCCTTGCCGGCCCGCCGCGACGGCGCGGCGCGGCTTGGCTGGGACCTCGCCGGCGTCGTGACGTTGGCCGATTGGGTCGGCTCCCGCCAGGCCTGGTTCCCATACGCGCCGGTTTCGGAGGTCGCGGACCCGCTTGCCTACCTGTGGGACCATGCCTTGCCGCGTGCCGCCGCGGCCTTGGCCGCGTCCGGCTTGTCGGCTGCCCCGGCAGCGCCGTTCCGGGGCGTGCGGCACCTGTTCCCTGGCGTCACCCTGGCTTCCCCCGTGCAAGCCTGGGCGGAAACGGTGCCCCTGCCGCCAGGGCCGGTGCTGGCGGTGATCGAGGACGTGACCGGCAGCGGCAAGACCGAAACAGCCGTCACCCTGGCGCACCGTCTGCTGGCCTCGGGCCGGGCAGGGGGCGTGTTCCTGGCCCTGCCCACGATGGCGACGGCCAACGCCATGTTCGGGCGCATGGCGGACGCCTACCGCGGCCTGTTCGCCCATGATGCCAAGCCGTCCCTGGTGCTGGCGCACGGCCGCGCCGGGCTGGACCCACGCTTTGCCCCGCTGATGGAAAGCGGGCCGTCGCGGGGCAACGAGGCGGCGGACCCGGCCGACACGCCCGCCGAGGTTCATTGCGCGGCCTGGCTCGCCGAGGACCGGCGCCGCGCCTTGCTGGCCCAGTTCGGCGTGGGCACCATAGACCAGGCCGTTATGGCGGTCTTGCCGGTACGCCACGCCGTGCTGCGGCAGCAGGGCTTGAAGGGCAAGGTGCTGGTGGTGGACGAGGCGCACGCCTTTGATCCCTACTTGCAGCGGGAATTGGTTGAGCTGCTGCGCTTCCACGCGGCGCTGGGCGGCTCGGCCATCCTGCTGTCGGCCACGCTGACGCAGGCGGTGCGGCAGCGGCTGGTGGACGCCTTCAGGTCCGGGCTAGGCGCCCCGAGCACCGCCTTGGCGGACACGTCCTATCCGCTGGCCACCCTTGCTTCCGCCAGTGCCGTCCTGGAACAGCCATGCGCCCTGCGCGACGGCTTGGCCCGGCGGGTGACGGTGACGCGCTTGCCGAGCGCTGCTGCGGCCATGGGGCGCGTGGCCGCGGCGGCCCGGGCCGGGGCCGCCGTGGCCTGGATACGCAACACGGTTGATGACGTCCTGGCCGCAGCGGCGGACCTGGGGGCTGAAGTATTGCACCCCATCGTTTTCCACGCGCGCCTTGCCCTGGCCTATCGGTTGGGGGTGTAAGATGACGTGCTGCGGCGCTTCGGGCGCCGCAGCAGCGGGAAAGGGCGCCAGGCCGTCCTGCTGGCGACGCAGGTTGCGGAACAATCCCTTGACCTCGACTTCGACCTGCTTTGCACCGACCTGGCCCCCGCGGACCTGCTGATCCAGCGCGCCGGCCGACTGTGGCGCCACCCGCGCGGGGACCGCCCCGTGCCGGGACCGGAACTGCTGGTGGTCTCGCCCGATCCGGTGGACGATCCCCCGGCGGATTGGCTGCGGGCGCTTCTGCCTGGCACCGCCGCGGTATACCGCGACCCTGCGCTGCTGTGGCGCGGCGCCCGTGCGGTGTTCCTGGCCGGAGGCATCGCCACGCCGGAGGACATGCGCCCGTTGGTGGAGCAAGCTGGCGACGATGCCATGATCCCGCCGGGGCTGGCCGGGCAGACCGAAGAGGCAAAGGGGAAGGCGCTGGCGGATGCTGAGATGGGCCGGCAGAACGTGCTGGCCTTCGAGCGCGGCTACACCCGGCAGAACGGCGCTTGGGACCCCGATACACACACGCCCACCCGGTTGGAGGATCGCCCGCAGGTCACGCTGCGCTTGGCTGTGATGCGGGACGACGTGGTGGTGCCCTACGCGGATGCGGACACGCCGGCCCGCGCCTGGTCGCTGTCAGAAGTGTCGGTTGCGGCCCATTGGATCACAGCCTGCCCGGTTCCGCCGGGGCTTGAGGCATCTGCGGAGGCGGCGCGGTCGGCCTGGGGCCGCTGGGAACGCGACAGCCCCCGGGTGCTGCTGGCGGTGCTGACGCCGGCGGCCAAGGGCTACACGCTTGACGTGCGGACGGGGGCTGGAGCTGCGGCAACCGTGCGCTACGACCCGCGGATGGGGCTGCTGCGGTAACGAACGTCCCGCCCTGGACGCGAATCGGCCGGTCCGTTCACCGTGTTCGCAGCCGGCTTGATGCCGTCGCGTGACGGAGAAGCTGACTTGCTCAACCTCATTGCGGATGCCTGGATCCCGGTTCTGCGCCAGCAATCCGGCTCCGGCACCATCGCGCCCATCCAACTGACAGAAGCTTGGGACACCGATCCCGTCATCGCCCTGGACTGGCCGCGCGCCGACTTGCGCGTTGCGACGCTGGAGTTCCTGACGGGCGCGCTGGCCACAGCCTGCCCGCCGTCGGATAATAATGCCTGGCTGGACGGGTGGGACGTGCCCCCCGACGCCGCAACGCTCGCTGCGGCGTTCGCGCCGCTGGCCCACGCCTTCGAGCTGGACGGCGACGGCCCGCGCTTTATGCAAGACCGCGAGGATCTGGTGTCCGAGGCTGAGCCGGTCGAACGCCTGCTGATCGAGGCGCCGGGTGACAGCACCGTCAAGAAAAACACCGATCTGTTGGTGCGCCGCGGTCAAGTCACGGAACTGGGCCGGCCTGCGGCGGCCATCGCGCTTTACACCTTTCAGTCTTGGGCGCCGGCCGGCGGCGCCGGCAACCGGACGGGTCTGCGCGGCGGCGGGCCGCTCACGACCTTTGTACTGCCGGGCGCGCAGCCCTCGCTGTGGCACCTGCTTTGGGCCAACGTGCCCTTGGGCACGCCGCCGGACCTGGCCGACTTGCCGCGGGTTTTTCCTTGGCTGGCGCCCACGTTCACGTCCGGCACCGGCCATATGGTGACGCCGGGCGCCGCGCACCCGTTGCAGGCGTGGTGGGGGATGCCGCGCCGCATCCGGCTGGACTTCTTGCCATGCGACTCTCCGCGGCCCTGCGGCTTGACGGGTGTGCCGGACAGCGTACGGGTGCCAAGCTGGCGGCAACGCCCGCAAGGCGCGAACTACGACAAGTGGGGCGACATGCACCCGCTGACGCCGCGCTACCGTGTCAAGCCCGGCGCCGAAATCCTGCCCGTCCACCCTCAGCCTGGCGGCGTCGGCTACCGCCACTGGCTCGGCTTGGTAGTGTCGGACGAAGAGGCCGGAGCGCTCCGCATCCCGGCACCTGCCGTCACCACTTGGCGGCAGGGCCGCCAGAGCGACACTTGGGGCCGCGGCGGGCAGGCTCGCCATGACAACGACCGCTTGCTCGCCGCCGGCTATGACATGGACAACATGAAAGCCCGTGGCTTCGTGGAAAGCGAGCTGCCGCTGCCGGCCGTTGCCGATCCGGCCGTGCGGGCGCGGGTGGACAGGCTGGCGCGGCAACTGGTGCGTGCGGCTGACACCGCGGCGGGGCTGCTGCGCCGGGCCGTGCGGGACGCGTTGTTCAGCCCCGGCGCTTCGGTGAAGTTGGATTGGGAGCTGCTGTCCGCCGTGCGTGAGCAGCTTTGGGACGGCACGGAGGCGGCGTTCCGCGACGCGCTGGCCCGCGAGGCCGCTCGGGCCGCGGACGCGGACGCAGCGGAGCCGGCCCGCTGGTTGCGCACGCTGCGGGATTTGGCATTGAAGCTGTTCGAGGCCGCCGCACCGCTCGGCGCCGATGGCGCCACTCTGCCGCGGTCGGATGAGGGCATACGCCGGCTGCTGCGTGCGCAACGCAACCTGGGTCTCGCGTTCAGCGGCTACGGCAAGGACGGGGCGGCGCTGTGGGCTGCAGCCGGCCTGCCGCCGTTGGACCCCAAGCCTGTCAAGAAGAGACGCACCGCATGATCCCCCGAGAGCACGCAGCCTCCGGCGCGAGGCGCTGGTGGCTGGATTTGCAGCCCGACCCGGGCGCGAGCCGCGCGGGCGACCGCGCAGCCTTGGCCAGGCTGCGCCGCTGCACCACGGTGGCGGAGGCCATGCAGGAACCCTCGGCGCTGATGCTGTTCCAGGCGGTCAAGGCGACGGGTCCGGACGACCTGGTCGTGGTGGCCTTAGCCGCCGCCGTGTTGGCGCATGTGCGGCGTAATGACGACGCACCCGGCACGTCCGTGGCCCGTTTGGTAGGTCCTGGCAGCATTGAGACGCCTGAGACCGCGCTGCTGAAACCGCTCCGCTTTCGGCGCTTGATGGAGGCGGACACACCCGACGAGCGGCTCCAGGCATTCCGGCGTCTTGTGGCCCTAGCCGGGGGCGCCCTGCCCGTGCGCGACTTGGCTGCGGCGCTGCTCGATTGGAGCGATTGGCGTCGCACCCGCTGGATCTACCAGTATTGGAACGCCCTGCCGCCCGCCCCGGCTTCTGCCACTCCTGCTGCCTCCACCAAGGACGCCACCCCATGAGCCGCTTCCTGCAACTACACCTGCTGACGTTCTTTCCGCCAGCTAACCTGAACCGGGACGACACGGGGCGACCCAAGACCGCCGTCGTCGGGGGCGCCACGCGGCTGCGCTTGTCCTCTCAGTCGCTCAAGCGCGCCTGGCGCACGTCCGACGTGTTCAAGCACGCCCTGGACGGGCACATGGGGAGCCGCACGCAGCGGCTGGGTGAGGACGTGCAGGCACACCTCCTTGAGCGCCAGGTGCCGCCGGACCGCGCGAAGGCCGTCGCGCGCGGCGTGGCCGGCGTGTTCGGCAAGCTGAAGGACGAGAAGGACCCCAACCCCACCCGCATCGAGCAGCTTGCCTTCATCGCGCCGGAGGAGCGCCAAGCAGCCCTGGCCCTGGCCGAGCGCGCCGCCAGCACGGGCGAAGCCATCGATCCGAAGAAGGCCGGGCTGCTCCGCACCGCCGACACCGCCGCCGACATCGCCCTGTTCGGGCGCATGCTCGCCGACGACCCCGCCTACAACCGGGAAGCCGCGGCCCAGGTCGCCCACGCCATCACCACGCACCGCGTGATGGTGGAGGACGACTACTACACCGCTGTGGACGACTTGAAGCGCCCGTCCGAGGACGCCGGCGCCGGGTTCCTCGGGGAAGCTGCGTTCGGCTCCGGCGTGTTCTACCTGTACTTGTGCGTGGACCGGGCGTTGCTGGTGCGCAACCTGGGCGGCGCTGCCGATGCAGAGACGCTGGCTGCCACCGCCCTGGGCGCGCTGGCGGAGGCTGCGGCAACCATTGCGCCCAGCGGCAAGCAGAACAGCTACGCCGCCCACGGCCGCGCCCAGTACGTGCTGGCCGAACGGGGCAACGCCCAGCCGCGCACGCTGGCCGGCGCGTTCAGCAGGCCCGTGACCGGCACCGACCTGGTGGAAGATTCCATCAAGGAGCTGGACAGGTTCCGTGCCGAGCTGGACGCCGCCTACGGCCCGGCCAGCACCGAACACGCGGTGATGCACGTCGGTCGCAGCGGCAGCCTGGCCGAGATCGTCGCCTTTGCGCGGGGCTGACCGATGGCGGCCTTCCTGACCTTTGCGCTGGTGGCGCCCCTGGCTTCGTTCGGCGCCCTCGCAGTGGGGGAACGCCGCCCGACCTGGGACCGTCCCGCCCGTTCCGCCGTGCTCGGCCTGGTCGGCGCCTGCCTGGGCGTGGAGCGGGAGGACGACGCTGGGCAGGCGGCACTAGCAACGAGCTACGGCCTTGCGCTGCTGTGCCATGCGCCGGGCCGGCTGCTGGCCGACTATCACACGGCCCGGGTGCCGCCGAGCCGCGGCAAGCGGCGCTTTGCGACCCGACGTGAGGAGCTGCAAGCGCCGGACCTGGCCACCATCCTGTCCCGGCGGGACTACCGCACCGGGGCATGGCACCTGGCAGCGCTGTGGGCGCGCAGCCCGGCACCGCGCTGGACGCTCGGGGACATCGCCGCCGCCATGCGGGTGCCGGGCTTCGTGCCCTTTCTCGGCCGCAAAAGCTGCCCGCTCGGCTTGCCGATGGCACCCGCGCTGGACGACGCGCCCGACCCCAGCACGGCGCTGGCCCGGCGGCATCGGGCCGGACCGGAAGCCCGCTTTCTGTCCTGGGCCGACCAGCCCGGCGAGCCGGTCGTGGCACGGGACCACTGGGATGGCGGAGCCGATCCCAATCTGGCCCATCGAATCGAGGTGCGGCGGGACCAGCCTCGCTCCCGCCGGCTGTGGCAGTTCGATCTGCGCCAGGAGGTGATCGAAGGCTTGCCGTCGCTGGAAGCCGCGCCATGACACCCTTGTGGCTGTGCCGGGCGCGGCTGCGGCGGGACACGGCGGCGATCGGGTCGCTCGCGCGGCTGCTGGTGCCGGACGAGGCAGGGCCGCGGACAGTGGCGGCGCACCGCCTAGTGTGGGCGATGTTCGCGGACGGGCCGGAACGGCGGCGTGATTTCCTGTGGCGGGAGGAGGGACAAGGCCGCTTCATGACTTTGTCTGCACGGCCGCCCACGCCCATGCCGGACCTGTTCGACGTGGAGGCCAAGCCGTTCGAGCCGATGCTGGCATCTGGAGACCGGCTGGCATTTTCCTTGCGCGCCAACGCCGTGGTGTCGCGCGGGCCGGCGGGGCAGCGCAGCAAGCGTCATGACGTGGTGATGGATGCGCTGCACGCCTTGCCGCAGGCGCAGCGGGCTAGCGCCCGGCTTGGCGCTGTGGCGTCGGCCGGTCGGGCCTGGCTGGCGCGTCAAGGCGATGCGCACGGGTTCACCCCGGCAGGCGACGTGGCGGTGGACGGTTATGAAACCGTCCGCCTGCCCCGCGACGGCGGTAGCCCGGCGTGCTTCGGCCAACTGGACTTCACGGGTGTCCTGACCGTGACAGACCCCGTGGCCTTCCTGTCGGCGTTGGCAGCGGGGTTCGGCCGGGCGCGGGCGTTTGGCTGCGGCCTCATGCTCATCCGCCGCGCCTGACACCGTGCCTCCCGACGCCCTACCCGGCCTGCCGCCGCCCAGACCCATCCCGATGAAGGAGCGCAGCTCCATCCTGTTCATCGAAAAGGGGCAGCTCGACGTCGTGGACGGCGCTTTCGTTGTGGTGGACATGCGCGGTGTTCGGGTAGTGATCCCCGTAGGCGGGATCGCGTGCTTGATGCTGGAGCCGGGCACACGGGTCAGCCATGCCGCGGTGGCGCTGGCGGCGCGAGCCGGCACGCTGCTGATCTGGGTGGGGGAAGCCGGGGTGCGCTTGTACGCGGCCGGACAGCCTGGCGGCGCCCGATCCGACCGCCTGCTGTTCCAGGCCCGGCTGGCGCTGGACGACGACGCGCGGCTTCGCGTGGTTCGCCGCATGTATGCCCGGCGCTTCGGCGAGGACGCTCCCGCGCGCCGATCCCTGGACCAGCTCCGCGGCATTGAAGGCGCACGGGTGCGAGAAATCTACCGCTTGCTAGCGCAGCGGCACGGCGTGACCTGGGGCGGACGCCGATACGACCACCGGAACTGGGGCGGGGCGGACACGGTGAACCGTTGCCTGTCGGCGGCGACGTCGGCGCTGTACGGGATCACAGAGGCAGCGGTGCTAGCAGCGGGCTATGCGCCCGCCATCGGCTTCCTGCACAGCGGCAAGCCGCAGAGCTTCGTTTACGACATCGCTGATCTGTTCAAGTTCGAGACGGTGGTGCCGGAAGCGTTCCGGGTGGCGGCGGCGGTGGAAAAGGGGCGCGGCGTGCTGGACGGGGCGCCACTGGGCAATCCGGTGGCCGCCGTACGCCGCCGCTGCCGCGACACGTTCCGGCGGGAGGACACGTTGTCCAAGCTGATTCCGGCGATCGAGGACGTGCTGGCCGCGGGCGGCCTGCCGGTGCCGTCCGATCCCGAGGAGGCGATGCCGGTCGCCATCCCACTGCCGGAAGCGTTAGGTGATGCTGGTCATCGTGGTTGAGAACGCGCCGCCGCGGCTGCGGGGGCGGTTGGCGGTTTGGCTGCTGGAGGTGCGGGCAGGCGTGTACGTCGGCGCCTACGGCCGGCGGGTGCGAGAGATGATCTGGGCGCAGGTGTGTGCCTACATCGCGGACGGCAGCGGCGTGATCGCCTGGGCGGCGCCGAATGATGCAGGGTTCGAGTTTGATACCTGCGGCCGCAATCGGCGGATGCCGGTGAACCTGGACGGTTTCCGTTTGGTGGCGTTCACTGGAGAGCCGGAGGTTGCTGCGCCGCTGGCCCGCCCAGAGGCACCTCGAACGCGGTAGGCTGTTTGACAGGTGAATAGCTATTTGAGAACAATGGTTTGCGCGAAGAGGGTTCCCCGCGGGCGCGGGGATGAGCCGACGGCACGGTCACGCAAAGCGCCATGTTGATCGGGTTCCCCGCGGGCGCGGGGATGAGCCGTGGCTCGGCACTACCCCATGCAAGCCTCCGCTCGGGTTCCCCGCGGGCGCGGGGATGAGCCGCGCAGTCACTTGCGTTCCCGTGCCCGGGCCGGGGGTTCCCCGCGGGCGCGGGGATGAGCCGGCTGCTGTTGAGGCTCAGGTGAAGCCGGTTTGGGGTTCCCCGCGGGCGCGGGGATGAGCCGTCACCATCGGGCCTGGCGGACCCGCTGCCATGGGGTTCCCCGCGGGCGCGGGGATGAGCCGGACATCCCATGGCATTCCATCTCATGGTCGTTGGGTTCCCCGCGGGCGCGGGGATGAGCCGCGGCGGTGGGCACGAAGCCGGACGGCTGGATCGGGTTCCCCGCGGGCGCGGGGATGAGCCGCTGACGCAGCTCGACCCCGGCTTTTCGCGGATGGGTTCCCCGCGGGCGCGGGGATGCGCCGCGCCCGCCGAGGTCGCCTTCCGACCAGCGCGGGGGTTCCCCGCGGGCGCGGGGATGAGCCGACGATTGACCAACGCCTGTCCGCCTTGGGGACGGGTTCCCCGCGGGCGCGGGGATGAGCCGGCCCACACCGCATCGTCGCCTTGGCGTTTCGTGGGTTCCCCGCGGGCGCGGGGATGAGCCGGCGCCGGTTGCCGGAACCGCCCACTGCACGGTGGGTTCCCCGCGGGCGCGGGGATGAGCCGCGGAGGCAGGCAGTGGCGGTTCTCTCGTTGGCGGGTTCCCCGCGGGCGCGGGGATGAGCCGGGACGGGCACCGTCTCGAGCCAGGTCGACACCGGGTTCCCCGCGGGCGCGGGGATGAGCCGAGGTGGGGGTAACAAACCCATGCGTTATGAAGGGGTTCCCCGCGGGCGCGGGGATGAGCCGCAGTCGGCGCTGTTCGGGAGATACCGCTTGATGGGTTCCCCGCGGGCGCGGGGATGAGCCGGGACGGAGACGCTCATGCTGCCCGACACGGCCGGGTTCCCCGCGGGCGCGGGGATGAGCCGTGAGCGACAACTACGCGGCGTGCCTCGCGTTCGGGTTCCCCGCGGGCGCGGGGATGAGCCGATGGCGTGCTCATTTGACCGCTGAACGCCACCGGGTTCCCCGCGGGCGCGGGGATGAGCCGAGGATTTGACAAGGAATTTGTGCAGACGCCCGGGGTTCCCCGCGGGCGCGGGGATGAGCCGGCGTTTCAGAGGGTCCA
>CAXUJE010000139.1:0-12574 GCA_964251035.1 uncultured Acetobacteraceae bacterium
GCTCGGGAATGCCGGCCGCGCGTGCCGCGGCCAGGCTGGTCAGCAGCACGGCGGCGCCCTGGTTCACCGCTGGGTTCGCGACCATCAGCTTGGGACACGGCCAGGCAACCATGCGGTCTCGGAGAGCTGCGCCCACATCGCCGCCGACTCGGCCGTGGCCTGGGCAGGCGTTTGGCCCCATGCGACCGCGGTGGCGCCTTCATAGAGCGGATACACGGTGATCGGTTCCGTGATGTCATGGCGAAGCGCCAAGGGATGGAGATAGCTGCGGTTGCGCGCCGGCAACCAAGCGCTCCCTTCAGGACGGGGCGCGGCGGTCGGCGTCCATGCCAGCGTCAGGCCGCGCCGTGCCGCGTGGGTCGCCGTATGGTTGCTTTCGGCCCCGCACACGGCGGCCACCGCGCTGTCGCCCCGGGCGATCCGCTGCGCGGCCTCGTGCAGGAACTGCACGGGGGTGTGGCCCCCGATCGGCCCGTGGCGAGACCGTGGCACGGCGGCGGCACGATGACCGCCGCGTCGGGCTACGTCGATGCCAAGCCGGTGCCGCATGCCGTTCCCCGATCGTGAAGCGCTGTCGCCGTCGCCAGGCGGGTCGCCGTTCAGACGGTTGCCGAGCAGGTCGGATGGGTCATCGCCGCGAACCTTGCTGCTGTCCTGGCTTGGCCCGGCGCCACCGCCAGGCGACCTCACGGCCCTGGGTCAGGCCCATCGGACGGAAGATCATGATCAGCGCGAGCACGAGGCCCAGACCGATCTCCTGGCTGCCCGGCGGCGATGTGACGTTGCTGCCGCCAACAGTCACACCTTGCTCCAGGGTGCGCAGCGCCTGCACGACGACCGTGACGACGATGACGCCGATCACCGCGCCGGACAGGCTGCCAAGGCCGCCCACGACCAGCATCGCCAAGGTCACGAAGGACAGCGTGAGGTAGAACGTGTCCGCGGTGAGCACGCCGAGGAAATGACTCCACAGCGCGCCGCCGGTCCCCACGATCGCGGCGCTGATGACGAACGCTACCAGGCGGACCCGAACGACGTTGACCGCCGAGGCCTTGGCCGCAACCTCGTCGTCGCGCGAGGCGCGCAGCATCAGCCCGGTGCGGGACACCTGGAACCAGTGCGCCACCAGGATGGCGGCGGCCGCGAACACGAACGCCAGCCCGGGACCGACCACGGTCGGGATGCCGATGATCGAGCTGGTGCCGCCAGTCACCGAGTCCCAATTCGAATAGACGCTGTTCACGATCATCAGGAACGCGAAGGTGGCGATCGAGGCGGCAATGCCCGACAGCCGCATGATCGCAGCGCCCAGCAGCAGCGCCACCGCGGCCGCGAGCAGCCCGCCGCCAAGCAGCGCCAGCGGGACCGGGTACTCGTTGTCCTGCAGCACCTGCGGCAAGCCGGTGAGCATGATGCCTTTCCAGGCCGGGTCAACCGTCGCCCAGGCGGCCGCATAGGCGCCGATGCACATGAAGCCGACCTGGCCGAACGAGATGACCCCGGAATTGCCGACAAACACCCAGATGCCGACCACCACGACCATGCGGATCAGCATCTCGGTCAGCGACGTCTGCAACTGGTCGCCGCCGAGAACCGCCAGAAGCGTCACGATCCCGACGATGGCGATGAGCAGCAGCGGCGTGCCGAAGCCGCGCAGGCGATGCGCGAAGGCCGCCCCGGCGACGGGTCGGGAAACGGCCGGCGGGGCCGGGGACACGGTATCCATTCTCATACCCGCTCGACGGCGGTGCGGCTAGGGATCAGCCCCGCGGGGCGCACCAGGAGCACCAGGATGACGAACGCGAACGCGAAGGCATCTCGGAACACCCGCAAGTCGGCGGGCAGGTAGGCCTGCAGCATCGTCACGACGAAGCCCACGAGGAAGCCGCCTGCGACTGCGCCGGGGAGGCTGCCCATGCCGCCGACCACCACGGCCACGAAGGCGAACAGCGCCAACGGCACGCCCATCACGTTGCTCAGCGATCCTGTCTGCGCCAGGAACAGCAGCGACACTGCGGCGGCCAAGACGCCGCTGATGGCAAACGCCAGGCCGATGACGAAATTGCCACGCACGCCCAGGTACTGGGCCATACGGAAATTCTCGGCCGCGGCCCGCATCTGCACGCCCCACGGGGTACGGTGCAGGAACAGGGTCAGGCCAACCATCAGCGCCAGCGTCGCGCATATGGTCACCAATTGCAGCACCGGCACGCGCAGCCCGGCAAATTGCACGTGGGCCGCCAGCTCCGGCCAAAGGTTCGCCGCTTTCGGCCGCGAGCCGTAGGCCATCAGCACGCCATTCTGGATGATGTAGCTGACCGCGAACGAGGCAATCATCAGCGTCGGCGCGGCCCTGCCGCGCAAAGGGCGGAACACCAGGACATCGGTCAGCAAAGCGACCACGATCACGACGGCGGCGATGACCGGGATGACCAGCGCCCACGGCCACGCGCCGATGAACATCTGCGACATCACGTCCGCAGAGGGCACGATCAGCGCATAGGCGCCGAGCGTGATGAAGTCGCCATGCGCGAAGTTCACCAGCCGCAGGATGCCGAACAGCAACCCGATGCCGAGCGCCACCAGGGCATACAGGCTGCCGAGGCTGAGTGCGTCGATGAGGTTCTGCGCGAAGTCGATCATGTCAGCGCCTCCGGCGCCGGGTCGACGCTTCGGCGCGCATCGGCGGCGTGTGCAGCGGCAAAGCCGAAGTATGCCGCCTTGATCGCGACCCCGTCGCTGAGTTCGGCAGCCGTCCCGTGCAGCTGGATGGCGCCATTGCGAATGACGTAGATGCGGTCGGCGTGCCGGAGAATGCGGTGCGAGCTTTGCTCGTTGATCAGCAGCGTAAGCCCCTCGCGCTCGCGAAGCGACAGCAGAATCTCGTAGACCTGATCGACGATGCGCGGCGCGAGGCCCAGCGACGGCTCGTCGACCATCACCAGCTTCGGCTGGGTCATCAGCGCGCGGCCGATCGCAAGCATCTGCTGCTCGCCGCCGGAAAGCCGTCCCGCCTGGCCGCGCCACCGTTCCTTGAGGCGCGGGAAATACCCCGCCACCCGCTCCATGGCCGTCGCACTGGCCCGCGCGTCGTTGCACAGGTAGCCGCCGACCTTCAGGTTCTCCTCGACCGTCAGGGTGCCGAACACCTGTCGCCCCTCCGGCACCATGGACAGGCCCAGCCGGGCGATGCGCTTCGGCTTGCGCATGGGCAATTCGGCGCCTTGGAACCGAATGGAGCCTGAGTCGCGCGCGATGCCGCCGGCGATGGCGTTCATCACCGTTGACTTGCCCGCGCCGTTGGGGCCGATCAGGCAAACCACCTCGCCGGTCCGGACCTCCAGCGACAGGCGGCGCAGCGCGGTCAGCCGCCCGTAGCTGACCTGCACGTCGCGCAGTTCCAGCATGGCAGCGCCGTCGTTTCCAGCGGGGCCGCTCACGCCTCCATGCCCAGGTAGGCCGCGATGACGGCCGGATCGCCCTGGATCTCGGACGGCGTTCCCGCAGCCAGCGTGCGGCCTCCGTCCAGCACGTGGATGTGGTCGCTGACGCCCATGATCACCCGCATGTTATGCTCGATCAGCAGCACGCCGCAGTTGAAGCGGCGCGGGATGGAGGCGATCCACTCCGCCAAGTCCTCGCATTCGGCGTCGGACATGCCGGCTGCCGGTTCGTCGAGCAGGACGAACGCCGGAGACAGGATCAGGGCGCGGGCGATGCCGACGCGCCGCTCATCGGTATAGGGCAGCGTGCCGGCGATCCGCTGCGCCTGGCCGGCCAAGCCGACCCAGTCCAGCATCGCCATCGCGCGCTCGGCGGCGGCGCGTCGGCCCAGTCCCAATGCCACCGCCGTCACCTCGACGTTTTCCAGCACCGTCATGTCCCGGAACAGGCGGCCGGCCTGGAAGGTCCGGGCCACGCCTGCGTTGCGGAAGCGATCGGGGGTCCAGCCGCTGGTGGCTTCCCGCCCGAGCAGCACCCGCCCCTCGGTCGGCCGCTGAAACCCCGTGAAGCAGTTCACCAACGTCGTCTTGCCGGCGCCATTGGGCCCGATCAGCCCGAAGACCTCGTGCCGGCGCACCGTCAAGCTCACGTCGGAGATCGCAGCCAGCCCGCCGAAGCGGACCACCACGCCCTCCGCCGCCAACTCCGAGGCCTGTGGCTGCGCGAGCAGCCCGGGAAGCCCGGTCAGCAATTCCTCGTTGCGCGCGGCCTGCTCGTGTGCGGGCGAGATCCCGCTCAGCGCTGACATGCGGCGAGACCGCCTATCAGGACGCCTTCTTCGTTCGGTAGAGTACGGCTGGCGGGATTTCGTCCTTGATGCGCCATTCTTGCACCGCGGTCTGCTTGCCATCCGCCGTCTCTGTGATCGTGAGCGGGATGCCGGTTTGGATATGCATTTTGTGAGTGAAGCTGCGCGGACCCAGCACAGTGGGCTCGTCGGTGTACCTCTCCATCTCAGCGACGACGGGAACGGCGTCGGTCGTGCCGGCCTTGGCCACCGCCTTGGCCCATAGCTGCAGCCAGGCGTAGATCGGGTACGCGTACTGCGTTGTCGGCGGCTTGCCGAACTTGGTGGCGTATTGCTGGGTCAGGAGCGCGACTTCCGGGCGCGGGTCGCCGCCCGCCAAAGCCTGTACCGGTACGTAGAACTCGTTCAGGCCCGGCACTGCGCTGATCCAATAGGTGCCGTCCATCGACGAGCCGTTCAGGATCGGCAGCTTGATATCGGTGGAACGGATTTGCCGCACTGCGCTGGCGCCGCCGGGCTGGTAGGAGCAAAGCATGATCGCATCGATCTTGCTGTCGCGCGCCGCATTCGCCAGCCGGGTGATCTGCGAGCTGAGCGTCGGATCGGCGTTCTTGAAGGTGTCGCGGCCGATGATCTTGCCGCCGGCTTTCTCGAACGCCCAGTCAAAGCCGGCGCAGACCGATTTGTCGTACTCGATCGCGTCGTCGAGCAGCACGTAGGCGGTGCGGTAGCCCTTCTTCTCATAGCCCCACTCGGCGACGGTGGTGCTGGGACGGCCCGGCGCCGGCCTGGCCGGAGGCTCGGTCCAGCTCGATGCGGGCCTGTCGGTGTCCGCGGCGGCCGATGCCATCGTCCAGGTCGCCAACGCCAACATGGCCGACGCGGTGCGGCTGATCTCGATCGCCCGCGGCTACGATCCCCGGGATTTCGCCTTGGTGGCATTCGGCGGTGCCGGGGCGCTGCACGGCGCGGCCCTGGCGCGCGAGCTGTCGATCCCGGTCGTGATCGTGCCGCCCAATCCTGGCATCACCTCCGCCGTGGGCTGCCTGCTGGTGGATCTGCAGCATGACTTGGCCGAGAGCTGCCTGATCGCCGCGGCCGACGCCGATGCAGCCCAACTGCAGGGCCGCTTCGAGACGCTGGAAGCCGGCGCCGCCGAGCGCTTGGCCCATGAGGGCGTGGCCGCGGCCGACATGGTGATGCAACGCAGCGTCGACATGATGTACCAGGGGCAGTGGCGCTCGCTGTCGGTGCCGGTGGGCGGCCGGATCGAGTCCGTCGAGTCCATGGTTGCGGCATTCCACGCGCTGCACCAACGCGAGTACAACTTCAGCCGCGAGGACACCCCGGTCACCTTGTTCCGGCTGAACTTGAAGGCGGCCGGAGTCGTGCCGAAGGCGCAGTTCGCCGCTTATGAGCAAAGCGGGGCCGTGCCCGTGCCGCGGGCGCGGCGCCCGGTGCATTTCGATGCGGGTGAGCCGATCGACACGCCGGTCTATTGGCGTCCCGATCTTGCCGCCGGGAGCAGCATGCGAGGACCCGCGATCATCGAGCAGTTGGACGCCACGACGGTCGTGCCGCCCGGAGTCGAATTCAAAATCGACAAGTGGCTCAACGTCATCATGCGCGTTTAGCGAGATGCGCCAAAGGGAAGGCGTTCGTCTTTCCACTCCCCAAAGCACGTGAGGAGAGCTTGCCGTGGCAGATGGACACCGCTTGAACACCGATCGGACCGGCTTCGCCCTCGATCCCGTCACCTTCGAGGTGCTGAAGAACTCCTTCATCACCGCGGTGGACCAGATGGCCGAGCAGATGATCCGGACCTGCTACTCGTTCGTGATCTACAACCGCGATTTCTCCAACGCGCTGAACGACCACAACGGCGACTCCATCGCGCAGGGCCGCGGCGACATCGCCGTGCACGTCGGCACGCTGCACTGGACCTGCAAGGACGTGATCCGGTTCTTCGGCGACGACATGCACCCGGGCGACGTGTTCGCGGTCAACGACCCGTATGCCGGCGGCACGCATTTTCCGGATGTCCGCCTGGTGCGCCCCATCTTCGCCGACGGCGGGATCATCGGCTACAGCCAGTCGAACGGACATTGGTCCGACGTCGGCGGCAGCGTGCCCGGCTCCTTCGACGTGCGCGCCACCGAGATGTTCCGCGAAGGGCTGCGCATCACGCCGGTGCGGCTATGGGACAAGGGCCGCTTCTGCCGCGACGTCGCGCACCTGGTCGCCAGCAACACGCGCGACCCGGCCTCGATCATCGGCGACATGCAGAGCCAATCCGAGGCGACCCGCGTGGCCGAGCGCGAGATCCTGCGCCTGGTCGGCAAGTATGGCCGCGACACCGTGCAGGCGGGCTTCGCCGACGTGCAGGACTATGTCGAGCGCGTGCTGCGCCGGCGGCTGTCCGCGCTGCCGGACGGCACGTGGGAGACGCAGGACTTCATCGACAGCGACCCCTCGGTGGGCGAGGGGATGATCCCCATCCGCGTCAAGCTGACGATCCATGGCGACCGGGCGGTCTACGACCTGACCGGAAGCCATCCCTGCATCGGCACGCTGTACAATTCCGCGTTCGGCGGCACCTTCTCCGCGGTGGTCGCGGGGATGAAGACCTTCTTTCCCGACCTGCCGCTGAACTCCGGCTTCTATCGGCCGATCGAGGTGATCGCGCCCGAGGACACGGTGGTCAACGCGCGCTGGCCGGTGGCGGTGACCGGGTTCCTCGTGCCGTTCGAGAAGATCATGAACTCGATCTACGAGATCTGGTCGACCATCATGCCGGAGCGGGCCATCGCCTGCGTCTTCAACAACGAATACCTGCTGACCGGCGGCCGCGACCTGCGCCGCCCGGACAAGCCGACATTCATGTTCTATGACTGGCTGCCCGGCGGCTGGGGCGGCCGCAACGGCCGCGACGGCTGCGGCGTCACGACCTCCTCGTTCGGCTGCGGCATGATGTCCCAGCCGGTCGAGGGGCAGGAGCGCACCTGCCCCATGCTGACCACCGAGTTCGAGATACTCACCGACAGCGCCGGTCCCGGCCTGTGGCGCGGCGGGGTCGGCGTGCGCAAGAGCGCCGTGCTGCGCGAGGCTGACAACACGGTCATCTCCTATATCTGCGACCGCGAGCGCGCGGTGGTCTGGGGCATCAACGGCGGGCTGCCGTCGATCCCGCATGGCCTGACGCTGCACCGTGCCGGGGCGGACGGGCCGGAGTGGCTGGGTTCCGTGTTCTCCGACGTCAAGCTCAACTCGGGGGACACGTTCAGCCGCCCGACCGCGGGCGGCGGCGGCTATGGCGACGCATTGGAACGTGACCCGGCGCTGGTGCGCGAGGACGTGGCCGACGGATACGTGTCGGTCCGTCGCGCCGCCCGGGATTACGGCGTGGTCATCCGCGTCATCGACGAGGATCTGGCTGAATACGAGGTGGACGAGGCGGCCACGCATCGGGAACGTGCGGGTATCCGGGCAGCGCGGCAGGGTTGGCTGGCAGAGGACCCGGCCCAGGTCGCCGCCTGGTACCGGGCGGGCGAGGTCGATGTCATGGATGTCCTCCGGCGCTATGGGGTGCTGCTGAACTGGGGCACTGGCGAACTGCTCCCGCTCTCCACCGAACAGTTCCGCGCCACCATGCGCCGGAGAGCCGCGGCCCACTGGCCGCCGGTTGAGGGTGCCGCCGCTGGGTAGCGTCGCTGCAGCGATCGCTAAATCCATGCCAGGGCCTGGCGTATCCCTTCCAGCGATCGCGCCTGGTCGGCGCGGGCGGCGACGGCCTGGGCCATGTCCACCCTGACGAATCGCGCCGGGGTGTTCGGCTGCATTTGCGCGATCGCGTCCATGTCGGCCGAGATCACCGTGCCCAGCATGAAGTAGCCGCCCCCCGACACTGCATCGCGATGCAATATGATCGGCTCCGTGCCGCCCGGGACCTGGATGGACCCGTAGGGATAGCAGCTATCGACGATGTTGGACGGGTCTGACCCGGCCCCGAACGGCTGCTGCCGCGGCACGAACGCCAGGGGATTGCCGCCGCGGAAGCGATAGCCGATCCGGTCGGCCTCGGGCGCGACCTTCCAGGTGTCGTCGAAGAACCCGTTGCCCGCCGCCTCCGTCAGACGATGCCAGTACAGCCCAGGCAAGACGCGGAGCGGACGAGCGGAGCCGACCCCGGGCCGCAGCGCCTCCGGCAGGCTCGTTCCGACCGGTGCCGCCCGTGCGGCCGGCCCGACCCTCACGGTGTCGCCCGCCCGCAGGCTGCGGCCGCCGAAGCCGCCAAGGCCGCCCAGCACGTAGGTCGACCGGCTGCCCAGCACTTCCGGCACGTCGATCCCGCCAGCCACGGCGAGGTAGGCACGCGCCCCTTTGCGAAGGAAGTCGAAACCGAGCACCTGGCCGGCCTTGACGGCAAAGCACGTCCAGCCCGGACGCGCCTCGCCGTCCAGCTTCGGCGGCAGCTCCGCGCCCGTGACCGCCACGGAGGCATCGCTGGTGAAGCGCAGCTCAGGCCCGAGAAAGGTGATTTCCAGCGCCGCCGCCGCCTCGGGGTTGCCGACCAGCAGGTTGGCCGTGCGCAACGCGGCCCGGTCCATCGCGCCCGACAACGGGATGCCCAGGTGGTAGTAGCCCGGGCGGCCAAGGTCCTGCACGGTGGTGAACAGGCCGGGCTTCCTGACCTCAATGGCCATGGGGCGCCTCCATCAGGGACGCCGCCGTGCCGGCGGGATCGGTCCGGAAGGCGGCGAGGTCGAACGTCACCGGGCGAACCCTGGGCACGAACCGACCGGCCTCGACGTCGCCCAGGATCTGGTCGCGCTCCCCGCGGCCGATGGCGCGGAACCGCACGATGTCGCCGGGCCGGAACAGGATCATGAACTCCCGCAGGTAGGCGATGGTCTCCGTGGGATCATAGATCGGCATCGGGGTCACGCCGAACATCTGGTAGCCGCCGGCCCCGCGCACCGAATAGATGCAGCCGAAGCAGCCGCCGTGGCCGATCGTCAGGCGCGGCGTGTCCGTGCGGGGCCGCAGGTATTTCGGCACCTCGATCTGCCGCTCCCGCTCCACCATCTGGTAGAGGAACGGCAGCCCGGCCACGAAGCCCACCATCGTCACCAGCCAGGGCGCCCCCGCATGGGCCTGTATGAAGGAGTCCGGGCCTTCGAAGCCGTTCACCCGGGCCGCGTACTCCACGTCCGTCGACCCTGGCTCCTGGTGCCGTTCGCGGAAGCGCATCAGCGTCTCGTGCGTCCAGGGGTCCTGGTACAGCACCGGGACCTCGATGATGCGGGTGTCGAGAACGGGCGCGGCCTCCGTGATGCCCTGCTCCAACGATCGGACCGTATCGAGCAGCGCCCCGGCGCCGATCTCGTCGGGGTCGAACCGGACTTGCAGCGAAGCGTTGGCGGGGCAGATCTCGGTCACGCCGGCGATGGCCCGCTCCTTGATCGCGCGGGCCATCGACAGGGCGGTGAAGAAGGCGTCGAGCGACATCGCCTCGGCGACCTCGATGAAAAGGTGTTCGTCACCGCCGAAACCGTAGCGCAGCGTCATGCCGTCCTCCGTCCGCCGGCGTCACCAAATGGCGACCCCGCAAGCCAGCCTTCGAGCCAAGCCGTGTGCACCCGGCCCGCCACGACATCCGGGTTGCGCGCGAGGGCGCGGTGCAGCGCCACCGTGGTCGGCACGCCCTCGATCTGGAGTTCCGCCAGGGCGCCCCGCATCCGGGCGAGCGCCTGCGGGCGCGTCAGGTCCCAGGCGATGAGCTTGCCGAGCAGGGAGTCGTAGAATGGCGGCACGTCGCAGCCGGGAAACAGCATCGTGTCGAACCGCACGCCGGGGCCGCCGGGCACGCGCAGCGCCGCCACCGTGCCGGGAGCCGGGCGGAAGTTCCGGCGCGGGTCCTCTGCGTTGATCCGGCATTCCAGCGCATGGCCATGGAGGCGCACCGCGTCCTGCTGCACGGACAGCGCCTCTCCGCCCGCGATGCAGATCGTCTCGCGCACGAGGTCGATGCCCGTGACCATCTCCGTGACCGGGTGCTCCACCTGGATGCGCGCGTTCATCTCGATGAAATAGAACGCACCGGCGGCCTCGTCGAACAGGAACTCCAGCGTTCCGGCGCCGCGGTATGACACCGCCCGCGCCAGGCGCACGGCGGAGGCGCACAGCGCCTCGCGCTGTCCGGCAGAAAGACACGACGCCGGCGCTTCCTCCCAGATCTTCTGCCGCCGCCGCTGCAGCGAGCATTCGCGCTCGAACAAATGGATCACGTCCGTGCCGTCGCCGAGCACCTGCACCTCGATATGGCGGGCCTGCGGGACGAACCGCTCAAGGTAAAGGCCGCCATCGCCGAACGCCGCCGCCGCTTCGGCGCTCGCTTCGGGAAACAGACGCCTCAGCTCGGCAGCGTCGGCCGCCACGCGGATGCCCCGGCCGCCGCCGCCGGCGGACGCCTTGACCATGAGCGGAAAGCCCAGATCGGCCGCGATGGACAGGGCGGCGTGGAGGTCCGGCACGCGGTCCTCGCTGCCGGGCACGGTGGCAACCCCGCAGGCGGTGGCGGTCGCGCGTGCGGCGGCCTTGTCGCCCATCCGGCGCAGGCTGTCCGCATGGGGGCCGATGAAGACCAGGCCGGCCGCCGTGACCGCCTCCGCAAAGTCCGCGCTTTCGGACAAGAACCCGTAGCCCGGATGGATCGCGTCCGCGCCGGAGGCTTGCGCCGCCCGCAGCAGGGCGGAATGGCTCAGGTAGGACTTCGAGGCGTGCGGCGGCCCGATCTCGACCACCTCATCGGCGAGCTGCACGGCCAGCATCGTCCGGTCTGCCGCACTCGCGGCCTGCACGGTGGCGATGCCCAGCTCGCGCGCGGCACGCACGATCCGGACCGCGATCTCGCCGCGGTTCGCCACCAGGATCTTGCGGAGCGCCACGGCTCAGGTCTCAAGCTCGTAGAGCGGCTGGCCGGCCATGACGGCGTCCTGGTCCTCCACCAGCACGCGGGCCAGACGCCCCGCCTCTTCCGCGACCACCGGAGTGAACGTCTTCATCACCTCGATCAAGCCGAGCGTGTCGCCAACCGCCACGTCGTCGCCCTCCGCCTTGAAGGGGTCCTTGTCGGGCGCGGGGCGGCGATAGAACGTGCCCGGCAGCGGCGACGGCACCGTCACGGTTGTCATGCGGCTTTCCTTGCTCCAACGGTCATGGCTGTCCCGGACGGGCGATGCGTATGCCGTCGGCGAGCAGCGCAGCCTGCATCGCGGTCGCCAGCTCCAACGCGCCCGGCGTGTCGGAATGGAAGCAGATGGACTCGAACTCGATCTCGATCGTGTCGCCCTCGACGGTCTCGACGCGGCCGTCCCGGCACGCGCGCAACACCTTGTCGGCCACGCGCTGCGGATCGGGCCGCGTGACTTGGCGTGCGAACACGATCGAGCCTGAGCGGTCGTAATCGCGGTCGGCGTAGAACTCCCGCACTGTCCCCAGCCCGGCGCGCTTGGCCATCGAGCAGGTCACGGACACATCCATGCAGTAGAGCAGCAGCTCCGGCCCGATCCGCAGCAGGCCATCGACCAACATGCCAGAGAACGCCTCGTCGGAGGCCGCATGCATGAACAGCGCGCCGTGCGGCTTGACGTGCTGCAGCGCGGTCCCGTGGCGCCGGGCGAACGCGGCCAGGGCGCCCACCTGATACAGCACGTCGTTGACCAGTTCGTGCGGCTGTGCGCCGATATGACGGCGGCCAAACCCCTGCAGGTCACGGAATCCAGGATGCGCCCCCACCCCGATCCCGAGCGCCGCGGCGCTTTGGACGGAGCGGTCCATCAGGTTGGGGTCGCCGGCGTGGAACCCGGCGGCGATGTTGGCGGAGCTGATGAGCGGCAGCAACGCATCGTCGGGCGCCTCGCCGATCCTCCAAGGACCGAAAGCCTCTCCCATGTCGCAGTTGATATCGACGACCATGCGAGCTGTCACGTTCATGATCCCCTGCAAATCACGCGAAGCCTTGGAGGCCTGGAAACACCATGCATGCGACATGCCAAGGGGAAACCCTTCCGGATCGACCGCGAGTGACCTTGTTGCATGTGTGGACATTGGGTAATCGCGGCGGGGGCATAGGCCATCCATGATGCTGCGGTCCGGGCGCTGTCGCCCGGTGGTTCGCACCATGGGAGGCGGTTCGATGACCCGATTTGTTGGTTTGACCGGCGACGACGACACCAACAAGCTAGAAGCAGTTGATAGAGGAGGCGCGATTAGAGAACGGTCCCCTTCGCCTCGGCTGGCCGGCTAGTCGCCTTTCCACCG